>JAAYIU010000350.1 GCA_012523265.1 Bacteroidales bacterium | reverse complement strand
GCGGCCGATGGCAAAATGGTGGGCGAGGTTTTCAGTCGCTTTAACCGCGAAGTGCCTTGCGCCGATGTGGGGCTGCATCTGCATACCCAGGAGCACAACTGGTACGAGAAAATCGACGCTGCCTACCGCGCAGGATGCCGCCGTTTTGATGGCGTGATGAGCGGACTGGGCGGCTGCCCCATGGCTGGCTACGAACTGGTGGGAAATCTCAACACACGACACCTTATCGAATATTGTGACAAAAACAAAATTCCGGTAACGATAGACAAAGAGGCTTTCGACAAAGCTTTTGCCACTGCGGTGAAAACCTACGCCATTGCACCTGCATTTCAATAAAGGAAGATACCAAAGGACAAATTCCAAATGACAAATAAATCCCAAACCTCAAATTTCAAACCCCGGAGCAGTTTGGTTATTGAGATTTATTTAGAAATTATTTTATTGTCTTTTGGAAATTGTGTGTTTCGGCGTTTGGACGAGGTTGCACCTCGGCCACATTATTTTTACAGTTTTTGCCTGTTGAAACGAAATGTTCTAAAAAAAGCGGAAAAGCCAAAGCTGACGAGGAAATTTAATCATTAAAGGTATCGCGCCTACAGCGCTTTTGTTTGTGGTTGATGCTTCATTCTACCATAATTTCGCGCCTATGGCGCTGATTCAATGTTTGAAGAAAATACATATTTTGAGCTAAGAAATTCCAAATCCTCAAATCAGCACATCAACACATCAGCACATCACCAAATCACCACATCAACAAATCACCACATCAACAAATCACCACATCAACAAATCATCCGAGGTGTCGCTCCCATGGCGCTTTTGTTTTGGTTGATGCTTCATTCTACCATAATTTCGCGCCTATGGAGCTGATCCGATGTTTGAAGAAAATGCCTGTTTATTCAAACGACAATACCAGCGCCGCCAGCTTTTTACCTATTTTTGCTTTTCAGAATTTTATAAAAGCTATTATGAAAAATCAAAAAGCCGCCACCATCGCTTTCGGGATGCTCGTGCTGATCATCTTTTTGGCTACAGCCAACACCAATGCCCAGGCGCGCATGCCGCGATTTACCCCTGAAGAGCGCGACTGGTCGGAATACGACCTGACGGGATGGCGCTTTGGCATCAATATGGGCTTGTATTTTTCTAATAATTATTCGGCGCAATACTTTAGTGGCGAGCGTTTCAACGATAACAACATCGAGTATGTGCTGAACAACAAATATTGGTACGAGGAGATTTATCAGGAACTCAACAGCAATAATATTTACAAAATTAATGATGGCAATATTCCTGACGCATGGGCATCATCGCTCGAAGAGTGGAAGAGGCAATATGGCATTACCGATGGAGAAAAGGCCTGGTGGATTTACTACCCGCTCGACATGAAATACAACGCCACCATCATGCCTGGCTTTTACGTCAAGTACAACTTTAACAACACCACGGGGATTTTCGTGCAGTCGAACTATGTAAAACTGGTGACCAGCGGGGTTTTTCAGATGGTGATCGATTCGGTGACCTACAGCAGCGAACCGGCACTGCGCACCGGGTATATCCGCGGCAAGCAAGAGCAGGTAACCATCGACGTGGGCATCAGCAAGTTTTACCGCGTAGGCGGATACACCAGTATTTTCATCGAAACGGGTTTGCAGATGAACAGCCTGCGCGTGCTCGAAAGCCGCATTCAGATTGGCAAACAGCAATACACGCTCGTCAACCGCTACGGGTCGGGTGGCTACATCCCCAACAACAACTCTTACGAATACGACATTTACCAGGGCGGCATCGGCTTTGGCATATTTCTCAATGGCGGCGTGAAGTTTATCCTCAACGAGTCGGTGTCGATTGACCCCGGCGTGCAGGTAGCCTGGAAAAATTTGAACCTGGAGGGCTATCGCGACTTTGCACCCGATGCTTACGTTTATCTGCGGCTGATTTTTGATTTGTTTTAAAAACCAATTATTCTAAAAATGTATCGAGATGTTGATCCCATAAAAATCATCCAAAAATATGCTCCTACTGACACGTTGGCTTATAACATCCTGATTACGCACTCGATGGCTGTGCGCGATTTGGTATTAAAAATCGCAGACAAAAACAAACACCTCGCGCCCGACACTGAACTTCTGGCGCTGGCAGCAATGCTGCACGACATTGGCATCACCCAAACCCTCGCGCCCGACATTGGCTGCTTTGGCCGCCATCCTTACATCTGCCACGGCTACCTGGGGCGCGAAATTCTGGAACGCGAAGGATTGCCGGAGCAAGTGGCGCTTTTTGCCGAACGCCACACCGGCACGGGCATCCCGCGCGAAGAGATCGTCCGCCTCAATCTGCCGCTGCCCCACCGCGATATGATGCCCCTTTCGGTGGAAGAAAAAATGCTCTGCTATGCCGACAAGTTCTTCAGTAAATCAGGCAGCAGCCTGACAAAGCCCAAAAAGCTCAGCAAAATTTATGAAAACCTTTCCAAATACGGCGAAGACAACCTTAGGCGCTTCGATGCCATGATAGGAATGTTTGGGATGTACTATGTGCACAGCGAAGATAGCAGAGGAAAAGTGAGCGATGTGGAATGACCATGCTGAAAACATGGAGAATGCATCAATTAAGCCGCATGTATGGCAGAGAAATCTATTCCATCGTGTCATTTCCTCGTTAAGCTCAAAATCATTTTTAATATATTGCGAAAAATACATCAGTCTAATGAATGGTTTGCCTCTTTCAGCAAATTTCTTTTCGGCTGCTTTTACAATAATCGGCCAAAAGTGGCTTTATTTGTAGAATAAAATGGTGGCAAACAGCAACAGAAATATGAGGATACAACGGAAAGAGTTGTTCAGAAACAAAATGCATGCACTTGGGCAGGTGATGCTGTTGCTGATGATGGCGCTTCTGCCGTTGGCGCTGACGGCGCAAAACGTGAAGATGACGCGCGCCGAATACGTGGAGATGTACAAAGAGATCGCTGTACGCGAAATGATTGACTTTTCCATCCCGGCCAGCATCACGCTGGCGCAGGGCATCATAGAATCGGGCAGCGGCAACAGCCGCCTGGCACGCGAGGGCAACAACCACTTCGGCATAAAATGTCACGTGGGATGGGAAGGCAAGTCGATGCTCCTCGACGACGACGCCGCCAACGAATGCTTCCGCGTGTATGCCAATGCCGAAGAATCTTATAAAGACCACTCTTTTTTCCTGAGCCAGCGCTCAAGGTACGCCTTTCTGTTTGAGCTTCCGATAACCGACTACAAAGGATGGGCGCACGGCCTTAAAAAGGCTGGCTACGCCACCAACCCCAAGTATGCCGGCATGCTCATCAAGATCATCGAAGAGCTGGAGCTGTATAAATACGATCTGCTTGACAAAGATGCCCTGGCTCGCCAGAAACGACCCGACGAAATCCCCTCAGCAGACCAACGAAAATACGAAGCCTTTGGCGTAGGCAAAAACAACCGCAAAGTGCTCACCAACAACGAACGTAAATTCATCTTTGCCCGCAAAGGCGACGACTTTTATAAAATCGCCGCCGACTTCAACATCTACAATTATCAGGTGTGGAAATACAACGACCTGACAAAGAACGACAAGATCAAAGAAGGCGACATGGTGTATCTGCAACGCAAAAAAAGCAAAGCCACCACACCTTATCACTATGTAAAACAGGGCGAAACCATGCGCACTATCTCCCAGCTCTACGGCATCAGACTAAATAAGCTTTACCGCAAAAACCGCATGGAGCCAGGCACCGAGCCGCGCACCGGACAGATGCTGTGGCTGCAGGACAAGAAGCCACGGAAATAACCGGAGAAGAGTGGTGCTTTATTAAAATAAAAAATAAGAACGATACTAAATTCAAATTTTAATAGAATGAAAACAAGAATTCTCCTTCCGGTAATTGCATCAGCTTTTGGGCTTTTGTATCTGTTCACCTCCTGCGGGCAGGCGCCTCCCGATCATTTTACGGTTGCTTTTTACAACGTCGAAAACCTCTTCGATACCATCAACGATGAGGGTGTCCGCGATGGCGACTTCACACCGGGGGCTACCGTAAGCTGGACTGCGGAACGCTACGCGCAAAAGCTCACAAATATTGCACGTGTGCTGGGCGCCATCGACAGTACGGACTTACCGCTGGCGATCGGTCTGGCAGAAGTAGAAAACCTGGGTGTTCTCCGCGACCTGGTGGCTACCCGGCCACTGGATAAAGGCAGCTACGACATCGTTCATTTCGACAGCCCCGACGAACGCGGCATCGACGTGGCGCTGCTGTATCGCCGCGGTATGCTGCAGCCGATACACAGCCGCCCCTGCCCGCTCACTTTCGATTTCGACAGCACCGACCGCACCCGCGACCTGCTCTATTTTAAAGCGCTGGCTGCCGATAACGATACACTGCATTTCCTCGTAAACCATTGGCCTTCGCGCTCGGGCGGAAAAGAACTAAGCGATCCCAAACGCCAGCGTGCAGCGCAGCAGGTGCGCCAGGTCGTCGATTCCATCTTCCGCTTCGACGCCAACGCCAATATCATCATCATGGGCGACCTGAACGACAACCCCACCGACGACAATGTAGCTGTAACGCTGGGCGCACGCGTGCCGGAAAATAATGTGAGAAAATCGCAGCTTTATAATCTCGCCACCGAAAATTTTACTGGCGGCGAAGGCACCCTCTACTGGCGAAGCTGGGATTTGTTCGATCAGTTTATCGTGTCGTCCAACCTGCTCGAAGGAAATACCACCTACAAACTATCGCCTGCCACCATTCAAATCCTAAAGAAAGATTGGATGCTTTTCCGCCAGAAAGACGGCGAGATGGTGCCCAACCGCACGGCCGGGCGCAACGAATACTATGGCGGCTACAGCGACCATCTGCCGGTGTACATTCGTTTTGAGAAGAGGTAAAATCATTCGTAATTCCCTTCCACATGCTTAGGGCAGGCAATCGTAATAAATATTGATGTCGCCCCGCTGGGGCTTGGCTTTACAGGGGTCTTAAATCCAGCTCACTACTCATCGCTCATTACTCACCGCTCACCGCTCATCGCTCACTACTCACCGCTCACCGCTCATTACTCACCGCTCACCGCTCACCGCTCACTACTCATCTCTCATCTCTCACTATTCATCTCTCATCGCTCACCGCTCACTACTCACCGCTCACTACACATTTTTGTCGACCGGCCTACTTCTTATTATAATCAATCTCTTTGATCAGCTCTCCCTGTTCGTCCCAGAAGCGCCAGATGCCGGTGCGTGCTCCCGCTGTAAAGTGGCCTTCGTAGTATTTTTGGCCGTTTTCGTGCCAGGTGATGGTGATGCCGTCATTTACGCCGTTGGTATATTGGCCTGTACTCCATTTGTTGCCGTTATCGTACCAGGAGGTCCAGGTGCCGTGTTTTTCGCCATCGAGGTAGGTGCCGCGCATACGCACCTGCCCGTCGGGATAATAATAGGCTTCTTCCACCATGTGGCGCTCGTCGCCGTGGTTGTCGTAATACTGAACTACTTTGGGTGATCCGTCTTCGTAGCTTTCCTTCACGGTTTCTTCGAGTCCGGAGGCGCAACTTGTCAGAAACAAGACAAAAGCGATCAGGTAGAGAAAATTTGATTTTTTCATCGGATATGTTGTACTTGGTTTGTAATAATTATCATCTGTCGAACAGCAGGCGCTGGCCCTTAAACTGTTCGTAAAATGTTCCGCGATTGTAAACGAGGTTGCCATTAACGAAAGTATAAAGCACACGGCTTCTGAAGGTTTCTCCCTCAAACGGCGACCATCCGCATTTGTACAATATGTTGGATTTGCTCACCTGCCAGGGGTTGTCGGTGTCGATGAGCACCAGGTCGGCATGGTAGCCCTCGCGGATGAAGCCTCGTTTTTTCACATTAAAACATACAGCCGGCGCATGGCACATCTTCTCCACGATACGCGGCAGGGTGATCTTGCCGCGCAGGCTAAACTCAATCATGGCCGGCAGCGCATGTTGCACCAGCGGACCTCCCGAAGGCGCCTTAAGGTAAGGCTGTTCTTTCTCGGCAATGGTGTGGGGGGCGTGGTCGGTGGCGATTACATCCAGCCGGTTGCTAAGCATGGCGTTGAAAAGCCCCAGCTTGTCGCCGATGGTTTTGATGGCCGGGTTCCATTTTATAAAATTGTCTTTGTGCATGTAGTCCTCCGCCGAAAAGATAAGATGATGCACGCACACTTCGGCAGTAATTCGTTTTTGCTCCAGCGGAATATTATTATCGAAAAGCTCCGTTTCGCGTGCCGTGGAGAGATGCAGCACATGAAGCCGGGTGTTGTGTTTGCGTGCCAACTCCACAGCAAAAGAAGAGGAGCGATAGCAGGCTTCGGCGCTGCGTATGTCGGGGTGCAGCGTTACAGGCACTTCGTCGCCGTATTTTTGGATGGCCTGTTGCAAATTGTGGCGGATGGTAGCTTCGTCTTCGCAATGTACGGCCACCAGGCAGGGCGCTTCCACGAAAATGGCTTCCAGCGTCTGCGGGTTATCCACCAACATATTGCCGGTAGAAGCACCCATAAAAACCTTGATGCCACACACATTGTGCGGGTTGGTCTTTTTGATCTCTTCGAGATTATCGTTGGAAGCACCCATGTAAAACGAGTAGTTGGCAAGCGACTTTTCGGCGGCAAGTGCATACTTTTCCTCGAGCAGCTCCTGGGTCAGCGTGTTGGGGATGGTATTGGGCATCTCCATAAATGAAGTAACGCCACCAGCCACGGCAGCTTTGCTTTCGGTAGCAATGTCGGCTTTGTGTGTAAGGCCCGGCTCACGGAAATGCACCTGATCGTCGATAACGCCGGGAATGAGGTATTTGCCCTGTGCATCGATAAACTCATGCTCATGATACTGATGTTGATAAAGGTCGTCGTCGTGCCGCAGCACCTTTTCTATCAGTCCGTTGCGCACCAGAACGGAACCCTTGAATATTTCACCTTCATTTACAATCTGTGCATTGGTAATTATGTAACTCATCTTTCTTTTCATTTTTCAGGTCAAAGGTAAACAATACTAACAGAAAATAGGTGATCAGGTTTTAGAATTTAGAAAAAGAAGAGCTGAGGGACGGGCGATGAGAAAAAGGCAGGTAGCAAGTAAAAGGTTAGTGAAGTGTGTGTGCATATCCAGATGATAAAGCAACTAATCCACTGGTGTGGGAAGCTTTTCAGTGGTGGTTTTTTTGGCGAAAGCCAGATTAACCCCAAAGCGAAAAACGAAAACGTTGGTGCGGTTGAGCATGAGTGGGGCGATAAAATTTTCGGCCATCAGATAAAGCTGCACGGGGCCAATGTTTCCGGCAACGCCCAGTCCCGGATTCAGCACACTCGATTTATAAAAAGTATTTGAAATCATGATTTGCGCCTGTTTGCCCAGCATGCGTGTGTAGGCCACAGAAAAAGTTGTTTGGCTGTAGCCTTGAAAAAATTGGGTGCGCACCAGCACGTTCATCAGATCATCATCGGTAAAAGCATAGCCGGCGCCCAGATTAAGCTTGGCTGGCAGCCGGGTGCGATATTTTTCGGCCTTTTCGGCGATACCAAATTCGTCGGCTATCGAGTCGAGCACATCATCAAGGTGTTCGCTATCCAGGCTATTATCAACGAAATAATCATTGATATCAAAACCTTCAAAAACCACTGTTTTGTCGGGATCGGTGGTTTGATAATTCCGCAGGTTTTCTTTCCAACCGATGCTGCCCAAATTGAGCAGACTTGCCCACACATTTATTTTTGGATCTACCTGATAAGTCGCGCCCAGGTCGATGGCAAAACCTGAGTTGCGGATGTTGGGCAAAAAATCACCAGCCTTCACTTCGTCGGAGCCGATGCCCGGCACCGACATGTTGATATTTACGTCGGAGGTGGCTGTTATGGTAAAATCCTCTTCGCTGGTGTGCAAAGAAAAATTGGTGCGTTGGGATGAAAAGTTGGCAATGCCTTGCAAATATTTGAGTGTGACGCCTGCCGTAAGTCCCGGAATAACGTTTCGCGCGTAGCCCAGGGCATATTCGCGGTAGTAGCTCAGGTTGACGGCCGATCCACCGATGTTTACATTTTTTCCCAAAAACTCGCTGCTTCCATTACCATAAAGCAAAAAACGCAGCATATCTTTTTTAATCATCACCTGCGACTGGCCAACGTCAGCTATCCGAAAATGAAAATAATTTTCGCCGTGCCGCATCCCAAAAGCAAAATACTCTTCACCGCTATTAATATTTACCCGCGATTCGTCGCTGATGCTGTTCAGGATGTGGTCGCGGTCGAGCACCAGCGAATCGCCTCTTTTAATAAAAATATCATCGTAATGAATGGTGTTTTCAAAACCTACCTTCACCGACGACAGAAACGGGATGCCTGCATACAACTGGTAATCGGGCACAAATGCAGGATTCACCTGATTTCGTTGCGGAACCAAATCCATGAAGATCAGGGAGCGGTCGGCCTGGGCAAAAACAGTACCGGACAGTACAACCACTGCAAAGACTATCAAAACAAAGCGCAGCAATAGATTCCTCTTTTTCATCTTCCTGGTTGTTAATTTTTGTTTTTGGTAATGTTCAAACCCGCTATCACACCTATCTTGAGCAGCAAATTATAATCGCTGTAAATCTTTACCAGCTGCACATTGGTTGTGGAAAGGTTTGTTTTCATAATCATAAATTCCGAAGCAGTGATGTGCTGCAAAGCAGCATTCTTCACGGTGATGTCGGTGGATTGCAGAACGGGAGAAGTAACCTGGTATCCAGGCGCCCCAGCAACGGCAGCGCCGGCAATCTGGTAGCTGCTGCCATCGGTTATCAGTGAGTCAAGCACCCGGTAATCGGCATCAGCAAAATAAACCTGCACACCCGCTGCCAGCGGAAAACCATTGGTGAGGTTAATTCTGAAAAGCAAATAATCGAGGTCGTCAGTATTGCTGTTAAGATTCAGGGCAATGGTGTCCAGCACTGTCACCTTGTCGAGGGCACCAAAAAGCTGATATTCCAGCCGGGCATCGAGACGGATGCGGCTGTCGGTCAGCAAAAAGTTGTCGCCGGAGGTGCTGGTATCGGCATTGAGGTTGGCTTTCAGATTATAAAACAAAGCTCCGGCCATGAAACCAAAAGCCTCGTTGAGATTGCCCTGCGAAAAATCGAGTGATGTGTGCACCGACTGCCCAATCTGTGTAAAGTCGGGCGAAGTGATGCCAAAAACGTTGGGCACACCTTCGCCAAAAAGATAAACGTCGAGCGTTTGTGCAGGATCGGGTGCAGAGCGGATATAAAGCTCGTCGGCATCAAAGGTTACAGGCACTCCAAAAGAGTTGTCGATTTCAAAATTCAGCTTCACCGCACCCTCCCCGATGTTGATGTTGCCACTTATAACCTTATCGAAAAGCGTGATGCGCAGCGAATCGATCAGCGGCAACTCGTACTGCCCGATGTAACCAAATAATTTACTGAACTTCATTGCATCTATTGCGCCATCCACACTCAGCGCATAGGGCGAAAGGTTGGGCTGGTTGTCGCCACGAACAATCATTGTCACTTCAAATTTTATAAGATTCGTGGCAGTATCGCCGGCACTGTTCATCACAAGTTTGTAATCAGCCAGATCAATAGAGGTATCGGCTTCGACCCACGCCAGCTGACCAGGATTATCGAGTGAGGTTTCCCACCGGAAGGGTTGATTGGTAAAGGCATCTCTGATTCCCTTCGACACCAAAATCATCTTTGCCTTGTCACGGTTTAGGTTGGTACGGATGGTAAGATCTAAATTTCCCTGACTGAAAAAGAGGCTGTCGATAATCTGACCGGCGATGGCGGGCGTAAACGCAAAACTGCGCTGAAGCGTCACAGTGTCGTAAATATCGGGTGGAATAGGCGGCAGATAAAACGCCAGTGGAAACTGAAACTCCTGATCGGGAAAAGTGATAAACTCGCTGGCAGTAGCCGAAAACAAACTGTCGGCAGAATAGACAAAACTCACCGTTTGGTCGGGGTTGCTGATGATTTGAAAATTGCCGTCTTCCTTAAAAAAGTCGGCAACGCCTATCGACGAATTGACCAACGGAATGGCGTAGGCGGGATTCCAGGCCGGTTTGGCTATTTTATCAAAATCGAAATCATCGGCAAATTTGCTGCACGACGCAGCCAATGTTATGGCAACCACAGCCAGCCAGACTGCAACGATGGTTTGTTTCACATTGAATCCGATATTTTTCATAGCCCTATCTTTTTAATACAACATGCGAACGAAGTACAAAAATAAGAAGATGCGGGATATGAGCAAGCTGTGTGGCTAAAAAGTATTTCCAACCAGAAGGGTAAGCGTAAGGATTCAAACCCCGATTAGCGAGGTTGACCAGACCCGGCAGCAGGCGCTATTTTTTTAAACCTTAATTTGATAACGCCAAAAATGGCTTCTTTAAAAATGCCGGCGTTCATCTTGGAGGTGCCTTCTTTGCGGTCGGTGAAGATGATGGGCACCTCCACTACTTTAAAGCCAAGTTTGGTGGCCGTAAACTTCATCTCTATCTGGAAGGCGTAGCCTATGAATTTGATCTTGCTCAGGTCGATGGTTTCGAGCACACGGCGGGTGTAGCAAACAAAGCCGGCGGTAGAGTCGGCAATCTTTAAACCGGTGACGACCTTTACGTATTTGGAGGCAAAGTACGACATCATCACCCGGCCCATTGGCCAGTTTACCACGCGAATTACATTATCCACATAGCGCGAACCGATGGCCACGTCGGCGCCATTTTCGCACGCCGCCACCAGGCGCGAGAGGTCGTCGGGGCTGTGCGAAAAGTCGGCGTCCATCTCGATGATGTATTGATAATCGCGCTGCAGCGCCCACCTGAACCCGTGGATATAAGCGGTGCCCAGGCCGAGTTTGCCTTTGCGCTCCTGGATGTGAAGCCTTTCGGGGAACTCCTTCATCAGCCGCTTTACGATAGCTGCGGTGCCGTCGGGCGAACCGTCTTCGACAACCAGAATATGAAAATTGTCCTCAAGGTTGAAAACATACCGGATGATCTTTTCGATGTTTTCCTTTTCGTTGTAGGTGGGAATGATGACCAGTTTTTTTGCCATTTTTCTAATTTTCAAAACTACATTTTACAATCACTGCTATCCGACTAAAATTATTATTACGAATCTCTGGCTCTTTCTCCAGACAACAATTTTTAAAAATAATACCGACAAAACTAATAATATTATCCTAAAAACAGGCTTTCACTGCGATGCGCGTAAGCCGCACTACAAAAACCCTTCAACGCAAATAGCTGCCCGGAAGTATCAGGGCAGCTATTTTGGGGTATGCTATTGAATGCTCATTGCTTTTTCACGATCAGCTTTTGAAATCCCGAAACGTTGTCTTTGGTGATTTTTATCAAATAAATACCTGCCGGCAGTTCCAGGTTTTCAAAATGGAAATTATTAACGCCGGCGCTGAGAAGTTCCTGGCGTGTAAATCGGCTACGACCTAATAAATCCTGCACAGAAATCTCTACGAGCGATGCATCGGCTGCCGACATCGTCAAATGAAATATTCCCATGGCCGGATTTGGAAAAAGCACAACGTTGGTTATGCCAACCTGCTCGAGGATGCTGCTACTCTCGTGGTAAAATTCTTTGATTGTCAAAGGCATGGCGTTACCTGCAAAGTCTTCTACCTCACTAATGCTAAGCTGGTAAGTATTAGTAGGCATGTTGGATACTTTGAGGAATACCACATTAAGTAGAAAGCTATGCATGTATACCTCATGGATTGTAATGTCATTATCGAGCAAATAATTATCAATCGTTGTGGCTGTGGCTGTATTAAGATCTTCCGAATAAGTAATACGAATCAAAGTGTCGTTGATAGCTTCAACGGCATTAACTTCAGGCGGGAAAACATCAATTCCGCTCTGCACATCGCCTTCGAGACGGATTTCAATTTTCCATTCATCAAAATCGTAATTCAGCGGCCCTGTAACGGTATAGGATTCGCCTTCCACAGGTTCAAATTCAAAGATGGAGGTGTTGTGCACAAGCATTTCGCCAGAGCCATCATTTACTTTCCACATAAAGAAGTTGCTTTGGTACTGGTCGTCGGTGCAAATAGCGTTGTTGACGCGTACCAACACCGACTCATAAGCTTCGGCTGCATCACCGGTATTGATGGGAGCCGGGGCAGGCAAACTTTTTCCAGAGGCGATGAGATAGTAGCCATTCACATCTTTCATCTCTGTTTTTTGGTAATATTCTTCAATTTTTCCTGTAACAATTATGCTGTCGCCAATGCTGGGGTTCCTGTTCGGATCGTAAATAAACAAGCCATTCCAGGCACCATTGCCATTTTGTAGGAAGTAATTTTCGCCAAAGTTAGCCGTTACAACGCCAGTGGTACTTACAGTTTGACCATTGAAAGGAGAAACATTTGTTTGCCCCTGAATATCATAAATGCTGGTGAGCGTTCCATTGAAAACGGGAGCTACATAGTAATTATAAACAATCGAAGTGGCGGTGCCGCCAGAGGTTTCGGCTTCAATCTGAAAATAAATCGTAGTAGCGCCGGGCTGCGCGGGAAGTTCTATTTCGTAATTATTACCACCGGTGCTCTGCATTGCAAGCATATTGGTGAGGTTTGTATAAGATGTGCCCCAGTGAACCTTGACGCTGTTGAGATTTCCCTGGTTGGCAGTTACACTGGCCATCAGCTGCACAGGCTCGCCGTCGGAAGGATTGGCAGGGGTGATGCTAAAATCATCAAATGCCGCTACCGGAAGATTGGCACCACCCCAAATCAATTGAGCGTATTCAGGATGATCGATAAAAGGGTTCCGGTTTTTCTGCCATGAAAAGATTACATTGTTGCGGTTGCGCTCAAATTCGTCGGGCGGATCCTGTAGGTTCCACTGCAGCAAAGTAGAAAGTTTTCCATGGTGCGGAAGCGGATAGGTATTAATCTCATCTACCACGGTCAGATCAATCTCGCCGTTGGTGCCTTCGTAGCGAGCATCCATGTAAAAAATAATCCTGGCTACATCGCCTTTTACGGCATCGCGCGGCTCCCAGGTGTCGGAGGTGTAATAACAGCCGGTAGCTTCGGGATGCTGCAAACCTCCATTATCAAAATCTTTGTTGCTTTTGTCTTGATTCACCGAAGCGTCGGCAGGCTTCAGGTTGTGTACATCGCTATACATGGGAGGCAGATCAGCAAAGTTGCCGTGGCTTTTGGCCCAAACGTGTTCGCGGTTAATCTGATTTCCGCCATTGCCATAGTCGTTGCCATTTTGGGAACGACCGGTGTAAATAAGAATGACATTGCCGTTAATTGCCGGATCGGCATCAGAAAATTTCATAATGGTTTTGCTTGCAAAATAAGAATAAACAACATGGTCGTTAATAATTTCGTGCAATGCGGATTTTAGTTCATCGCCGGTTTTGCCTTCAGTGCCGTTGTAGTATCCTACCGGTTGCGCCTGGACGATTGTGGCTATCAAAATGAAGGAGAATGTCATTAAAATATTTTTCATTATTGTTATTAATTTTAGGTGGTAAAGAAAAGGTTAGAAACTAAGTTGAAGCGAGATGTTATAGCGGCGTCCCAGTCCAAAGAAGACGGCAGCCGATTTTGCGTCAAAATCATTAAACGACTGTCCTCCAAAGCTATCGTTGTTATCAGCATCAGAGATGTATTTTTCGTCGAGCAGGTTGAGCACACTTCCTCTGATATCCAAACGCACACCAGACAAATAAAAGCCGTAACCGGCATGCATATCCACCTGATAGTAACCAGGCACTTTCCACGACTGACGCGGATTGCCTTCATCGTCGAAAGAACCCGGATATGTAACGGGATCAAGGTTGAGCGGATCGAACTGTGAATAATATTTATCAAACCAGGTAAAAGCGGCTTTGAGATATAGATCAGGGATCATTTCGTAACGTAATGTATGCCGCGTTTGAAATTGAGCCGCATCGCCTACATAAATACCTTTTGCATCAAAATACCGCACCTGTTTCAAATTACCATAGTCGTCGTAGATGCGGGCAGAGTCCGCTGACGTCCATTTCCAGTCGCCCAGCGAGAGCAACCCTTCGTACATTAATTGCTTGGTTACTTTATAGGCGAGTTCTAATTCAACGCCTTTGTGCAAGGCATCCATCCCATTGATATTGACGCTGTAGGTTTCGTCGTCGATGCGGATAGAAGCAGCACGATCAGCAGGTTTATTATCCCAGATGGTGTAATAGCCATTCAGGTTGAAGGTGATTTTACTATTGTAATAACTATAGCCCACTTCGACAGCTTTCACCAATTCATTTTCAATGTCTCGGAAGAGCGTGTTGTTATTATCATAAACATTATTAAAACGGGGAGCTTTGGAAAGATAACCCATATTAGCAAACACATTCATGTTGTCGTTGATGTTATAATTAGCACCCCCTTTAATGGTTGCGCCTGGAATGTATTTCCAACCGGTTTCTGCAAATTCCAGCCCTGGGGAATTACGGTCGTAGATAACGCCATTATAGTTGATCACGTCGCTATAACCAATGCGCAAAGTGGTATCAGACAGTTCTAAAACTTTTGGTTTAAAATAATCGATTCGTTTGTAGCCACTGTATGATGCGGTGATATTGATAAAAGCCGAAAACTTATCTTTTTTGTATTCGAGCTGTCCAAACAGTCCGCCCCATCGCACGATGCCATCATTATAATAACCGTATTTATCACCGAGTACTTTATGCAACTTTGGGTCTTCATTGGCATTCAACTGGTTTGGTCTTGAAATGTAATAATCACCTCCGAGCAGATCGTAAATTTCGCGATAATGCTTGCCGGTATAGCTACGCAGATCTATTCCTCCGGATAGCGTAAGTATGTCGTTAATTTGATAATTGAAGGTAGAAAGCAAGCCATACCACACATGATTATTAATAGCTGACCTAAGAATTCCCTGCGACACCCTGTCAGCGTTATATTTTCCGTATCGGTTTGCGTTGTAAAGACTCTGAAGGTCCATCTGGCCATCAGCAGTTATACTCGCACTGTTTTCGAGGCCTGTTCCGCCACCGTTGCCCAGCGACAGATAAGCAATATTGGAAATGTAGAGTTTTTTATTAACATTCCAAAAGTCGCTGATACTAAACATGGGCTTGTGATAATAATTCAGGCTTCCGCTCACTTGGTTGCGGTCGGCGTGCAGTGTGTCGCCTGATTCGTTAATGGAGTATCGTTCGAGATAGCCCCAATTGGGATTGTATTTGATGCCCAGATTTAAAGGCTTATTGAGAAACTGGTCATTCGTAATTCCAAGATCATGAGCATAAGCTGTGTCGAACTCGGCGATTGATTTTTTGTACGAACGCTGGCTGTGGCGCTGTGGCGCACCCATTGCCTTAAGGCTAAGGCGGTGATTACCGAGGTCTTTGTCGATGCGCACAAAATAAAACCATCCTTCTGTCCAGGTCATGTCCACCCAACCGTTGCCACGTTTGTATGAGCCTGCAGCCGTTATTCCCCAGCCACCTTTGAGCTTGCCAGAGGTGTAGCCAAGCGAAGTTCGCAGAAAGCCGTTGTCGCCCACTTCTTGTTTGAGTGTTACATTACGCCTGGCACCAATACCTTTTGTCTGTAAATTGATGGTGCCCCCCACTGAGGGAATGGCAAGCTTAGAAGCACCCAAGCCGCGTTGTACCTGTGTGCTGTGCATTACCACATCAAGACCAAACCAGTTGCTCCAATACACCCAACCATTTTCCATATCATTCACTGGTACGCCGTCGAGCATTACGGCCACATTGCGCTGGTTGAAGCCGCGTATGTTGATACGTGAATCACCATCGCCACCACCTTGTTGGGTGGCAAACACACCTGGTGTAGCATTGAGCATCAATGGAATATCTTGCGAAGCAAGCTCTTCCTGCAAGGTTTTGGGTTGGATGGTGGAGAACGCTACCGGTGTTTCGCGGGCGCGGGCAATATCGCCTACTACCTCTACCTCAGTAAGCGTAAGGTAGTCGAGCATGAAATCGATGGTGACTTTCGGCTCCTGCAGATTAATCTGCTGCTCGACTGACTCAAAACCAACATACGAAGCCTTAAGTGTGTAATTGCCGTAAGGCAGATTTAAAACATAACGCCCATCAATATCCGTAACTGTGCCTTTGCCGGGAGCATAAATGATATTGGCACCGATAAGTGGTTCGCCCGATTTAGAATCCAGAATCAGGCCGCTGATAGTTCCCGTTTGCGCGTGCAGAAGCACCGGCAGTAGCACAAATAAACAATAAAGTTTTATTCCCTTCAGATTCATTGCATTGTATTTTCTTATAGATGAAATTGATACAGACAAAAACACCCTGACGAAATATTGCATTTCGGATCAGGGTGTCCTAGATAAATTTCACTAACTATTGTTTTATGATTTTCTTGATGAATGAAGTGCCATCAAAACCTACTTTAACAAAATAAACACCATGCTGCAGAGTAGTAGTGTTTACCATCGTTTCATTAACGCCGTTGAGCTGACGGTCGATCACAGTTTGTCCAGCGGTATTGTAAACCTTCAGGTTGTAAATTTTTTCGAGCGTTTCGATGGTTAGGATATCTTCAGTAAGCGGGTTAGGATAAAATCTAATATCAACACCTTCTACCAGCTCTTTTACAGATAGTGAGTTGCATTCACACTCATGATAACCCAGGTGATCAAAAGTGTTTTTAGGAAGCGAGTCCCATTCCATAGTAACGATAAAAGGATTGGGGTTTTCGGTAACTCCGTGTTTTACATCATATTTCCTGACAAGTGTATGGTCTTTAGTCCACGACAGCCAGAAAAGCGGGCCGACAATATAATCAGTGATTGTATAGGTAGTGGGCACACCGCCACTGTTGTAGGTAATTGTGGTATCGGTGATGCTGGTCCATCCATTGTCGGGATCGGGGTTGCCTATGCGAGCCACAATATCGAGCGTAATGCTACCACCGTTTTTTTCGAGTGTCATAGCATCGTTGCCATTAAAATACATCGCTTTATTGACATCGTAAACCGGACAACAAAAAGTGTCGGCTTTGGCTTGTAGTTCCGGATCAACCATAATTTCGTTGCCTGTGCCGTTGGGGTCGCGTTTGTCGAGCACAACAACGTACACATCTTTTGCAGGAACCACCCCGCTAAGGTTAACAGCGTTTGGGGTAGTGCCTCCATTGGAATAACGCACCAGTTGGTAGCCGTTAAGATTAATTGGGGCGGTAGTGGGATTGTAAATTTCGATGGCCTTGTTGTTGCCAGAGCCTTCAACGTATTCCGAAATGAACAAGTCGCTGCAGTTCTGAGCCATCATAAAGCCCGACATCAACAGCGCAACAATAAATAGTACTGATTTTTTCATGATTTAGAATTTTTAATTATTAAAATTTTATTAGCTGCAAAAATAGTTAAATGAATTTAAAAAGCAGTCGGCTTTCCATTTTTTTTGTCGGGTGAAAAGACGAAAATCGGCAACTCTCAGCCTACAGCCTTTAGGCGTTGGTTCATAGCCTTTAGCCGGTAGTAATTTTTTCTTGAGGTGAAGCGCAACGAAATATTACCACGAAATTATAAAACAAGCTCTCCTCTGCGTCCTCTGCGGCTTCTCTGCGTGCTCTGCGGTTAAAAAAAAATTAGCGGTAATTCGCTCCATTGGCGGAAATTAGCGGACGGTCAAAAGCATCCGCGAATTCACACGAATTAGGCTAATTAGTGTCTGCTGAATAACCCGCATATCTTGTTCATGTGGTTAGTTCAACGTATATTTGCCGAAACATAAGCAAGGGAAAATGATTAAACAACGAAAAAAGCGTGCATCTGCACCTGATTATGTC
>JAAYIU010000049.1 GCA_012523265.1 Bacteroidales bacterium | reverse complement strand
TACACGCACCTCGACCGCAGATTTCTGCGCGAAACTGTCGAGAAATACCACCCGATGGGAAGGGCAGGATTACAATAGTTTTTCCCTTAGAATTTATAACCTAAAACGGATTTTAATTACGACTTCTTCGCATTAGAGGGCAGCTCCAGGCCATAGCCTGACTTCTTGTCTTCGCGTTTTAGCAACAAAGCAAACACCAGCCCCAGGATTCCCAAACCGGCCAGCATCAAAATAGCCCAGGTGTAATCGTAGCTGTAGCTGCCCGAAGCTTTCACCGCGTCGGTAATGCCAGGATTGGTGCGGTCGAGCACTATGCCGATGAGTAACGGGAAAGCCCATAAGCCAAGATTTTGCAACGAAAACATAGCTCCGTAAGCGGTTCCTATTCGGCGTTCATCGACGATTTTGGCAACAGCCGGCCACATGGCTGCCGGAACCAACGAGAAGGTGATGCCCAGAAAAATCATTGGGATCACCGGGTTAATCGTCGTAAGTGCAAATACCAGATGGATGATCACCAGCAGCGCAGAGCCAAAGATCATCAGCGTGGCGCTGCGCCCGATGCGATCGACCAGAAATCCAAAAAATGGTGTAAAAACCAAGGTGCCCAGGCTAAGATAAGAAGCTATTCTGCCACTCTCCTGCTCATTGAGGCTAAATTTATTAAGAAAGAAATCGGCCGAAAACGACTGAAACGGGAATACCGCTGAATAAAATGTTACGCACAGCAACGAAACATAGATAAACGACGGGTTGGTGAGCATCTTTTTGAGGTCGGCCCAACTAAACCGTTCGTCGGCTTTGAGAAGCTCTACTTTGCTATGCGTCTGGCGGTCGAGTTTTAGATCGAACATTACATACACCAAAAAAGCCAGCAGCGCAATACCCAGCAGCATAGCAGCAAACCAAATGGCCAGCGTCCACGGGTCGGCGGCATCTTTGATCATGGGCGAAAAATAAAAGGCAGCAAACGATCCGAGCCGTGCTATCCCGATTTTTGTTCCGAATGCCAGCGCCAGCTCTTTACCCTTAAACCATTTGACGATGATTTTACTGATGACCACAATACTGGTTTCGGCGCCAAGCCCAAAAAAGAACCTGCCCACCAGCATCATCTTCAGCTCCGGCGAATAGCCCGGCCAAAACGACTGCATCAATCCGTAAAAAGGCCCGCCCGAACGATACATGGTGCTGGCGCCGTAAGCGGTGATAAATCCGCCGATGGCCATCATGCCGATAAACAGTGTGCCGGTGCGGCGTATTCCCAGACGGTCGAGGATAATGCCGCCCAAAACAGCCATCAATAAAAAGGTATTGGGAATGGAATAAAACGAAACAAACAAGCCAAAGTCGGACGACGAAAACCCAAACTCTGTTTCAAGGGTGCGTTTGAGTGGCGAGATGGCATCGTAGAAATAGTAGTTGGCCGCCTGCACCGAGGCCACCAGCAACAAAATGCCCCAGCGGGTGAGAGCCGAATCCTTCATGGTTTTTGTTAGCGTGTTCACAGATTTGTTTTTTTAATTAATAAAAAAGAAAAATGCCTCCTCAGTCAACCATAAAAAAAGGTGCGCGAAGGCACCTTTTTTTCTTTAAACACTTTTTTTTAGACCAAACTATCTTCACCCTTCGGCAGCTTGTTGGGGCGATCGAGGCCGTAATTATGCTTCTTATTGACATGCTTGAGCAACAGCGCCAGCAAAATAGCCAGGAAGCCAAAGCCCGCAAAGATCAACTCCGGAACCATATAGTTGTATTTGGCACCTTCCACGCCGGCTTGTATCTGCTCGGTAACGCCCGGGTTGGAGGCGCTGATCGACCATCCGATAAGAATGGGCACTGCCAGCAATCCGATATTTTGAATCCAGAAAGTAAGCCCATAGGCCGAACCCAAAAAGCGGTCTTCGACAATCTTGGGAATAGATGGCCACATGGAGGCCGGAACCAACGAGAAAGCAACACCAAGAATTACAATGGTGAGGATGGCGATGGTGGTGTTAAATATCTCTGGCGGTACCAAAGCAAATATCAGGTGGGAGATCATGAGCAGGATGGCGCCATAAAGCATCATGCTTGCGCCCTTGCCTTTGAGATCGAGGAAGAGGCCGATAAACGGCGTGAGCACCATAGCGCCAATAGGGAACCACGAAAAATATCCGGCAGCCACTTTTATGTCTACATCGAGTTTAGAGGCCAGCATGTCGGTAGCAAATTTCTGAAAAGGGAAAATAGCTGAATAAAACAGCACACACAAGCCGGCGATAGTCATAAAGCCCGGATTGGTAATGAGTTTACCAATATCAGAAATTTTAAATTCTTCTTCGGGTTCTACCAATTCGTCAGCAGCAGCACCCATTTGGCGGTCGAGTTTGAGGTCCATGATCGTATAGACCAGGAAGGTAAGCAAACCCATCATCAGGAAGCCCACACCCCACAATACTGCCGACGACACACCGC
>JAAYIU010000138.1 GCA_012523265.1 Bacteroidales bacterium | reverse complement strand
GTAGTGGTTAATGACACTCCATTGACGCCGGTTTCTTATTTTTGCAACTTTTTCAAATAAATAGGAAAATTAACGGTTTCAAAAAAAACAACACAGCGTCAAAATAAAAGCAATCATGATCAGGGCAACCGCAAAACTAATAATGGCAGCAACTCTGCTATTTTTTTTATCACTAACCAGTCTCAGCGCGCAGACTGCCGACAATTCCCCTGGCGGTTTCGACCTGCGCCAGCACGAAGGCAACGCCTGGGTTGATTCGGTTTTTAATTCGCTTTCGCTAAAAGAGCGCATTGCCCAGTCGATGGTCATCCGCACCTTTTCCAACCGCGACCGTGCCTTTTACGACAGCATCAGTCGCATCATCATCAAATACAATATTGGCGGTCTTTGCTTTTTTCAGGGCGATCCGCAGCAACAGGCGCAGCTCACCAAATATTGGCAAGTGCTGAGCGAAACGCTGCTGTTGATCACCATCGACGCCGAATGGGGCTTGGGCATGCGCCTGAAAAACGCGTGGTCGTTCCCCAAACAAATGACTCTGGGCGCCGTCACCGACAATGAGCTGATTTATAAAATGGCTTACAAAATTGGCGAGCATTGCAAAAGCATCGGCACGCAAATGAACTTTGCGCCCGTGGTCGACATCAACAGCAATCCGGCAAATCCCGTGATCAACTTCCGCTCTTTTGGAGAAGACCCGCAGCAGGTAGCCATCAAAGGGGCTGCCTATATCCGCGGCTTGCAGGATGCGGGTGTGATGGCTTGCGCCAAACATTTTCCCGGCCACGGCGACACCGACAGCGATTCGCATTACACCCTGCCGCTGCTCAACCACAGCCGCCAGGTAATCGACAGCATCGACCTGGTGCCTTTCCGGGCTGCGATGGCGGCGCATGTGAGCGGCCTCATGACGGCGCACCTCTACATTCCGGCACTCGACGCCCGCAAAGACATGGCCACTTCTATTTCCGACAAAGCCATCGACAGCCTGATGAAACAGGTGATGGGTTTTGAAGGCTTGGCAATAACCGACGCCTTAGACATGAAAGGCGTTACGGCTGCACATCAAATTGGTGAGATAGAAAAAATGGCCTACCTGGCCGGCAACGACATCCTGCTGCTGCCACTGGCCATCAATGCAGCTATTAATAAAATTATAAAAGCCATCGACCAGGGAGAAATAAGTCGTGAAGAAGTAGATGCCCGCTGCCGCAAAATTTTGACTTACAAATACATCACCGGCCTTAATACTTTTGATTACGACGACATCGATATTGATAAAGTACCCGCTTTGGTAAACGATGCCGAAAGCGAGCTGATCACGCGACAGATCTATGAACAGGCCGTTACGATAGTAAAAAACCAGCGTGACCTGCTGCCGCTGCAGCGCCTCGACACGTTGCGCATCGCTTCGGTGGCCATCGGTAGCTCGGCGGTGAGTGCTTTTCAGAAAACCCTGGAGCTTTATGCACCGGTCACACATTTTCAGGCGGGCGATGCTCCCACGGCGGCAGAGATAAGTACATTGCGAAAACACCTCCAGGATTATAATCTGATTATTATTAGCCTGGAAAGCCCGCGGTTGCTGCCGCGAAATAATTACAGCGTAACGCAGGCTGCGTTGCAGCTCATTGCCGAAATAAAATCTTTGCCGTCGCACACCGTGCTCGATATTTTTGGAAACGCCTATCTTTTGAAGAGTTTCGCCGACAATAAAGATTTGGACGCCATTGTGATGTCGTATGAAAATAACGATCTGGTGAAGGACGTTTCGGCGCAAATGCTGTTTGGCGCCACGGG
>JAAYIU010000340.1 GCA_012523265.1 Bacteroidales bacterium | reverse complement strand
ATGAAGAAGCCATCAGGCTGCTGCCGATGATGCGTTGGTTACCGGCCATCAAAGCCGGTGAGGCAGTACGCACGGTGCTGACGCTGAAAATTACCTTTTGCCTGAGCAATCAAAACAAGCATCATTACGTTCCTTCCAACAATACCAACCAAATATAACGCATGACGCGCATCGGACTTTTAAGCGATACCCACGGAAGTTTACCGGCAAGTGCTGCCGGTTTTTTTTCGGGCTGCCGCCAGATATGGCACGCCGGCGATATTGGTTCGGCATCTGTTCTTGACGATTTGCGCAAGCTGGCCGTGGTAAAGGCAGTGTATGGCAACATTGATGACCATGATATGCGCCTGCAATGTCCGGAGGTTTTTATTGATAAAATAGAAGATACAAAGCTGGCGATGATGCACATTGGCGGATATCCCGGCAGATACACGCCCGAAGCCCGGCGGATTATCGCTACAGAGCGTCCCGCGATATTCATCTCCGGCCATTCGCATATTCTCAAAGTGATTTATGACAAAAATAACAATCTGTTGCATCTCAATCCCGGTGCCGCCGGTATTTCAGGGCTTCACAAAGTTATCACCATGATGCGCTTTGACATCGACGGGAAAGAGATCAAAAACCTGGAAATATTCGAGAAAACGAGAGCTACGCGCTAGCGCAGACGGTTGGCCGAACGTATCAGCTTCTCGTCTTTGCGGATGTAATGGTTGGCCAAAAAAATCATCACCAGCGACAAGAGTGGAAAGATGGTGGCTATTCGATAATCGGCTGTGGCTTCCGAAGCTGTTTCGAACAAGTTAACATAATAGAAAATACCACCGATGAGCAGCACATTCAAAAGGGTGTTCAGCAGGTTCAGCCTCACTTGCAGCATGCGTCGCTTGTATTGGAAAATGGTGATAAAGGCAATGAGGATAATCACAAACTGACCAATGGCCAGTGGCAGCGTAAACCAGCGGTCGAAAGCTGATGCGGCAGCGCCAAAAGGATCCGGCGACAAGTCCTCGACAGCATACAGATAAAACCTGAGTATGTTCGTTTCGCCCGTGAAGGTTGCTATCGGCAGCAAAAGAGCCAGTACGCCGAAAACGACTACCATGAAAAGAAAGACCGATTGAATACGTTGTAACATGTGAGGATGATTTTTGGATTATAAAAAATAAGACGCGGCAAATATACGATCATTTGGTTTTTTGATCATGTGGCGCTGTCAGCATTTGTAATAAAATAAATCTTAAAAATTTCATCAGAAAATGTGACGCTATTAAAAATAATTATCTTTGCCGTCTTGAAACTTAATCTTTTATCAATCATTTATCTGGATTTCTTTGATAAATTTCCTTTTTACTCTTCAATGCATATTATAAAAAAGACTGTTGTTTAGGAAATTGAATACCCTAAAGATTTTTATTGTCTTCCGGCAACAGCACATCGCTCTTTCGGGGCATGCGAACAGATGCAGTCGGCAATTGTAACAGCCATTTTATTAATAGCAGCACTGAATTTCCGGGTCGATGCTCATGGCACTTCACGGCTAACAACAAAATTTCAGAAAACAAAATACTACATTCATGTACGATATTATCGAATTGAACGGCAAACTGCTCACCGAGCTGAAGCAAATCGCCAAAGATTTGGACATTAGTAAAACCAATAATCTTAAGAAGCAGGATCTGATTTACAAAATATTGGATCATCAGGCGCTTAATCCTCCTGAAAAGCCAGATCAAAAAGGCCGTATAAATGGAACATCGGAAAATAATGGTTCTGGATACGATTCTCGCGACCAAAATCGTAGCCGTCGCCGTCGCATTAGCCCGGAGCCTGTAAAAGAAAAGCTGGCCTCGAGCAGTACTGGCGTGCAGCCACCCATCGAAGCCAAAGCTGTACATGCTGATGTTGGCGAGGGGAAAACCGAAAAGGCTCCATCCGCTCAGGAGCGTGCTCCCCGTCATGAGCATAAGCCGCGCAGCGATAAAGATCATCAGTCACCCCGCTTCGAACGTCGCGAAAAACAAGCTTCGCCTTCGGAAGATAAACCTCAGGATTCGCCTGAAAGCAGCGCCGGCGACAACCGTTCAAGGGATAACCGCCCGCAGGATAGCCGTCCCAGGGACAACCGCTCGCAAGATGGTCGTTCAAAGGACAACCGCTCGCAGGATAATCGTTCCAGGGATAACCGCTCACAGGATAACCGACCCTCCGACAGCGCGCCCGAACCTGGTAATACCGATGAAAACTACCAGCCACAGCGCAGCAATGGTCAGCAGCGACATAATAAAAATGTAGCTACCGAGCTTGACGGTGCTGTTATTACCGAAGGCGTGTTGGAAGTGATCCAGGATGGGTATGGTTTTTTACGTTCGGCTGATTACAACTACCTCAACTCGCCCGATGATATTTATGTATCGCAATCGCAGATAAAGCTCTTTGGCCTGAAAACCGGCGATACTGTGCGCGGCGCTATTCGTCCGCCCAAAGAAGGGGAGAAATATTTCCCGCTTATCAAAGTGGAGGAGATCAATGGCCGCACACCTGAAGAAGCCCGCGACCGCATCCCGTTTGATTTTCTGACACCGCTTTTCCCGGAGAAGAAATTCAACCTCACTGGCCATCCCGGCGAAACCGTTTCTACACGGGTCATCGATATGTTTACGCCCATTGGCAAAGGCCAGCGTGGCCTGATCGTGGCGCAGCCCAAAACCGGAAAAACCGTTTTGCTTAAAGAAATTGCCAATGCCATCGCCTACAACCACCCGGAGGTGTATATGATCGTGTTGCTCATCGACGAGCGTCCCGAAGAGGTCACCGATATGGCGCGCAGCGTAAGAGCCGAGGTAATTGCAAGCACCTTTGACGAGCCTGCCGAGCGTCACGTAAAAATTGCCAACATCGTTCTCGAAAAAGCCAAGCGACTCACCGAGTGTGGCCACGACGTTGTGATACTGCTCGATTCTATCACGCGCCTGGCACGCGCCTATAATACCGTGTCGCCGGCGTCGGGCAAAGTGCTCTCCGGTGGGGTAGAGGCCAACGCACTGCACAAGCCCAAACGTTTCTTTGGGGCAGCACGACAGATAGAAAATGGCGGGTCGCTCACCATTATCTCTACAGCACTCATCGACACCGGATCGAAAATGGACGAGGTGATCTTTGAAGAGTTTAAAGGAACCGGCAACATGGAGCTGCAGCTCGACCGCAAGCTCTCCAACAAACGCATCTATCCCTCCATCGACATTGTGGCCTCAAGTACCCGCCGTGACGACCTGCTGCTCGACAAGGAGATACTGCAACGCATCTGGATATTGCGCAACCACCTGGCCGACATGAATCCGGTGGAAGCAATGGAGTTTCTCAAAGACAAGATGCGTTTTACACAGACTAACGAGGAGTTTTTGATCTCGATGAATAGTTAAAAAAGAATTCTTTTAGAAAAAAATCAGAAAATAATTGGCCATCTAAAAATTAGTAACTAATTTTGCCGGCCTGAAAAATTGAAGGAAACAGACAAATGGCAAAAAAATCTAAAGACGCGCGCATCCAGGTAATCATGGAATGCACCGAGCACAAAACCAGCGGTTTGCCCGGAACATCACGGTACATCACTACCAAAAACAAGAAGAATACACCCGAAAGGTTGGAGTTGAAGAAGTTCAATCCTATCATGAAGAAAATGACCGTTCACAGAGAAATCAAATAAAAATAGTACAATATGGCAAAGAAAGTTGTTGCTTCGCTGCAATCGAGCAGTAAGGACTTCGCAAAGGTGATACAGGTTGTGAAATCTGCTAAATCCGGTGCATACACCTTCAAGGAAAACGTTGTTCCTAACGACAAGGTGCAGGAGTTCATTGGTAAAAAATAATATCGTTCCCTTACCGGGAAATGATAGATGAGCCTTTTCCGCCACCGGGGAAGGCTTTTTTTATATGGTTGTAAACAAAAAATAAAAACGCCGAACTATGGGACTTTTTAACGTGTTTTCGAAAAAGAAAAAAGAGAAACTCGACCAAGGCCTTGAAAAAACCAAGGCCAGCGTCTTCTCGAAACTTACAAAAGCCGTTGCCGGAAAATCCAAAGTCGATGAGGAGGTGCTCGACAATCTGGAGGAGATTCTGGTAACCTCCGACGTTGGCGTAAGCACCACCCTGAAGATCATCGAGCGCATCGAAGCACGCGTGGCACGCGATAAATACGTGAGCGCTTCAGAGCTTAACCGCCTGCTGAAAGAAGAGATTGCCGCGCTTCTGGCCGAAAACGAAAGCGGCGTTTTGCTCCCGTTCGATTTTGCGCCGCGCCCTGAGCCTTACGTGATCATGGTGGTGGGCGTTAATGGCGTTGGCAAAACCACCACCATCGGCAAGTTGGCGCATCAGTTTAAAAGCGCCGGCAAAAAAGTAGTGCTGGGCGCTTCCGATACTTTCCGCGCTGCCGCCGTCGATCAGCTCACCATCTGGTCAGAGCGCGCCGGGGTTCCTATCGTAAGCCAGGGCATGGGCGCCGACCCGGCATCTGTTGCCTTCGACACACTCAAATCGGCTGTTGCCGGAAATTATGAAGTGGTGATCATCGATACCGCCGGACGACTGCACAACAAAATCGGCCTGATGAACGAGCTGACGAAAATAAAAATGGTGATGAAAAAAGTGGTGCCTGAGGCACCGCACGAAATATTGCTCGTACTGGATGCCTCCACAGGCCAAAACGCCATTGAGCAGGCACGGCAGTTTACGGCAGCCACCGAAGTAAACGCACTGGCGCTGACCAAACTCGATGGAACAGCCAAAGGTGGCGTGGCAATCGGTATTTCCGACCAGTTCAAAGTGCCCGTAAAGTATATCGGTATCGGCGAAAAAATAGAAGATCTTCAGATTTTTAATAAAAATGAATTTGTCGATTCGCTTTTTGCAGAGTAAAGGGTAGAAATTAGAAAGTAGAAGTAAGAGGTTGTTTTGTTAACAAAAAAATCCCAACAAGATATTCACATCATCACCCTGGGCTGCTCCAAAAATGTGGTGGATTCAGAAGTGCTGTCGTATCAGTTGAAAGCAGGTGGATACACCGTCCGGCACGATTCCGAAAAGGTCGACGGCGGTATCGTTATCATCAACACCTGCGGCTTTATCAACGATGCGAAGGAAGAATCAATAGATACGATTTTGCGATTTGCGAAAGCGCGAAAAGCGGGTAAAATAGATCGTCTGTTGGTGATGGGCTGCTTGTCGCAACGTTATAAGCCCCAGCTCGAAGCCGAGATTCATGAGGTAGATGCTTTTTATGGTGTTTCCGACCTTGCCATCATTCTCAAAGATTTACATGTCGATTATCGCAAAGAGCTTGTGGGAGAGCGCTCCGTTACTACCGCGCCACATTATGCTTATCTCAAAATTTCGGAGGGCTGCGACCGCAACTGTGCTTTTTGCGCCATCCCGTTCATCCGCGGCAAGCATATCTCGCGTACCATCGAAAGCCTGGTAGCCGAAGCCCGTTTTCTTGTTGCAGGAGGTGTAAAAGAGCTGATACTCATTGCGCAGGACATCACCTGGTACGGCCTCGATATATACGGTCGCCGTGCCCTGGCCGACTTAGTGCACGAGTTGGCAGCTATTCCCGGCATGCAGTGGGTCAGGCTGCATTATGCTTATCCCGCCGGTTTCCCGATGGATGTTTTGGATGTGATACGCGAACATCCCGCCATCTGCCGCTATCTCGACATTCCTTTGCAACACATCTCCGATTCGGTATTGCGCAGGATGCATCGTGGCCACACAGCCGGTCAGACGCTGGAACTTTTACAAAAAATACGGGAAGCTGTTCCCGGTGTGGCATTGCGTACCACACTAATAGTTGGGTTTCCAGGCGAAACCAATGAAGATTTTCAGGCTTTGAAGCAATTTGTGGCCGAGCAGAAATTCGAGCGGATGGGCGTGTTCACCTATTCGCACGAAGAAGACACACCCGCTTACGCCCTTGCCGACGATGTGCCGGAGGAGGTGAAACAGCAGCGCGCTCAGGAGCTGATGGCTTTGCAGGAAAGTATTTCGCTGGAGCTAAATAATCGACGCGTTGGGAGTATTTACAAAACTATCATCGACCGCATAGAGGGAGATTTTTGGGTAGGACGCACCGAGTACGATTCGCCGGAGGTGGACAACGAAGTGCTGATAGATGCATCATATCCATTGATGCCCGGAGCGTTTTATCAGATAAAAATTACCGGCGCAGAGGCCTTCGATCTTTATGGAGTGCCTGCCGGGGAGGAATAGGATTTCGGAAATTCAAGCCGCACCGAGGCGCCGCCTTGTTCATGGTTTCTAACCGAAACCTTGCCCCTGTGCAAATCCATCACCAGCTTTACTGTAGACAGGCCCAGCCCAAAACCATCGTAGTTCAGGTCGGGACCCTCCTTGGAAAACTTCTCAAAAATTTGCTCCATATCTTTTGCGTCGAAACCAGTACCATCGTCGTTAATCTCGAGCACAGTGTTTTCGCCTTCCCGGGTCAACTGAAACGTTATCTCACACCGGTCGCCACAGGCGTTGATGGCATTCTCAGTAACTTTCCCGACGATGTTATCAATTAGATTATGATCACCATATACCTTGCTGTCGTTTTGTGCGTAATTGAAATGAAACTGCAGATACACTCCTTTAAATGATTTCTGGTAGCGGCGTGCATTTTCCTTACAAATAGCTTTCAGGTCGATTAGCGAAAAATCGGGCGCATATTTCCCCAGTTGTATTTCGGTGATCAACAGCGCCGTTTCGGCGAGTGAGATGAGCTGGTCGGTAGATGTTTTCAGCTCTGCAAGGTCGCCGACGTGGGCAGTGTTTTGCAGCGATTCCTGCAATATTTCAGTAAATCCGCTGATGATGTTGAGCGGCGTGCGCAGCTCATGGCTGATGAGGCGGAGGAAGTTGCTTTTGGCTTGTTCCAGTATTTCCAGTTTGCTGAGCGCCAGGTGAAGTTGCTCGGTACGTTGCGCAATGATCTCTTCGAGCGACTGATTAAACGTTTCCAGTGCTTCGCGTTGTTTTTTCAAATCTATCTGCGTTTTTACCCGAAGGAGCAGCTCGCGATTGTTGAAGGGCGTAAAGATATAATCGTTGGCGCCCAGCTCCAGTCCGGTTAGTACGCTTTTGCTGTCGGCTTTGGCAGTGAGAAAAATAATGGGAAGCTGGCTTAAAGCCGGATTGGATCTTATTTTCCGGCACACACTGAAACCATCCTGCCCGGGCATAAGTACGTCGAGCAGCAAGAGATCATATTTCTGCTCCGCTTCCATCAGCATATGCAGCGCTTCAGAGCCACTGGTAGCAAATGAAAGGTTGTAATTCTGCCCCATCAATATCTGGCCGATAATCTGAATATTTTCAATATTATCATCAACAATCAGTATGTTGATGTCCTGACTTTTATAAATTTGAGTCATTCGAGGTATTAATTAGTAAAGGTGTAGTACTCTCCCAATATCTGCGGAAATTGCTGCAAAAGCTCTTTTACTTTTTGCGTATCAAATTTTTTCACTGCTGCGCTCAGGGCGCTGGCATACAGGGCGAGTTCGTTGAGTTGATGCTGCATGGAAAAGGTGTGCAATTCAGAAGCGAATGCAAGGTATTTGTTCATGGCATTGGTTTCGATAATCTGGTGCTGATACGAAAGAAAATCCCGATTGAGTATGTGGCTGATCTCATCAGTAAGGGCGGAGCGGTCTTCTGCAAAATCAAAATAATCTTCAGTTGTGTCTTTGTTTTCGCTTTCGCTAAATGAAATCGTATGGGGCAATATTTCGGCGGTTTTATTGTAAAGCTCCTCCAGGATGATTGGTTTGGAGATGAGACCCGAAAAACATTCGTTTTTTTGCTGCGGTAGCTGCTCGAAAATATCGGAAGCTGAAAAAGCCAAAATCTTCGTGGTGCCCACATTCGGATCATTTTTTAGTGCGCTGGCTGCTTCTATGCCATCCACTATGGGCATTTTAATATCCATAAATATCAGGTCGGGCTTGTGCTGTTTTGTCATCTCGACGGCTTGTGCACCATTTTCGGCTTCAATTATTCGGAGGTTGAATTTTTCAAAACATGTTTTAATCAAATCGCGGTTCATCTCTTCGTCGTCGGCAACCAGCAGCAGGCTGTTCTTGAAGTCGTACACAGGCTGTGCAGGCAGTTTGGGTGCCGAAGTTGTGGCAGAACTGATTTGGTAAACTACCGGAACATCCTCAAAACTTACTGTAAAAGTGCTGCCTTTACCTTTGACGCTCGTAAGCGAAATGCGGCCATTCATTATTTCGGTGAGGCGCCGCGAAATGGCCAAACCCAGCCCTGAGCCGCCCAATTTTTTCTGCTCTTTCAGGTTCACCTGCCTGAAAGGTTCAAAAACGCTCTCCTGATCGTCGGCATCGATACCAATGCCGGTATCTTCTATTTGTATTCTGATGTTGGTTTTTCCGGCCATTTGTGCGCCGAGGTAGTTTGTGTCAGGGCAATCTATCGTTACTTTTACATGTCCCGTATCGGTGAATTTGATGGCATTTCCCACCAGATTCATCAGTATTTGTCGCAGCCTTATTTCATCCAGGATTACTTCGTGGGGCACACATTTTTTTATGTCCAGAAGAAAAGCAATCTCTTTTTGCTGCGCTTTGAGTACGAACAATTCGCGAATGCCCTGTATCATAAATCTAAGATTCACCCGGTCGTTGGTAAGGGTTACGCGGTTGGCCTCAATCTTCGACATATCCAGGATGTCGTTAAGAAAACGTAGCAGATTGTAGCTGCTCACCTCGATTGATTCGGTGTATTTTTTTAGCTGCGGATCGTCGATATTTTTACTTAAAAAAGTATTAAAACCAATAATGATGTTGAGCGGGGTTCTGATTTCATGGCTCATATTAGCCATAAACTGCGACCGGAATTCGAGTGCCTGTTCGGTTTCTTCATTCGAGCGCTTCAAATCCTGGTTAAGGGCTTCCAGATCGCGTTGCGATTTTAATAATAACCGGTTGCGTTTTCCGATTTGTAATATTAAAATGATGACAATAAGTGCAAAAATTACCAGCAGAGCGGTCACGGCCAGAAAAACATAGTTTATCAGTATGATGCGTCGGCTCCTCTCCTGTTCTTTGCTCATCTGCTCCTGCAGGCGCTGGTTCTCAACTTCTTTTTTTTCTGTTTCGTAGCGGGTGGTTATTTCATCTAGTGTCTTCTTCGCTTCAAGGGTGTTGATTTTATCATTCATCATGATCACCGAATCCTGATAGAGATAGGCCATTTTATAATTGTTCATCGACAGGAAATGATTGCGCAGAATCATGTAAATCTTAAGGCGTTTTGCGATGGCGTCATTTTTACGCGCTAACCTCATGCTTTCGTTAAGATATTTAAAACCGTTGTCATAATCATCGAGATACAGATAGGTTTCGCCAATATTTAACAGCAGACTTGTTCGATCAAAAATATTGTCGGTTTTATTCAGCTCGCTTTCGGCCAGAAAAAAAAACTTTAAAGCATCGTAAAAATACTTTTGTACATTTTCACTGCTGGCAATTTTGGAGTAGTTGGTCGCAATATTGGCATAAACTGAATATTTTTGCTTTGGACTTTTCAGTTTATCAATCATCGGCAGCAGCTCTTCAAAAACCTTCTGTGCCTCCTGCGGGCGATCAGCATCCATATAGGTAGTGCCAATGTTCATGCGCGTCATCAACATCGAAGCTGTATCGCCCATCAACATTTTGTATTCCACAGCTCTGGTGAAATATTCGATGGCCTTGTCGAAATCGACATCAATTTTTTGATAAAGCACGCCCAGATTGTTGAGCGACTGGGAGATGATAAACGGATCGCCCGAGGCCTCGCTCACACGCAGTGCTTCCATCCAGTAATGCGCCATCTCACCGTAGTTGCCTTCGAAATAATAGGATTTCCCGATGCGCGCATAAAAAGAAACTTCAAACACCGCATTGCCCGCAGCCTTAGCCAGCACGGCCCCCTCCTCACAAAGCATGCGGCAGGAGTCGCCACTGGTGTTGATAAGAACAAGTGTGATGTCCTCGTAGGTTTCCAGGCGCAGTGAGTCGGAATATTTTGGGTTACGGGCTGCATCCACCAGGCTGTCGATGTGAGCTGAGGCAACCAATTGCATTGAAAATAATGCCAATAGCAAGCTAACAATGGTTTTCATACCCGTGTTTTGATTTCCGCTTTCGGTTGTCGCGCGCATATTATCTGCTGGCGGTTGAAGCGTTTTTATGCCGGTCAAAGTTACTATTTTATGCGAACAGGCGATTTTTTTGGTAAATATTTAGTGGCCTCTCTTTTACAGAAATTGTAAGAACCCTTTGCGCTGCTTGTTTAGCTGGCTTTTGGGACGTTGGATAGAAATAAATTGATAAAAAAGAAAAATAAATTTTGTTTTTAAAAAATTGAGTGTACTTTTGTGCCCGCTTTTGGAGAAAGCATTTGATGCCCAAGCAAGAGCGGAGTGAGAAGAGAAATTTAAAGGAAACCTGATAAAATGAGGTAGTAAAAGGTTTCTAATGTGCGTCCGCAGTAGGATGTTCATTTTGCCTCGGAGAATATTAGTATCCCTCCTTTTTATTTCCCACCACACTTGGCGATTATTTTTTTTGATCTGAAAAAAAATTCAGGTGGAGATAGTTTGTTTAACTTTTTTAGTACTTTTGCACCCCCAAAAAAGGGGGGTTGTTTTCGCAAAAATTAAACCAAAGTTCGAATATGCCTACAATACAACAGTTGGTTCGTAAGGGCCGCAAGAAATTAACCGACAAGAGCAAATCGCCTGCTTTGGATTCGTGTCCGCTGCGTCGCGGTGTTTGTGTTCGTGATTACACTACCACACCCAAGAAGCCCAATTCGGCCATGCGCAAAGTGGCAAGGGTGAGGCTTACCAATCAAAAAGAGGTGAACGCCTACATTCCCGGCGAAGGTCACAACCTGCAGGAGCACTCCATCGTGATGATCCGTGGCGGGCGTGTGAAAGACCTGCCAGGCGTGCGTTATCACATCATCCGCGGTGCGTTGGATACTTCAGGAGTAGAAGGCCGCACACAGCGTCGTTCGAAATACGGAACCAAGCGTCCTAAACAGAAATAGTTATTCAGGTAAAAGGATATAATTTACAATACAATGAGGAAAGCTAAACCAAAAAAGAGAATCATTCTTCCCGATCCGAAGTTCAATGATATCGTTGTAACAAAATTTGTTAACAACCTGATGCTTTGCGGTAAGAAAGACCTTGCTTTCAAGATTTTTTATGACGCTATGGAGGTTGTAGCCGAAAAATCGAAAGAGGAAGATACTTTGGAAGTATGGAAAAAAGCTCTTGCCAACGTTACGCCTGCTGTGGAAGTACGCAGCCGTCGTATCGGAGGGGCTACTTTTCAGATTCCTACCGAAATTCCTGCTTCACGTAAACAATCTATCGGCATGAAAAATATGATCTCGTTTGCCCGCAAACGCAACGAGAAATCGATGGCACGCAAGCTTGCCAGCGAAATATTGGCAGGGTTCAAAGAAGAAGGCGGCGCCTACAAGCGTAAGGAAGATATTCATCGCATGGCTGAAGCTAACAAAGCATTCTCACATTTTAGATTTTAATATTAACACCACAATAAAGCAGAAATAATAACTGGCGATGCCACACGGTTTACAACATATCAGGAACATCGGGATAATGGCGCACATTGATGCGGGTAAGACCACTACGACCGAACGTATCCTGTATTACGCCGGCATCAACTACAAGATGGGCGAGGTGCACGACGGCGCTGCAACCATGGATTTTATGATCCAGGAGCAGGAGCGTGGCATCACCATCAATTCTGCTGCTACCACCGTTTTTTGGGATTTCCACAACAATCATTACAAAATCAACATCATCGACACCCCCGGGCACGTCGATTTTACTGTTGAGGTAGAACGGTCACTGCGCGTGCTCGATGGAGCCGTAATGGTTTTTTGTGCAGTAGGGTGTGTGGAACCCCAGAGCGAAACAGTATGGCGTCAGGCCGACAAATACCATGTGCCGCGCATCTGTTTTATAAATAAGATGGATCGCACCGGCGCCGATT
>JAAYIU010000374.1 GCA_012523265.1 Bacteroidales bacterium | reverse complement strand
GTGTCCAGCCACGGCGTTTGTACACGGCGTCGAGGAGTTTTTCGTATTGGCTTTCGCGATGTTTGCGCATCACGGCTACTTTTTCTTCCGTAGTTTTTCCTTCCGGGTCGAAGCCCACGATTTCTTTGAGCTGTTTGTCGTAGCGTTCGGCGCGTGATTCATATTCTTCTATGGTTACCGGTCCGGCAGCACGATAGGGCTGTGCGTCGTATTTGCGGGTGCCGTATCCGCGGCGCAGGTTGAAGATGCGCTGGAAATTATAAAACCGCTCCGACTGCCTGATCATCTCGTGTTTGTCGAAAGGTTTTCCGGTAACGGCAGTATAAATGGTTACGTAGTTATCGACATGCTCTGGAACTTTGGCCGGCTCGTCGGTTTCGGCATTATTCACAGGCTCCACATCGTTCCAGGGCAGCTTGCACAATCCCTGCAAGCCAAACCAGGTGCGGAACATGGGGAAATAATGCAACGCCTCGGCTTTGTCTTCAAAAGTCGGGATTTGGTTGTTGACCATGTCCATAAATATCAGCCAGGCTTCGTCGTGCTGCGGTCCTTTGTTGGTCATGGCAAAACCGCCCTGCTGTGCCAGCGATTCTTTGGAGACGTATTCCGAATATTCAAGTCCCTTCACTTCCATACCAATGTCGTTGAGAAACTTCGGGTCGCCCCAACCTTTTTCAGCAAAAATCTGTTTCATCTTATGAACGCCCTGCCCAGCCACCAGGCCAAAACCTTCGCCACGCGCCAGTTGGTGCATAGCCTCCATGGCAGCCTCGCCGTTGCCAAAGTTCAGCTCCAGTCCGCCGGTTCTTTCCTTGTTGAGGATTCCGTTTTCGTAGCATTCCATCACAAAAGCCATCAGCGTTCCCCAGGTGATGGTGCATATGCCATAGGTGTCGCAATAAAAGTTGGCTTCGATGATTTGGTCAGGGTCGAAGATGCCACAGTTGCTGCCCAGCCCGCCGGCGTTTTCGTATTCGGGTCCGTCCACAATTACTTTCTGTCCTTTGTAGGGGCCTGATTTAAGTTCAAATTCGTCTACACCTTTGGCGCAAGCCATATTACAACCTATCCAGCAGCCGTCGGGGATTCCTTGCGTGAAGTGGGTTTTCCACACTTCCGAATGAATCTTGTCGGCGTCGGGATGTGAGCCAAATTTGTAGTTGTGTACCGGTAGCAGGTCGTAGTCGTTCATGATGTTCACCAGGTGCGCGGTGCCTTTGGTGCGCATTTCGGCCTGTGAATCGTCCAGGTCGCGCATCTCTTTGTTGAAACGCTTGCCGCGCTCCATGATGGCCGGCAAATCCACTACATTGTTCAGATTGCCTTTCACGCCAGGAATTTTGCAGACGATGGCCCTGATTTTTTTGTTTCTAAATACGCTGCCTATCCCGCCACGACCCGCTTGCTTCAGGCGCACGAGTTTACGTTTGGGATCGTAGAAGGTAAAGTTGAGCATACCGATGAGCGAATTTTCGGCGGCGGTACCCGATGCTACTATGCCAATATTTTTCTTGTCGCGCTCGTCGTCGGCGTACATCTCCGTCAGCACTTCGCCCAACACATGGCTGTCGCGGGCATCCAGGTAAGGAGCCTCGTTGATCTCGACGGTATGATTTACGCCATCTATGAAAATGATTACATCGCGCTCGGCTTTGCCTTGTATTTCGATGGCATCGAAGCCCGAAAACTTCAGAAACGGGCCAAAGAATCCGCCCACGTTGCTGTCGATGGGGATGTCGGTTTGGGGTGAGATGGAGACGCAAATGCTTTTGCCACTGCCCGAATATTGGGTGATGCCACCGATGGGTCCGGATGAGATGTTGATTTCGTTTTCCGGGTCGGTCCATTTTGTGGTGGGCGTAGTGGCGTCCCACAACAGCCGCAGGCCATAGCCGCGTCCGCCGATGAATTTTTCTTTCATCTCAGGCGGAACCTCTTTTTCTTTGATTTCGCTGGTGGAAAGGTTCAGATAAAGCGTCTTATCTGTGTAGCCTTTGTCGAGTGGCGTCCATTGGTACGACCACGATTTGATCAGTTTGTGTTTCTTTTTCAGTTCGGCAACTTCCATGACTATTTTTTTTATGATGATATTTTTAATTTCCGTTATCTAATTCACAAAACTAATCTTTTTAATCATCATCCAAAACAATGATTATCAGCGCTTCCAATATGCATTGGCGTGCATAACGGGTTTTTACTTTGCCATTCAGCACTTTGATGATTATTCAAATAAAAGTAAAATACCGTTTGTAAGATTTTGAAATAAGAAAACTGATGTTATGTCTTTTCGCAAGGAATGAAATCTTCAGGAATCCAAAAAATTAAGAGTAAAAACCCGACAGTCGATCATAAAAGTTTGGATTGCTGAAAAACTCAAAGCCACAGCGAAAAGTTAACGGCAGATGACCCAATCCATTCATTCCGATATTTTTTGTCTCTCGCTCTGCGCCTTTGCGTTTCAGCGCTTTCGTTTTCCTTTCCTTTTTGAACGTTGATCTTCCAGCCGCACAAATATTTATACTTTTGAAAACTTGCTGCAAAAAAGGCGCACATGGACACCAAACAAATTGAAACCATTTTACAAACCAAAACCATTGGCATTGCCGGCTGTGGCGGGCTGGGCAGCAACTGCGCCGCATTGCTTGCGCGTGCCGGCATTGGCAAGCTGGTGCTGGCCGATTTTGATAAGGTAGATGCATCCAACTTGTCGCGGCAGTACTTTTTCCGGTCGCAGGTGGGGCTTTACAAAATTGATGCGCTTCGCCAGAATTTGCTTCAGCTCAACCCGGCGCTGATTATCGAAACGCATTGCTTGCGACTGACTGATGCGGATATCGCCAGTTTGTTTATCGGCTGCGATGTGGTAGTAGAGGCTTTCGACGACGCTACGGCCAAGCTGATGCTCATCGAAACCATGGCGCTGGAGCTGCCCGCCACGCCCCTCGTTGCCGGAAACGGCGTAGCAGGATGGGGAAACAATAACAGCATCACCACTTTGCGCGCCGACAAAAACCTCTACATCTGTGGCGATGGCAGCCGTGAAACCTCACGGGAGCTGCCGCCGCTGGCACCGCGCTTAATGGTTGTGGCCGCCATGCAGGCCAACCAGGTGCTCGAAATTTTACTTAACAATCCAATCT
>JAAYIU010000092.1 GCA_012523265.1 Bacteroidales bacterium | reverse complement strand
TTTGTAATAGATTTCTCTCTCAAATAAATGGTCAAAATAACGATTAGACAAAACCATTCTCATTTGCCAAAAATGCTATTAGATGTAGCAACAGATTTCTCCCTCAAAATTTGCTTTGCAAATTTTTCAGTCGAAATGACAAGGGTCACGATGTTGGTGGGGGAGGCGGGATCGGGCGCGAAGCGCCCGATCCCGCCTCCCCCTCTGCCCACGCCAGCCGTGTCATTTCGACCGAAGGGAGAAATCTATTCGTTAATAAAAATATATCATTAGTAGTGCCGAAGGCGGATGTCTGTTGCAACTGGCTGGAAAATTAGCCGTGTCATTTCGATCCGCCAACCGGCGGAGAGAAATCTATTGTATTTTAATCACTTAAAAAAACTTGTCGTTTCGATGCTGCATGTGCGTAGCGGAGAGAGTCCTCCTGGCTTACTTTTCAGCCTGAATAAAACATTTTTGTAGTGTTTCTAAATTTTCTTATTCCCTTTTTTCCTTACCTTTGGTTCCTCTTTCTGAAAAGATTTCAATTTGTTTTAATTTCTAAAAAAATGGCGTCATGAAAAAATACATTCTTTTCGTTGTCGGGATGGCAATAGGATTGGCAATAATGGCCCAAAGTGCTTTTGTAAAGCCTGGTTTGTCTTACGAGAATTTTAAACGTAGAAATACAATCGACTATGCGCCAGAGCAGCATCCTTCTCCAGTGCAGCAGCCGAAGTTTCAGCAACCGGGACCACAGAAATCCGGCAGCGGTGTTTCAATTATTGATCTCGGAACCGCTGCCAATGCTTTTAGTTATGGCTTTGCCGGCGGGCAGCGGGCGATCCTTGCGGTTAACAACGACATTAATACCATCATTCACGGTCATCGCATGGGCGGAACGCTTGGCGGATACAATGGCGACCTTTGCTATGATATTTCTAAAGATGGAGGAATTACCTGGGCTACGACGATTCGATGCTATGATGCGCTCATCTATCCGTCATGGTATTTTGTCTCTGTCCGCTACCCAAACTTTGGTATTTGCAACCCATCAGGAAACTTTAATCCGGATGAAGCGTATGTAACCTTTTTTGCACCCAGCCTCGACTTTAGTAATGGTAATTTTGGCTGCTACTCATGGGGGCGTGCCAAAATTGGTGACGCAACCGACACTACCAAACATCTGATTTCTTCCGAGCCTAATGCAGGACGATTCCAATACATCCCGGATGGTTTTACTGTAACAGATATGGGCGACTTCTGGGCGGTTGACCTGAACCAGGACTGGAGAAGCGATACACTGGTATGGCTTGACGAAATGATCATCAGCCACGGTATTTGGGATAATGAAACAAAAACTTACACGCTGGAGCAAAATATTATGGCCTGCCAAACTACCGATTCAGCAGGTATTCCGCCCATGCTCAAGATCGAATTTGCCTCCGATGGGCAAGTCGGCTATATCGTGGCGCTGGCCGATAACGGTTCGGTTGAAATCTCAGCCAACAGGTCGTACTACCCCATTCTGTGGCGTACCGAAGATGGCGGCCTTTCGTGGAGCGATCCTATGGTGGTGCCGCTGGCCGGTGATGAAGGCATTCATGAAGTACAACATTATCTGAAGGATTCAGAAATTGCTGAGCTTTATCTCCCGCCGGTACCTGCCCGCGACCAAATCCCTTTCACTACCGCCTTCGACTTCGATCTGAGCGTGGATGCCTGGGGCAATCCACATATTGCAGTTATGATCGGTGTAACGGGCGCGGAGCCTTATAGCATAATCACCGACATTTCACCCTCGACGCATTACAGTTATGTAGGCGCGTTTTTACTGTCGTCGGACGACAAAGGAAATCCTGATTCCTGGATGGGTTACCGATTGGGACGCACCAGATTTTTTCGTGGTGCCTATGGCACTGAAGTAACCGAGGATAACCGCATTCAGATCGCCCGCTCGCAGGATGCCAAGTTTATGTTTGTTGCCTGGCTCGACAGCGATTCGATTGTCGCTACTGAGAACAACTGTCCCGATATTTGGTGCCGGGGTGTGGATTTGGTGTCGGATGGTTTGTCCTATGATACAACCAATTGGGACAGCCCTACCAATGTTACCTATGGCAGTGACGCTGCATATCAGGCTCATTTTTTCGCTATGGCCAACCGCACCTTCCGCGACGACAGCGGCAACTTTATTATCCCTTTCTCATTTCAGGAAATGAATACCTGGGATCCGCTGGATCCGGTGCAGTACAAGTACATTCAGGATTTTAAGTTCCACGAATCTACATTTTGGTATTTTGATGTTCGCGAAGTTGCGGCTGACAAAACGGAGTTTATCAGCGTTTCGCAAACCATGCCCAACCCGGCCAACGCAGTGGCTCGTTTCAACGTTACCCTGGCCGAAGCTGCCACAGTAAATGTTACCGTGACCAACATGATGGGACAAACCGTTCAGTCTATGCCCGCAAGCAGACTGCAGGCTGGCGTTAACGAAATGCAACTCAACGTTTCTGCCCTTTCTTCAGGTGTGTATTTCTACACAGTAGAAGCCGGCAAAGAAGCTGTTACCAGAAAAATGATTGTGAAGTAAGACTCAGGGCGCAGGGCGCACGGCGCATGGTGCAAGCGGGAAGTGCCTGGGGATTCACCGGAGTTGCCATCCTTTTCAGGGTTGGCATTCCTCGCGCTGCCAAATGCAATTGCCAAATGCACTTTACCGGCTGTAAATGCGGAATTTATTATTATCGAAAAGGAAGTGGTTTTGTTTTTTTAATTCGAGTTATTCCTATATTTGCTGACTGAAAAAAAAGACTGTAAAAGTTATTTTATTAATAAATTTATTATTCACTAAATCATTTAAGTTATGAAAAGGATTCTACTTTTTGCATTAGTAATGACGTTAGGTTACGCTCTGATGGCGCAACAGGTACGCGTCAAATCGAATGTGGTGAGCCACACGGCAGACTTTACTGAAAAAGCTGCCTATGCTCCCACCAATACTGGCACGGTTGGGGTGGATTACAAAATCCACAAACCGGCAGTTTACAAATCTACCGATGTTGTGTCGATTATCCCCATTGGCACTTCTGTAAATGGTTATAGCTATGGCTATGGCGGCGGACAAAAATCGATACTTGCTGCCAACAACGACCTCAACACCATTACCCACGTGCACCGCATGGGCGGCACACTTGATCCGGGTGGCTATTCCGGAGACTTGGGCTACGACATTTCCACCGATGGCGGCATCACCTGGACATCCATGGTGGAGTTCTACATTGCCACCAACAATGCCGGCGGCAGCTATTATACAGCTGCGGCCCGCTATCCCAACCATGGTATCCTGAATCCCGTTGGCAACACCGACCCCAACTATGCGTATGTATGTTATTTTGCTCCGACGCTCGATGGTTCCAACAGCAGCGACTCCTGGGGCGGATATGCCTGGGGACGCGCCAGCATTGGCGATATTACCGACACCACCAAACATCTGGAAACCTCCAAGCCCAACGAGAATATTTTCCAATACACACCCGATGGCTACACCACTACCAGCAACGGACATTTCTGGGTGAGCGACCTCAACCAGGACTGGCGAAGCGGTGCAGTGGTTTTTCTCAACGAGGTGATCGTTAATCATGGCGCCTGGAATGAATCCATTATGGATTTCGATTACGAACAGTTTACATTAGAGTGTATTATGCAACCTGGCGTAACCCGTCCCGCACAATCGAAAGTGGAGTTTTCGCCCGATGGACAAATTGGGTACTATGCTGTGATTGGTGATAATGGAGAGGTAGATATCAGCAAAGACCAATCGTACTTTCCTATTTTGTGGCGCACTGAAGATTCGGGCGTTACCTGGACCGATCCTATCGCTGTTGCCCTGGCCGGTGAAGACGGAATTGCTGGCGTTCAGAATTATCTGAGCGATGCAGAAATTGGTGAGCTTTTCCTCCCGCCGTTGCCTCCCCGCGATCAGATTCCATTTACCACCGCATTCGATTTCGACCTGAGCGTTGATGGCTTCGGAAACCCACACATTGCTGTTATAGTTGGTGTAACAGGAGGTACTGCTTATAGTATTTCTACCGGGATTTCACCCTCTTCAAGATATGCCTTTACAAGTGCTTTTCTGCTTTCATCAATGGACAAAGGCGACGAAGGCTCCTGGATAGGCTATCCGCTGGGGCGCCCTGTGTCGTTCCGCGGCAACTGGGGTGACAACTCTGAAGACAACCGCATTCAGATTGCGCGTACCTCCGACGGCTCCAAAATGTTCTTGGCATGGCTCGACACCGACACCACCATTTCGGCCGAAAACAATGCTCCCGACATTTGGGCACGTGGTGTTAATCTTACAAACAACACCATTACCGGCGACGTTGCCGGCCCTATTGCCGACCGTCCCGTTAACGTAACCTGGGGGTCAGCGGCCACTTTCTCTGCCTATTTCTTCGCTATGGGCAACGAGGTGCTCGAAGATGGCAACGGCAACTATACCATACCATTTTCGTATCAGGAATTGGGAACAGCATTAGGCGATCCTGTTCAGTATATGTCCATTCAGGATTTTAGGTTCATTTATGCCGATTTTGTCATTGTGGGGATGGAGGAAACACCGGAGTAGCCGAAACCTGCAGCCACTGTTTCGCAAACTACGCCCAACCCGGCCATAGGTCAGGCGCGTTTCAGCGTAATGCTCCCACAGCCCACACAGGTGAAGGTAATGCTCACCAATATGATGGGGCAGACTGTGCAAACGCTGCCTGTACGTACGCTTCAGGCTGGTGCCAATGAAGTTACACTTGATGTATCTGCTTTGCCGGCAGGCATTTATTTCTACACCGTAGAAGCCGGCAACGAAACCATTACCAAAAAGATGATTGTGAGATAAGACGCAGGGCGCAAGGCGCAAAGCGATGGAGAAAAGACAGTTTCAAGTCTTTCTTCTTTTTCACATAATACATCGAAAACCGCGGCACAAGGTGTCGCGGTTTTTTTTGTAATAGATTTCTCTCTCAAATAAATGGTCAAAATAACGATTAGACAAAACCATTCTCATTTGCCAAAAATGCTATTAGATGTAGCAACAGATTTCTCCCTCAA
>JAAYIU010000283.1 GCA_012523265.1 Bacteroidales bacterium | reverse complement strand
GTGTATGGCCTGGTGATGGGATGTACGACATCTGGTACACCTACACAGCTTCATTCACTGGAAATGCATCAATAGATGTTTGTGATAGCGATTTTGATACTTATTTGGAAGTTTACGATGCTTGCAACGGGTCATTACTTGCATCCAATGATGACTTTTGTGATGTGCAATCCAAAGTATCTTTTGCTGTTACGAGTAGCACTGAATATGTTGTGAGGGTAGCTGGATATTTGACTGAAACCGGCGAAGGCTTCTTAAGTATTTACGAAGAAACCACCTGCACCTTACCTCCTGTTGGAACTCCCGAAGGTGAAGCCTGTGGCGCATTTGATAACGACGGATGTAACATCGACCCACCGGCTTTTATAACCGTTACGGACGGAGATGTGATTTTTGGCAACCTTTCTGCTGACTTAGGCACACGCGATACCGACTGGTTTGAAATCACCATAGGAGCTATTAGCAACATTAAACTCTCGGTTATTGCTGAGCAAGCTACCACCTTTGGGCTGGTAATGCAGGCTGAGCTGGGAGTAGCCGGATGCGAAAACTTAGGGAATTATTTTACACACTACAAAAACCTGCCTGCCTGTCTTGAAGATTCTATCGAATTTATGAATCTGCCCATAGGTACTTATTATTTCATGGTTGCCCCGACGAGTTACAATGGACACCCGTGTCCCGGATACAATTACCAGGCTGAGTTTGTTGTTGAGGCCAACAATGTTGGAACCATCAGCGGTTTAGTTACCGACGGTACTACCGGTATTCAGGGCGTTAAAGTTTCGGCTGATGTTTTCAGCACAACAACGGATGCTTTAGGAAATTATTCATTCGATATTCCAGCCGGAACTTATGACGTTACTGCAAGCGGATTTGCTGTTGGTTATTCCACATCCACCGCAACCGGAGTTGTTGTTACGGATGGCAACACCACCACACAGAATTTTGAACTAAACGACAAGCGACCCACCCTCACCGCTGCTTCGGCAACAGGTTATGGATTTGCAGAGCTGGAATGGACAGCAACTGCCAAGAAAAATGAGAAAGGCACCGATATCGTAATGGGCGAAGTAGAAAGCAACAACAACTACCTTCCCTCCACCACCATGGATCTTGATTTTACGCTCACTGCCTATGCTCCCGAAAACCCAGCCGGATATCAGGATTGGGGAGCCTATTTCGAAATTGAACTGCCTGCAGGATTCACCAGCGTCTCCGCTACTGACTTTCCATTAGCTGATGGAAGTACACTACCGGCAACCATTGATGGACAAAAGGTCTATTGGCAAACTGGAGCTGAGCCCTTCTGGAAAGATGGTGTTCCAATGCATTTTATCGATTTCTCAATAAATGTTACCACTGGTGCCATTGCCGGCCCTCAGGTTGCCGGGTATTATTTCTCGGGTGACAGCCTTACCGGTGAACCTTCCAGCTTTGATGGCTACGTTACCATTTATGAAGATGGCGGCGACTATGTTCCTACCTTCAATGTTTATCGTATGCTCGATAACGGAGTTCCCGGATACGAATTTATCTGGTTGCTCAAAGGCACCCCTGAAACAAAGATGTATGACGTAATCCATGATGGCAACTGGTGCTACTATGTAACCCAGATTATGCCCGACGGGACAGAATCAGCCCCTTCTGACACAGTGTGCGTGGAAGTTGTAAGCGGATGTTTTGATGCAATTGATTATGGCTACCCCAACGATGCCGCTTTGGATGCAGAAACTTTCGTTGAAGGACAATTGCAATGGTTCTCCGTCAACCTTCCTACCGACATGGATATTTTCGTGTCATCCTGCGGTTCTGATTTCGATACTTTTATTGCCTTGTATGACGATTGTGACAATGCACCCATCTTCCCTGCCGTGATTCCTGACGGAGCTATCGATTACGCCGAGGATGGCTGTAACAATGATGCAGCAGCAGCAGGTTTCTGCAACCTGAGCGCCGGCACCTAATACATTGCCGTTGGTGGCGAAAATGGTGAGTTTGGCAATATCAACATCGAAATTACCCAGGTACAATGTCTGACCATCCAGGATGATTGGAGTGGATTCTCCATCTACATGGAGCCAGCGCCCAGCGCAGCTATCGAGGATGTATTAGCAGGTCTTTCTGACAACATGATCATCACCTTGCGTCAGCAGCCGCCACTCGGTATCTGGTGGGTTCCCCAAAATATCAATACCATTGGCGACATTACGCCGCTCATAGGATATAAATCAAAAATGATTGTTACTGATAGCTGTATCGTTACGGGTACCGAAACTGCCGACAAAACTGTAAACATCCCCAAAGGTTCCAGTTACCTCCCGGTAAGAGTTCCTTACGAAGTAGCTACCTCCGATTTCGCTACAGCCGTTGGTGCAAATCTGTTGTTCGCATACAATATCCACTCAGGTGATTTGTACTGGCCTGATGGTGCCATTTTCACACTTCTCAACCTGAAGCCCGATGAGGCTTACCTACTCAATATGTATAATGCCGACAGCTATACATATCCATCTTTTTCAAAATCAGCAAAATCGTCAGGTGCAACAAAACCGTACAAAGGTGAAAACCTTGCCTGGAACGAGGTGGAAAACACCAGTATTCCTCATTTTATCTCTATAGAGAATACAGTGCTTGAGTCTCTTGAGATCGGCGATCAGATTGGCGTTTTCAATACTGAAGGCGTTTGCGTTGGTTTCTCAGAAGTTGCCAGCCAGGATAACAACCTGCTGCTGATAGCTTTTGGCGACGAAGTGGATCTGACCCCCGATATAGTGAACGGACTGCTTGCTAACGAGCTGATGAGCTATCGCCTGTACAGGCCTTCTACTGAGCAGGAGTTTGTTGCTTCGGTTACCTACAACACTACTATGCCTAACTACAACGGATTGTTTGCCGAAGAAGGCATGTCGATGATCAACAGTATGAAACTTAGCCCGGTGGCTATTGGTGAAAAGACTTTGGAATCAGTATCCATTTATCCCAACCCGACCTCCGGCCAGTTGACGATAAAAGGCCTCGACAAGGATGCTACCCTCACCATCACCAACGTGAAAGGTCAGATTGTTTACAGGAGTGTAATTGCCGGAAATACTACCATCAATCTTTCGACACAGCCCAAAGGAATCTACTTTGTGCAGCTTGTCAACGAAGAATCTACACGCGTTCAGAAAGTTATTCTCGAATAATTATCATAAAGTTTATCAAAAAACCTGCTCTGTAACCGGAGCAGGTTTTTTTATTCTCATATTAATAAAAAAGAGATGCATTGGTTTTTTTCGACAGCGATCGATGGCGATCAATTTATTACCGACACTGAGGAGTCGCGGCACATCAGCCGTGTGCTAAGGTTGGTACCTGACGATCGCGTGGTTTTTACCGATGGTATCGGGCACCGCTATATGTGCAGGCTACTCGACAATAATATTCGGGAGTGCCGCTTTGAAGTTGTCGAAAAAGAGTTTGTTCCACCGCCTCCCCATCGACATCGCCACGTAGCGGTAGCGCCCACCAAAAACATGGCACGATTTGAATGGTTTCTCGAAAAGGCTACGGAGATTGGCATCGGCATCATCACGCCATTGCAGTGTCAGCATTCGGAGCGGGTCAGGATTAACTCCGAACGCCTGCACAAAATTCTGGTAGCCGCCATTAAACAATCGCAACAAACCTGGCTGCCGGTGCTCGAAGAGCTTACCGCTTTCGATAGCTTCATCGGACAACAACAGGAGACCACCCAAAAACTGATTGCCTACGTGAGCGATCAACCCCACACGCCGTTATTCGATGCTGCCGAACCGGGCAGGGAGGTGGTGGTGCTGATTGGTCCGGAGGGCGATTTTAGCAGCGAAGAAATCACAATGGCACAGCGTCGGGGATTTGAACCAATAAGTTTGGGCGAAAACCGTTTGAGAACGGAAACAGCAGCGTTGGTGGCGTGTCATACATTGGCGTTGAAAAACAGATAATTTCATTGTTATGAAAAAAATAGTTGTCTTATCCATTCTTGCTGCGATGTTGCTCACTGCCGCCACACCCAAAGGCGGCGTGCAGATAGCATTGTTAAAATATAAAGGTGGCGGCGATTGGTATGCCAATCCTACCTCCCTGCCCAACCTGATAGCTTTTGCCAACAAGCAATTGCGTACCACCATCAACAGTGAGCCGGCAACGGTGGAGGTAGGCAGCACCGACATCTTCAACTATCCCTTTGTTCATCTCACCGGACACGGCAACGTAGTATTCTCCACACAGGAAGCTAACAACCTCAGGGAGTATCTGATGGCTGGAGGCTTTCTGCATATCGACGATAATTATGGCCTGGATAAATTCATTCGTCCGCAGATGAAAAAGGTTTTTCCGGAGCTTGATTTCGTGGAACTGCCTTTTGACCATCCTATTTATCACCAAAAATTTAATTTCACCAGCGGACCACCCAAAATCCATGAGCATGATGGCAAACCATCGCAGGGATTTGGGCTGATATGGGAAGGACGCCTGGTTTGTTATTATACCTACGAAACCGATCTTGGCAACGGCTGGGAAGACTACGAAGTACACAAAGACTCAGAAGAAACCCGGCTGAAAGCTTTAAAAATGGGTGCCAATATGCTGCAGTACGTCTTTTCGGAATAGCCAGAAAAGCCTGCTGCAAAATTTTATATCAGAGCCTTTGGAATTGTTTACACCGCCTGCTGGCGGTTGCTTTATTGGAACTTGGGATTTTCAACTTATCCCTGTAGCGCAGCTATCTGATCGGTGATTACCTTTATCTTATTCTCGGCGTCCGAGAGCTTCTTGCGTTCGCTGGCAACCACCGCCTCTGGTGCATTATTCACGAAGCGCTCGTTGGAAAGCTTTTTCATCACCGAATTGTGAAAGCCTTGCGTGTACACAAGCTCATCGTGCAATTTCTTAATCTCGGCTTCCACATCCACAGTTTCGGTGAGCGGGATATAAAATTCGGTAGAACGCACCACAAACGATAGCGCATTATCAACTTTTTCATCCACATATTCGAGCTTTCGCAGATTGCATAGCTTGGCTATCAATCCATCAAAGGTAGTGTCGGGCTGCTGGTCGAGATTTTTTTTAATATAAAAATCCAGCGCTTCTTTTTGTGGGATGTTGCGGGCAGCCCGTACATTTCGGGCAGCATTCACCACCTCTTTGGCAAAATCGAATTGGTCGAGGATTTTGTGATGAATGCGCTTGCGCTCCGGCCAGGGAGCTATGATGATGCAGTCGTTTTCGGCACGATCGGCCAACAGGTGCCACACCTCTTCGGTAAGAAATGGCATAAACGGATGCAGCACCTTCATCAGATTCTCAAAGATTTTTATGGTTTGCTCATAAGTAGCAGCATCGACAGGTTGCTGATAAGCCGGCTTGATCATCTCGAGGTACCACGAGCAGAAGTCGTCCCAAATAAGTTTGTAGGTAGCCATCAAGGCATCCGAAATGCGGTATTTGGCATAATGCTCATCGATGGTTTTGAGTGCATCATTAAATTGTGCCCCGAACCAATCGGCAGCAATGGCGCTGTTTTCAGGCTGTGGCAAATTGCTGTCGATTTCCCACCCTTTTACCAAACGCAGTGCATTCCATATCTTATTGCTAAAATTGCGCCCCTGCTCGCAAAGCGACACATCGAAAGGCAGATCATTGCCTGCCGGCGAAGTAAACAGCATGCCCACACGTGTTCCGTCGGCGCCATATTGTTTCATCATCTCCACCGGATCGGGTGAATTGCCCAAGGACTTGGACATCTTGCGTCCTTGCTTGTCGCGCACAATTCCCGTAAGGTAAACATTCTTAAAAGGTATCTCACCGCGGTACTCCAGTCCAGCCATGATCATGCGTGCCACCCAGAAAAACAAAATTTCAGGTGCCGTAACCAGATCGTTGGTGGGATAATAATATTTAATGTCGGGGTTGTCGGGATGGCGGATTCCGTCGAAAACGGATATTGGCCACAGCCACGACGAAAACCAGGTGTCGAGCACATCTTCGTCTTGCTTAACGTCTTCGATGGCAAGATTTTCGAGTTCGGGATATTGCGCCTGCGCCTTTTGCAATGCTTTCTCCGCCGATTTTGCTACCACCATTTCGCGGTTGGGCAGATAATAAACGGGGATGCGCTGCCCCCACCACAGTTGCCGCGAAATACACCAGTCGCGCACATTTTCCATCCAGTGGCGATAGGTATTTTTAAATTTTTTGGGATGAAAAGCAATGGTGTCAGCCATCACTACCTCAAGCGCGGGTTGAGCCAGCTCCGCCATTTTCAGGAACCATTGCAGCGAAAGCTTGGGTTCGATGGCCACATGCGTGCGTTCGGAATAGCCAACCTTGTTCTGATAATCTTCTACCTTCACCAGATTGCCGGCAGCGTCGAGGTCTTTTACAATCTTGCGGCGCACCACGTCGCGGTCTTCGCCAACATAGAGTTGCGCAGCTTCGTTAAGGGTGCCGTTGTCGTTGAAGATGTCGATGGTGTCGAGCTTGTGGCGGATTCCGATTTCATAATCGTTAATGTCGTGCGCCGGGGTAATCTTAAGGCAGCCGGTTCCAAATTCCATATCGACATACTCATCCTGAATGATGGGCACCGGACGGTTGACCAGCGGCACCAGGACACGTTTTCCGGCCAGGCTTATAAACCTTTTGTCGTTGGGATTTACACAAACAGCCGTATCGCCCAAAATCGTTTCAGGGCGTGTGGTAGCAATGGTCACCCACTGGTCGTCTTCATTTTCGACGCGATATCTTACGTAATAAAGTTTGGAGTTTTCTTCCTGATACACCACCTCCTCGTCGGAGAGTGCTGTGAGGGCGGCGGGATCCCAGTTTACCATACGCACGCCACGATAAATCAATCCTTTGTTATACAAATCGATAAAAACATCAATCACCGATTCGTACATACTCTCGTCCATGGTGAAGCGGGTGCGTTCCCAGTCGCAGGAAGCACCAAGTTTTTTGAGTTGCTCGAGGATGATGCCGCCATGTTTTTCTTTCCATTCCCAGGCATGCTGGAGAAACTCGCTGCGGCTCAGGTTTTTTTTGTCGATTCCTTTCTCCTTAAGATGCGCCACCACTTTGGCTTCGGTGGCAATAGAAGCGTGATCGGTGCCGGGCAGCCACAAGGCATTTTTGCCCTGCATGCGGGCGCGCCGTACCAGCACATCCTGCAAGGTGTTGTTGAGGATGTGCCCCATGTGCAGCACGCCGGTAACGTTGGGTGGCGGAATAACGATACAATAAGGCTCCCGCTCATCGGGTTCTGATCTGAAAAAACCTTTCTCCATCCAGCATTGATACCACTTGTTTTCGGTAAGCGAAGGATCGTATTTTGAAGGAATCTGCATTGTGCTTTAATTGATAGTTAAAAAAAAGAGGTGCAAAAGTAAGTAAATCCGCTTTGCAACAAAAAACGGCTGACTTGCAACAGCCAACCGTTTCGTGGATCAGAGATATTATGTATTAATCTTTGAGCAGTTCGGCCATTTTCTTGCCGATATCGGCGGGTGAGTCTACCACGTGGATGCCACATTCGCGCATAATTTTTTTCTTGGCTTCGGCGGTATCATCTTTTCCACCGATTATGGCGCCGGCATGGCCCATGGTTCGGCCTTTGGGGGCTGTGGCGCCGGCAATAAATCCCACCACCGGTTTATGGCTGTTGGCTTTTACGTATTCAGCGGCATCGGCCTCCATGGTTCCGCCAATTTCACCAATCATCACGATACCGTCGGTTTTGGGGTCATGCATAAAAAGCTCGATGGCGTCGCGCGTAGTGGTTCCAATTATCGGGTCGCCGCCAATGCCTATGGCAGTAGTTTGCCCCAAGCCGGCCTTGGTAAGCTGATTGACGGCTTCGTAGGTAAGCGTTCCCGAACGGGAGACCACGCCCACGCGACCGGGTTCGTGAATAAAACCAGGCATGATGCCTACTTTGGCTTCGCCGGGTGTAATTACGCCCGGACAATTGGGGCCGACAAGTCGTGATTTTTTATCTTTCAAAAACTCCATCACCATCATCATGTCTTTGGTGGGGATGCCTTCGGTGATACAAATAATTACTCCGATGCCCGCATCAGCAGCTTCCATTATGGCATCGGCGGCAAAAGCCGGCGGCACAAAAATCACCGACACATTGGCGCCCTGCTGCTCCACAGCCTCGCGCACCGTATTGAAAACCGGACGGTCGAGATGCGTCTGCCCACCTTTGCCAGGCGTAACGCCTCCAACTACCTGCGTACCGTACTCGATCATTTGCTGTGCGTGAAAAGTTCCTTCGCTGCCGGTAAACCCTTGCACGACTACCCTCGAATTTTTGTCAACCAAAACACTCATGACGTTTTATTTTTTTAATTTTTAAAATTTGGACAAAAGTAGAATTTTTCGCCTGAAGCGTGTCGAATTATTTTTTTGTTCCCTTCGACAAGCTCAGGGCGAGTGTTGTTCGGTGTTCGTTTTTCGTTTTTTGTGGACTGCCGCTATTCGACGGGCGGGACAAACTGCAGGCTGCCATTGCGGCTGATGCAGTCGGTGATAACTTTTTTGAATTTCCAACAGGTCATCTGGCGCTTTTCCAGACGCCGTGCCAGCTCATACGACGAGATGTCGGGGTTGCTGCAAACATGATATGCAATGGCAAAAGCTTCGGTGAGTTCTATTTTGCAGCGGTGAAAAATGGTGTGCGCCGTCGCCGACTCGTCGTGCTTGCAACGCGTGCAGCGACACGAAAAGGGCGTTTTGCCTTTACAATAATTGGTGTTGCCGCATTTGCGACACACAAAACCATCTTTCCACTTCTCGGCTGCCAAAAATTCCAGACATTGCTCATTGCTGGCAAAAGCTGTTTCAAACTCTACAGGCTTGAGTTGATCAATCAGGTGCTTCATTTTGAAAATATCATTTTATAAAAATTGCTGTCAATATGACTTATTAAAACAAAAAAATTGGCTTTAGCAAGATTATTGCAAAAATACTTAAAAGTGATACTGAAACGATTTAATAATTAAAATAATTATAGTTTTGCAGCCGATTGATCATTTTATTCATCAACAAAAACATCGATAAAATATGAGAAAAACAACAATGATAACCATCATTAGCCTGCTGATAGCCTTTAGCAGCACAGCCTGCAACAACACCAGCGGCGACGAAAAACAAACTGCAATGGCCGAAAGCACCGCCAATGTGAGTGGTGACACAAAAACAAGTAGTTCGCCGGAATTCCTTACTGTAGAAACTTTTAAATCGAAAATTTGGAATTACGAGAAAAACCCGCAGGAGTGGATTTACGAAGGCAGTGAACCGGCCATCATCGATTTTTACGCCGACTGGTGCAAGCCCTGCAAAATGGTAGCGCCGGTGCTCGAAGAGATAGCACAGGATTACCAGGGCAAACTGAAAGTTTATAAAATAGACACACAGGTAGAAAAAGAGCTGGCAGCCGTTTTTCAAATCAGCAGCATACCCGCATTTCTCTACATCCCTGCCCAGGGACAGCCACGCATGGACCGCGGCTACAAAGATAAAGCAGCTTTCGAACGCATCATTCAGCAAGAGCTGCTGAAAAACTAACCCCGGGAAATCTAATTTTTAATAATCATAAAAAAGCCTATAACAATGGAACATTTGACCAAAGAAACATTTCTGAAGAAAGTATTCGATTTTGAAAAAAACAAAGAGTGGAAATATGAAGGCGAGCTGCCTTGCCTCATCGACTTCTACGCCGACTGGTGCCAGCCCTGCAAAATGGTGGCGCCCATCCTGGAAGAGCTTTCGAAAGAGTACGAAGGAAAAGTAAACATCTATAAAGTTGATACAGAAGCTCAGCAGGAACTCTCGGCAGCTTTTGGTATCCGCAGCATCCCCTCGCTGCTGTTTTGCCCCATGGACGAGCAGCCGCAGATGGCACAAGGCGCCCTGCCCAAAGAAACTATGAAGCAGGTGATCGAAGAAGTGCTGCTCAAAAACAAGCAAGAAGCTACCGTAGAGAAAAAGTAATCCTCCTTTATTTGAAACGGTACAAAAGAGTGCGGCAGATGATGCTGCACTCTTTTTTTTTGCCTCAAACTTGCTACTTTCGCAGCGTTTTAATTAGCAAGCCATTTTCATGGAAATTACAAAACCTCTCCTGCTTTCGACAGCCTATCTGCCACCGCTACATTATGTGGCTGCCATGCTGGCGGCAGACAAGGTAATTATAGAACGACACGAAACTTACCCCCGGCAAACCTACCGCAACCGCTGCGAGATAGCAACGGCCAACGGGCGGCTGCCGCTCATCATTCCGGTACACAAACCCCGCGGCAACCGAACCACAACGCAAGAGATATTAACTGACACCCAAACCAACTGGCAGTTGCTGCACTGGCGCGCCATCCGCGCCGCGTATGCCAACTCTCCTTTTTTTCTTTACTATCAGGACGAGCTGCTGGAAGCTTACAAAAAAGACATTCCTCATCTGATCGACTTCAACCACCACATGCTTAGCGCCGTGCTATCGCTTATGGGTATTGAAATAACCATGCGATTTACAGATCATTACGAAAAACAGCCGGCCGACGTGGAAGATCTTCGCACTGCCTTTACGCCCAAGCGGCCGCCACCTGCCGATCGTTTCAAAAAGTACCATCAGGTCTTTTCGGAGAAGCATGGATTCATCGGCGGGCTGAGCATCCTGGATTTGCTGATGAATGAAGGAGGCGAGGGGATTCGATACCTGCGGTGAAAAGAAATGCAGGGCGCAGGGCGAAGGGCGCAGGGCGCAAAGAGCAATAAAAAACTTCTGTATCTGCGTGCCTCTCTGGTGAAAAATAGAACTAACCGCGGAGACGCAGAGAAAAAGCTGGGGAAATTTAAAATAAAAAACCTCTGTGCCTTTGTGGTGAAAAGAAATGCAGGGCGAAGGGCGAAGGGCGCAGGGCGCAAAGAGCAATAAAAAACTTCTGTATCTGCGTGCCTCTGTGAGAAAAATCGAAACAACCGCGGAGACGCGGAGACGCAGAGAAATGTTTATAATCCTCTGCGCCGTTGCGCCTCTGCGGTAAAACGGATTTTGTTTTTTCCTCTCCGGTGAAAAGGAAAAGGACAAGGACTTAAATTAGATTTCCTCGGTAAGCTCGATAAAGCGCTTGTAGGGAATGGCCAACATGCTCTTGGCATGGATGGCGCCGTTGGCCTGGCTTATCATCGACACCTTGGCGGCGGTTTCGGGATCGGGCGCCTCGTAGATGTCGATAAAATCGTGTTCGCCCAGGATGGCGTAATGCGAAAGAAACCTCACCTCCGGACATTTCGATTTGACCTGCTCAAGCCAGCTTCGCCCCTGGCGTTCGCGGTTTTTCATCTCATACGAGAGATCGGTAGAAAGCTTGGTAAAAAGAATGTAGGTTTGCATGATATCCTCCTTTTTTATAAAAAAATCGAACCCGAAGATACAATTATTTTTAAATATAAAAAGGAAAGCCGAAGTTCTTGTCGTCTTTGAGCATCACCTTATCCACACAGCCATCCAGATCGGTGTCGATAAGACTTTCGATGAGCGTTTGGGTTTTGCCATCGGAGGTTTTTACCGTGATGGTTGCTTCGGCGGGACGTAAAATCTTAGCACATCCAAAATCGATTGGCCAGGGAGCTTCGATTTCAGTAATGAAATTGGCTGTGGCAATGTTGGCCTGAGTACTTCCCGAATATGTTCCTATCATTGTAAACATTACGTCAAAACGGAGAAGATCAAACTTTAGCGGATCGTCTAATCCGGCGGTTTGGAACATTTCTTTTTCGGACGCAATCACTACTTTTCCTTCAGCATATTCACATCCTACGGATACATCAAAAGTAAATTTAGGCTGTCCGTTTATCACCTCGCCGGTGCGGATGTATTTCATGTCTCCCTGACAGCGTACATCATCGATGATGTAATTAAGTAGTGTGGCGTATGCCCATGCCCCCTCCGGCACCGAATCAGGATAAGAAAATATCTTGATTTTACCGCTTTTTATTCTGCCATCACGAGCCAAAGTCTGCTCACCATAATCCACCACATAGCTAACCAGCCCGCCAGGCTCAGCAAAGCGCGTCACCAGCGCACTGTCGATGATGGCGGTATCGTTGTACATCAGTGCGGTATCGTTCATCACGCGGTGTACAACCGAGAAATTATAGATGCTGTTGATGTCGGCAAGTGCATAAAGTGATGTGGTTTTGGCAATGCCAACAAACTCCGAGGTGTCGTCTTTCTCGCACGACGACAAAGAGAGAGCAAACATTGCGATAAGCAAAGCCAGCATACTATTTTTCAGAAAGGAGCCGATGTAGGATGTAATTTTCATTTTAATAAAAAAGCAAAATGGTTAGCCATGTTAACGTGCTTTGCGCAAAATGATTTTGGTGGCAGACAGAAATAGGCCACTGTATCGAAAATAAAAATATGTTTGCACCATCCAAAAAAATTTATCAGATGAAAAGAGACGATGTTTATTTTGCCGCAGGGGTTATTTTATTTTTCCTTCCATTTTTTATCATCCCGCCACTTTACGACTTCTACAAGGCTTTCAATACCGAACATCCTTTCATCATCAGCTTCATAAAGTTTGCGATACTCTCCACGCTTGGCGAAGTGATCGGGTTGCGCATCCGCACGGGAAGTTATTACCAGCGGGGCTTCGGAATGTTGCCGCGCGCTGTGGTGTGGGGCTTTTTGGGCGTGGGCATCAAGATGGCTTTTATCATCTTCGGCACCGGGGCACCCTACATTCTCACCACGCTGGGCATCGAATTTCCTACAAACAATCCGGCAGATATCCTCAACCAGAATTTCTTTGCAACTTTTTCGTGGCTGCAACTGCTCACAGCTTTTACGGTAAGCGTAACCATGAACACCTTTTTTGCACCGCTCTTCATGGCGTTTCACAAAATCACCGACGCGCACATTTTATCTACCGGCGGCACACTGCGGGGGTTCTTCACTCCCATCCCCATGGCTACCATCATGCAAAATATGAATTGGAGCGTGCAATGGAATTTTGTATTTCGCAAGACGATTCCGCTGTTTTGGTATCCGGCGCATACCATCACCTTTTTGCTGCCGGCCGAATATCGTATCCTTTTTGCCGCGCTGCTGGGCGTGGTACTCGGTGTTTTGCTCTCCGTCGCCAGCCTGAAATCGCGTGGCGAATAACGTGGTTGGAATCCATCCATCATCTGCTTTACATACATTTTTGAAACAATGAAAATGTTCTTTTTGTGAAATTAATTATGGATTTTGAATTGTCTATTCCTTTAATAAAGACCTACTTATCAAATCAATTTTTGTAATCCTGAGCCAGGCCGTTGTCAAAGCTGACGTTTTACTACTTTTGTCAAAATTCATATTTATCACCAAAACCTCCCTCGATGAAACGATTTACATTCCTCCTGCTGGTGTTGATTGCTGCTTTTTCAGCAACAGCACAAATCAGCACTGTGCCCCAATATCCTACCGACAATGTGGCCATCACGCTCACCTTTGATGCTACCGGAACCGCTTTAGAGAGCTACAACGGCGACGTTTACACCCATACCGGCGTGCTGCTGGAAGGTGCAACTTCGTGGAGCCACGTCATCGGATCGTGGGGAAACAACACCACGCAGCCGAAGCTCACCAGCCTGGGCAACCATCTCTACGAACTTGTGATAGCGCCCGACCTACGCCAGTTTTACGATGTTGCTGCCGGCGAGGTGGTGGCACAACTGGCTTTTGTTTTCAGAAGCGCCGACGGAGGCTCGCAAAGCTCCGATTTATTTGTTAATATTTTTGGCGACGACCTTCACCTCATCATCGTGGAACCTGCGCAGGCACAGAGCTTTGCTACCGAGGGAGAGATTATTCCCGTTGAAGCCGTAAGCCCGCAAGCCGACTCGATGTTTTTGATGGTAAATGACAATCAGATGCTGGCCGTAGCTGCAACGGAAATTAATTACCAACTCGTTGCTGAAAACCTTTTAGGGTTTTGGCAGGAGGTAGTGGTAACGGTGACAGCCAAAAATCAGGACGGCTCCATCAGCGAAAGCTTTGTTTATGTAATTCTTCCTGAACCTATAGTAGAAGAGCTACCTGCTGACGTGTTGGATGGTATTAATTACACCAGCAGCAGTACTGTAATTCTGGCACTGTATGCTCCGGGCAAAGAGAATGTTTTCGTCATCGGCGACTTCAACAACTGGCAGGTTGGCCAGGATGGCTACATGAAAATTACCCCCGACGGCAACCATTTCTGGGTGCAGATAGATGGACTTGCTCCCGGACAGCAATACATTTTTCAATACCTGGTGGATGGCCACATCCGCATCGGCGATCCTTATGCCGGGCAGGTGAGCGACCCGTGGAACGATTCCTACATCAGCGAAAGCACCTATCCCGGCCTGATCGCTTATCCTTCCGGCCTCACCGAAGGCATCGCCACGGTGCTGCAAACCGACCAACAGCCGTACATCTGGCAAACCGAAAACTTTACACCACCAGCCGTTACCGATATGATAGTATATGAACTGCTGGTGCGCGACTTTACCGAACAACACACCTTCCAAAGCGTCGTCGATACGTTGGGCTATCTGCAAAAATTAGGTGTTAATGTGATTGAACTGATGCCGGTAAACGAATTTGAAGGAAACATCTCTTGGGGCTACAATCCCAATTATTATTTTGCTGTGGATAAATATTACGGCCCAAAAAATACGCTCAAAGCCCTCATCGACACCTGCCACTCGCGCGGCATTGCGGTGGTGATCGACATGGTGCTCAACCATTCGTTTGGCACCTCGCCCATGGTGATGCTCTATTGGGGCGAGCAAAACAACCGCCCCGCTGCCGACAATCCCTGGTTTAACCAGGTACCAAAACACGACTTTAATGTAGGTTTCGATTTTAATCACGAAAGCCCACAGACACGCCAGTTTGTAAAACGCGTCAACGATTTCTGGCTAACAGAATACCGTGTGGATGGATTCCGCTTTGATCTTTCCAAAGGATTTACACAAAAAAATACCCTGGGCAACACCAACCTCTGGGGAAAATACGACCAGTCGCGCATTGATATCTGGAAAGATTATTCCGATGCTATCTTCGAGACCAGTCCGGAGGCCTACGTTATTTTAGAACACTTTGCCGAGAACTCGGAAGAGAAAGTACTTTCGGCCAACGACATGATGGCGTGGGGAAATTCTAACTACAACTACAACGAAGCTACCATGGGT
>JAAYIU010000343.1 GCA_012523265.1 Bacteroidales bacterium | reverse complement strand
TACACCCCACAGAATACCAGGGCTCGTTTTGATGTTCTGTTCCGGATTTTTTGCCGAGATTGGATTGTTCTTTCTGGCAATCTTGTGGTTTTTTTACCAATCTTCAGAAAAAAATAATGCGCTAAGAAAAAGTGTTGTTCTCTCCGTAGTATTATGCTTAATCATTGGATTGGTTAGTTTGAATATGCCCCACATTGATTCAGGCCGGGTTTTGATGGCATGTGCAGGTTTTTTTGCCGGGATTGCTTTGTCCCTCCCGGCTATCACGGGGTATAGTTACAAACCTAAAGACAATGAATCTCACCAAAATTATTCTATGAAAATTTGATTTTTTAAAACTACGCGATTAAAAAGAATATTAATAAAACAAAGCCCGTGGTTTTTCACGAGCTTTTTGTTTGCCGGGGCATTATTCTAAATATTTTTTCACAAAAATCTTTTCCCCTGCCAGCTATTACGCGCTGTAAGTTTCTTTTCAATTTTTTGTAAAATCTGATCGTACCTGATAATGCCCCAGCCAGGACTTGCCAAAAACCGCGGAGGCACTTCTCCGGCAAATCTTTCGATAACAATTTTCGGAGAAAGCTTTTCAAGGAACCCAATTACCAAATCGATGTACTCCTCCAGGCCGAAAAATATGAACTGTCCGGGATCAGCAACAAACTCCTTCGCCATTCGTGTATCCTTGACAATTTGAAGCTGATGCAGTTTTAAAGTGGTGAGCGGCAGACCTGACAAAATCGCGGCTTCATCAAGCATCATTTGTTTTGTTTCGCCGGGCAGGCCAAATATTATGTGTGCTCCGGTTTTTAAACCATAAGAAGCGGTGAGTTCGATTGCATTTTTAGATTCCTGAAAAGTATGCCCCCTGTTGATTTTTACAAGGCTTGCGTCATAGCATGATTCCAGCCCGTATTCGATAATTACATAATGTGTTTTGGCTACCTCTGCAAAATATCTTAGCTTTTCGCGATCAATGCAGTCAGGCCGTGTACCGATAACAAGTCCCGCCACATTTTCGATTTGCAGTGCCTGATCATACTTTCGCTTTAAATTCTCAAGACTATCGTAGGTATTTGAATAAGCCTGGAAATAAGCAAGGAATTTTTCGGCCCGGCGGTAGCGGTTGGCGTGAAATTCGATTCCCTCTTCAATCTGCTGCGTGATGGATTTTTGGGGAGAACAATAGGAAGGGTTGAAAGCATCGTTGTTGCAATAGGTGCAGCCGCCACGGCCTTTGGTGCCATCGCGGTTGGGGCAGGTAAAGCCCGCGTCGATGGTAACTTTTTGCACGCGGGCGCCAAAAGTCCGCTCGAAATATTGCGCGTAAGCGTTGTAACGGCGGCTATGTCCCCAGGGGAATTCTTGATTCATTAAAATGTTCGGTGTTCGGTGTTCCCTTCGGCAGGCTCAGGGCAGGTGTTGTTTGTTGTTCCTCGTTCATCCGTTCGACACTCATCTCTCACCGCTCATTGCTAATCTCCTTCCTTTGACGCTCTAAAGGCCTGCGGACGTTTTCGAGGTCTCACCGCTCACCGCTCTCTTCTTCTCTTCCTTCAAAAACAACAGAGGCGCACCACGATGGTTCGCCTCTGTTGGGAATGTAATGAGAAAAAGAATTTATCTGGCCACTCTTTCGAGCCAGCGCAGCATAAATATCATTGTGAGCATCGAAATGGTACAGGCAATTACAAATATTCCCCAGGTCATCCAGATGGGTACATTCTGATAAAGAATGGCACCAATAAAGAGCAACTGATTACCCAAAGCGGTAGCGCCCAGCCAGCCGCCCTGCATGATTCCCTGGTATTGCGGCGGAGCTACTTTAGAGACAAAAGAAATTCCCAGCGGGCTGATGAAAAGCTCTGCCACGGTAAGAATAAAATAGGTTCCGATGAGCAGGAAGGGGGTTACCTTCATGCTGTCGGCCAACGGCTTGCCGCCGGTGTCGGGGTCGATACTTTCGTACGCTGGCAATCCCAACGAGCTTACCATCATCAGCACAAAAGCCAGGGCGGCAATACCCATGCCTATGGCGATTTTTCGGGGAGTGGACGGCTCTATACCTCGTGCCCGCAGCCAACCAAACAAACCAACAATAACCGGAGTGAGGAAAACCACAAAGAAGGGGTTCATCGATTGAAACATCTCAGCCGAGAGCTTCCAGTCTCCTATGCGCAGTAGCGTGTAGTCGCGGGCAAAGAAGGTAAGGGTAAGTCCGTTTTGATGAAACGAGAACCAAAAGAAAATAACCACACCAAATACGGCAAACAAGGCATACATCCGCTGGCGTATTTCCTGTATCGACAGTTTAACCTCATGATGCGAAAGTTTTTCTTCTTTATCATCCAATGCTTTGCGTGGGTCGGGGAAATATTTTTTGTTCATCACGTAAATGATAAACGAAATGGCCATGGCAAAGATAGCTATCCCAAAGGCATAGTGAAACCCGGCGACAAAAATGTTGAGATATTCGTTAACAAAGCTATCAATATTCACAGCGCCGCCACCAATGGTAGCTTCGGCAGCTTTTTGCTGTAACGATTGCATTGCTTCATCGTTAATGCTTCCGTTGAGATAAGAGTGCGCCAGTTTTGGTAGCTCAGCATCGTACAGAAAACCATTGCTGCGCAGCCACCAGTTGCGAATTCCAACAGCCGTAAAAGGAGCGAAGATGGCGCCAACGTTGATAAACATGTAAAACAACGAAAATCCCGAATCACGCAGCTTATCATATTTTTTATTGTCGTACATCTGCCCTACCAGCGCCTGCAGGTTACCTTTGAAAAGTCCGTTACCAAAAGCAATAATAAAAAGACCGGCAAGGGTGATGACCAGATAAAGCGTTTGATTGCTAACCGGAGTTTGCGATGGAATGGCCATGGCCAGATACCCCAACGACATCACAATAAGCCCCGCCATGATAGTGCCTTTGTAATTGCGTGTTTTATCGGCAATCAGACCACCTACCAGCGACAAGATGTAGATAAGAGCATAAAAAGTGGCGTAAATGTAGCCGGCATTGGTTCCATCCAATCCAAACTTGGCCATCAGAAACAACGACAGAATCGCCATCATGGTGTAAAAACCGAAGCGTTCGCCCATGTTGGCCAGTGCTGCAGCTATCAATCCTTTGGGATGTCCTTTGAACATAATTGTAGAGTTTTGTGAATAATGAGTTATTAATAGTTTGATCATATCGCCTCCGAATATTTCAAAATTTTCGGAAAGGCGCAAAAATAATTAAAATCAGACGCCTGGCAATAACCGGCGCATTATAAATTTTGACAAGTGGCTAAAAATGGCTTTAACCGTTAATACATAATTTATTTTTGTAATGAAATCAAAACACAATCGTCTGATTAACCAATGACAGAACAAGCATTTATCGATGAGGTGCTTCCGCATCAGGATAAGATTTATCGGCTGGCGCGGAATTATCTGAGCGATGCCGACAGCCAGGACGTGGTGCAGGAAACCATGGTACGGCTGTGGCAAAAACGGCATGAACTGCCCGGCTACCGCAGCATACAGGCGCTGGCCATAGTCATTGCACGCAATATGTGCCTCGACAAAGTGAAAGCCAAAAGTTATCAGAACAGTTCTTTGAACAACATTGCCGAACCTGCTACAATGCACACTCCCGCCTCGGCGCTGGAGACGAAAGACGAGGCGGCGCTGGCACACAGCCTCATCAGCCGTTTGCCCGAACAGCAGCGCATCATCGTCCATCTGCGCGATGTGGAAGGACTGGAATACGAAGAGATAGCTGCGGTGGTAAAGATGAATGTAAATACAATTCGTGTCAATCTTTCGCGGGCACGCAAAACACTGCGCGAAGCCATCATAAAACAACACAACTATGCATACAACGGAAGTTAAAATACTACTCGAAAAATATTACGAAGGTGCCACCACGCTGCCAGAAGAGCGGCAATTAGAAGCCTATCTGCTTTCGCCCGGCGCCGACCCGCAGTTTGCCGCCGAGGCACGCCTGTTTGGCCATTTAGCGAAAGCGAAACAAGAAATTTTGCCCACTGCCGCAGCAAAAGAGATAGAGCAACGCTTGCAGCACACAGCACCGAACCCCTTCTATCGGTCGCGGCAGCTCTGGTATTACGTCGGCGGTATTGCTGCCGCGCTGCTGATATTTTTCACAGTCGCCATCAGCTTTTATCGACAGCCCGCCAACACCCATTTTGTCGCCGGCACCTCCTACACCCGCGCCGAGGCGGAAGCGGCTGTGCTGCAAACACAACAGGCACTGGCTTTTGTTTCAGCAAAATGGACTCAGGGCACCGAACCGCTGAAAAAACTTGGCACGTTGCAAAATACGCAGGACAAAATGCAAAATCTGGGAGCACTCGACCGCAACGTAAAAACAATAAACCACAGCATGACAAAGGCTTCAGAGAGCCTCGATGAACTCGAAAGATTATCCAAAATCAAAATAGTTATTAATTAAAATTTTTATAAAATGAAAAAGATCACAATGATTGCCGCTGCTCTGGTGCTGATGCTCACGGGAGCTACCGCACAAACGCAAAGCCCCACCGATGCGCTTTTTGATAAGTATGGCGCCAAAGATGGCTTTACTACCGTGCACATTACCAAAGAACTCTTCAGCCTTTTTGCCGAAGTAACGCAGGAGGCCGAAGGTGACGACATGCAGGAACTCAACAAAGTGGTGCAGGGACTCGACTTCATCCGCATACTGATGCTGAAAGACACAGTGCAGTCGCGCCAGTTGACAGAATTTAGAAACGAACTCAACGGCGTGAAACTGAAAGATTTTTCGGAACTGATGACCGTGAACGAGGGCGGCGAATCCGTTAAGTTTATGATCCGCAAAAACGGTAAAAACATCAACGAGCTGCTGCTGATCATCAACCAGCCCAAAGAGGCAGGCTTCATCAGCATCACCGGCAACATCGACCTGAAAACCATTGCCAAGCTCTCCAAGTCGATGAACATTGATGGGATGGAGAACCTGGATAAGATTAAATAAAACCGGATCGGTTCGTTCTAAAAACAATTTTCACCACCAAGACTTCGAAGGCACGGAGGTTAAGAAAGTGTTATTTTTTTTCTTTTCCTCCGTGTCTCTGTGCCTCCGTGGTTTTTCTTTGTTTTTCTTAGTGGCTTTTTGAGGGGGCAGGGAATATCTGAAGGAGGATGAAAATCAGAATGCGCGGGCTTTGTATTGTTTGTAGTTAATTAGAATCACAAAAACAGATGCGATTGAAGTCCCCGTCATTATTGAAAAAATGATAAGTGAAGATGTAAATTCTTCAAGCACTGAGGCGATTATAAATATAATGCCCAATGGCATTGCGAGGAATCCGGCCAGGTATGGAGCATACCTAAAAATTAGCCTTGCCCAGGCAGGGTATGATGAGGCGGGAGGTGGTTCGGTGACGCCTTTATTCTTTTGAAAATACTTTAAAAGCGTTATCAAAACCGGCATCAGTGCAATGCCTGTAATGATTCCTGAAAAAGCCATTTCGACATAAAGTCCTTCCACAACGGTGTAGATGGTGTAACCCAAACCCAGTAAAAAGACCAGCAATGCGATGATAAAACCAAATTTTTTCATAGTAATGTTTTTAATGATTAATAATGGTGCGGCAAAATTACTGTTTCTTTTTTTTCCGCTCACAAGCCTGTCGAATCCATAGCACTGGCATTTATGAAATTCATAGCCCAGGCATTTATGCCTGGGTTTGAAATGAACGGTTGTCAAACCCTCGCTCTTGCTGGGATTGCCTTCGACAATCCCAGCAAGAGCGCAGAAGATCCTCTTTGAAGTACTTAGCGAAATTCATAGCCTTCCGGGCAGGTACTGATCCATTCCCTAACGATATATTACAGTAATCCCTATGCTCGTGTAGGATGCGTTTCTTTGTAAAATATTTTAATAAGTTAATCTAATAACAAAAACAATCCAGACATGAGGAAGTTATTCAGTTTATTCACTTTTGTATTCTTAGTAGGCTTTGCTCAGGCGCAACCGGGCACATTGGATTTTTCGTTTGGCAACGAAGGCTTCGCAACCAGCGTTATCAGCGAGGGATTCAATATGGCCAAGGCCATTGCCGTGCAGCCCGACGGAAAAATTATTGCAGTCGGACACACCGGCACATCCGGCAGTTACAATGTTGGCGTAGTGCGCTACAACGAAGACGGATCCAACGACAACACCTTTGGCACCGATGGCATGGTTATTATTTCAGCAACAAACACCAACGACTATGCATTGGACATCACCTTTCAACCCGACGGCAAGATCGTGCTTGGCGGCTATATTTATTCCTCTAGTGGCTCTACTACTGACGTGCTTGTAATCAGACTTAATGCCGATGGAACTTTGGACAACACTTTTGGAACGGCTGGTATAGTAATTACCAATCTGGGCACCGATGAAGTGGCCGAAGCTATTATTTTGCAGAATGACGGGAAAATACTGCTTGCCGGCTATCACACAGACCGGTTTATGGTGTTAAGATATAATGCCGACGGAACCCTCGACAACACTTTTGGCACTGCCGGCAAGGCATCTGCCAACGTTGGTGCAGGCATGTGTTTTGGCCAGGATCTGGTAGTGCAGAATGATGGAAAAATTATCGTTGGCGGACTTGGATTTGATGAGATAGCCAATTACGCTTTCTCGATGGCGCGTTTTAACACCAATGGAACACTCGACAACAGCTTTGCTGACAATGGCACCAAAATATTCAATATTGGCCAGGGGCACGATTTTATGACAGCCATTGCTTTACAAAGCGACGGAAAGATAATAGCAGGCGGACATACATGGATTGCTAACCAACCTACGTTGCAATACGATTTTGCTGCCGCAAGGCTAAACCCTGACGGTAGCATCGACAACACCTTTGGCAACCAGGGAATAACCACAGTAAACCTTATTTATGGTGGGAATTATGTATCAGGAATGGTAGTGCAGGATGACGATAAAATTATTCTTAGCGGAAACGCTGAAGGTCAGGCAGAATACGATCTTGGTATGGTACGACTGACTGCCGACGGCGTTTTAGATACTTCTTTTGGAACAGAAGGCATTACAGTAACTGATGTTAATAATGGCGCTGATGACGCCAGTGGGGTAGCCCTTCAGCCCGACGGAAAAATTGTTGTAGCCGGCCACACCTCAGGTGCAGACTTCCCCGAGTTTTTGGTTGCTCGTTTTTTGAATGATGTTGTTTCCAACCCTGCTGTTACGATAACTCCTTTAGAGATTACCAACACCACCGTTGAAGCTTCATTTACGCCTAATGCAGCTTGTGCAACTTATTTTATTTTGATTGGCATCCAGTCCGAAATGGAGATGTGGTCGGCTATGATGGGTGTATCAGTCGATTCGCTGGTGCAGATGTGGGGCATCGAAAAGTCAGAAGCTTTTACCTATTTGTGGACTGACCAGGCACCAAATACCGAATACACGCTCTACGCCCGTCCGCTCGACGCCAACGGATTTGGCTATCCGCTCAATACTACTACGGTAACAACACTCACAGGCGGTGGCAACGGCCTGGCAGAAATACAAGTGGAGGTTACGCAAATCACCGACAGCTCGGTACGGCTCATCGCCACCCCCAACGACCAAACGGCTGTGTTTTTCGACGGACTGATTACAAAAGAATATTTTAATGAAATTGGTCAGGATTCCGCTGTTGACGTTATCAAAGACAATGGCTATCCGCAATATACTACCGACGACTGGGTATGGTTAGGTTTGTCAGCAGCCACCGATTATTATGCTATTGCTGTAGGCAAAAATGCACTCGGCGAATGGGGCCCTGCCACGATTGTCGAATTTACAACCTTAGAGCCGGTGGGCATCTCCGATCCGGTGGAAGATCAGAAAACCGCTTTCATTTTCCCGATGCCCAACAACGGTATGTTTACTTTTGCTGCTCCTGAAGGCCAGCCAGGAACCATCCGCATATTTAATACAAACGGACAAATTGTATTTGACCAAAGCGTTTCGGGTGATCAACCCGTTATTGATGCCCGCCAGCTCTCCAACGGATTGTATCACCTACATTTTATCTCCGAATCGAAAGCGATTACCATCACCGAAAAATTGATTATTGCCAGATAGGTTTTCGTTTTTTTTAAAGGCTTATCAATAGAAATTTTGAATTGTTTGTTAAGGAAAAGAGGTTGACAATAAAATTGTCAGCCTCTTTTTTTTCCCGTTTTTTGGGCTAAAGCCCGCTGAAATTCTTTGGCCTTTTAACCCCGGCCTTCAGGCCGGGGTTAATGATCAAGAAGCTGCATAATCAATTTACCGTGAAAAACCAATTTTAAAATCTCCCCTTGCCGCCTTCTCCAAGCTGCAAGGAAAACGCCACGGCGGTGACTTTCTATCGTCAGGTCATTTATGTGGTTTTGCAATTGAAATGCAAATCCGCATAAAATACCCGGAGAAGGATCCGCCATAGTGACAAACTCTTTTGTTTCGGGTGTGAAAACGCAACACGAAAGAATTGAGGCCTCCGGGCACCTGGGCTATTTCTCCTGAAAACTTATCAACGCCCATTTGCACCTGCCTGCATAATTCTACTTTTGCCGCCACTATTTGCACAGCAATGACATTGATAGATTTTATACCTGAACAATCTTTTGTGTTTTGGCTCCTGGTGAGTTTTGCCGCCATTGCGCTGGTGCAGCTCATCTATTTTTGGCTGTTGTTTGTACGGCTGGCTTTTTACAAAAAAACTTTTGAAGAAACCGACGAGAAGCCCGTTTCGGTGGTAATTATTGCCAACAACCAATACCGGGATGTGAACGAGAACCTGGCGGCTTTCCTGGAGCAGGCACATCGCAAGTACGAAGTTGTGCTGGTGGTGGACAACTCCGAAGATGGCACCATGGAGCTGGCGGAAGAGTTTACGGCCAAATATCCCCATCTGCGCATTGTGGAGCTTACGCAAAGTCTCAACTGGTTTTCGGGGCGTAAATTTCCATTGTCGCTGGGCATCAAATCGGCCTACAGCGATCTGATTCTTCTCACCGACATCACCTGCCGTCCGGCCAATGACCGATGGATAACGCAGATGACGGCCGCCATGCAGCCAGGGCGCGAGATTGTATTGGGATATTCTTCGTGGCGCACCACTTCCAAAATTAATAAGTGGCTGCGGTTTACAGCTTTTTACGATGCTTTGCTTTACCTCTCGGCGGCGCTGAGCGGCATTGCGTTCAAAGGTATCGGTCGCAATCTTTCTTACACCCGCGAGCTTTTTTATCGCAACAAAGGCTTCAGCGCTCACTACACCATCATCGCTGGCGACGACGAGTTGTTTGTAAACAAAACGGCCACGCGCAAAAATGTTTCGGTGCAGCTGAGCGCCGCCAGCCGCATCGATCAGGTACGGCCCGTCACCTTTCGCCAATGGCTGCAAAGCGAACAAACCCGTTTGCGCATCCGCCGTTATTTCAAGCTTGGCCACCGCCTGCTCATCGTAACCTACAACGCGTCGCTTTTGCTGTTCTATGCTATCTTTACTGCACTCCTTATGTTAAAGGCTCCCTGGATTTCGGTGGCAGCTATTTTTGCTCTGCGGCTCATCAACCAGCTCATTCTGTTCGGCCTGATACAAAAGCGCCTGCACGAAAAAAATCTGTTGCTGCTGACGCCATTGTTTGAAATACTCCTGCTGCTGATCGATTTCTTCATCCGGCTCCGTTTGCTTTTTTCGCCTAAGCGAAAATGGCATTAAAAAATACTTAGTGAAATCAACTTGTTTTGAATTTTTTAAACCCTCTTAATTTTCCATTGTTTGGGTTGTAATAATGAATTAGAAAAGTAAACATGAAATACAACTTTGATGAAATCATTTCCCGTGAAGGGACTAACAGTATAAAATATGATGCGCGGCAGCGTGTATTTGGCAACGAAGAGGTGCTGCCGATGTGGGTTGCTGACATGGATTTCCGCACGCCCGACTTTGTGATCAGCGCACTGCGGCAACGGCTGGAGCACGAAATATTGGGCTACACTTTTCGTGGAAACGAATTTAATGAAGCCATCGTAAGTTGGATGAAAAAACGCCATGGGTGGGATGTCGAAGCGGCATGGCTAAGCTTTAGCCCGGGTGTGGTGCCAGCGCTCAACATGCTGGTGATGGCGCTCACCGAGCCTGGCGACCGCATCATCGTGCAGCCGCCGGTCTATTTCCCGTTTTTCGGCGCCATCCGCGAAAACGGGCGCGAGATTGTCGAAAATCCTTTGGTATTAAAAAACGGAAGGCTCAACATGGATTTGGATGATCTGAAACAAAAAGCCGCGGGCGCACGCATGCTTTTGCTATGTCATCCGCACAATCCCGGCGGCAGCGTATGGACACCTCACGAGTTGGAAACAATAGCGCATATTTGCATCGACAACGATGTGCTCATGATCTCCGACGAGATACATTCCGATCTTATCTTTAAAGGCCATCAGCACATCCCACTGGCATCGCTCAGCCCGGAGGTAGCTGCACTAACCGTCACCTGCAACGCGCCGTCCAAAACTTTCAATCTGGCGGGGCTGGCCACCTCTTATCTAATCATCCCTAACAAACAGCTTCTCGAAAAATACAACCGCATGATCAACGACCAGTTGCATGCCGGTATGGGAAATCTGTTTGGCGCCATCGCTTTGCAGGCCGCTTATGAACATGGCGAGGAGTGGCTCGAACAATTACTGGATTACGTGCATCAAAACGTAAATCTTGTGCGCGAATATTTGCAGCAAAACATTCCACAGATCACGATGATCGAACCAGAGAGCACCTATATGATTTGGCTCGACTGCCGCGCCCTGGGATTTTCGGCCGGAAAACTGAAAGATTTCTTTGTTGATGATGCCCGTCTCGGTCTCAACGAAGGGGCGATGTTCGGCTCCGGCGGCGAAGGATTTATGCGCCTCAATGTGGCATGTCCGCGCCAGGTGGTGCAGTGGGCCATGGAGCAGCTCATGGTGGCGGTGAAGGAAATTGGAAACTTGGAATAAAATTCCAAATGACAATAAAACAAGCTCCAAAAAGGAAATCCCAAATTACAGTATAACAACCGTCAGTAGCCGGTGTAAACATTTCCAAATAAATCCCAAAAAACAATAATCGAAAAAAACCAAACTGCCCAGCGGTTTGAAACTTGGAATTTGGAACTTGGAGCTTGTAATTTTGCCGCCCAGCGCTGCGCGCCCTGCTATAAGCTTCAGCTTTGTATGTATTCGTACACCCTGTCGAAAGCAATCCTAAACCAGATGGTGTATTCTTCGGGGCGTAACTTTAGGTCGGCGGCAATGTCGTCCATACTGCGCCAGCGCCATTCCATCACCTCTTCAGTATTTATTATTGGTTCGCCATTGTGGGTGCCAACGAGCACATGGTCGAATTCGTGCTCGCTCAGCCCATGCTCGAGCGCGGCTTTGTAAACGAAATCGAAGAGCTTGGTAAGCTCACAGTCGAAACCCATCTCTTCGACCATGCGCCGGTGGGCTGCCTGCATCACCTCTTCGTCGGGGCGCGGGTGGCTGCAGCAGGTGTTGGCCCACAATCCCGGCGAATGATATTTATGCATCGCCCGCCTCTGAAGCATCAGCTCGCCCTGATCATTAAAAACAAAAACCGAAAAAGCACGGTGCAAAACCGCCTTGATGTGCGCCTCCATTTTTCCCATCGTCCCCAGCGGGTTGTCGTTGAGATCGACCAAAATCACTCGTTCTTTAGTATCATCCATGACCATCTTTTTTTTCATCATTATCATTTTAACTCGTTGAAACGTTCTGTTTATTTGGGCTAAAGCCCGCTGATTCAATTTGTGACCTTTGCGCCTTCTCTGCGTTCTTTGTGGTTCTTTATTAATACAAAGTTTCCAACTTTTCTGAAAATCGCCATTTAATGGCAGCTATTTCTTAGTGGTTGAAATAAAAGTCTGAAATTCGATTTTCAATATGCATTTGTCTTTCCCCGCCCCTCGCTGGGATTACCTTCGTCAAACCCAGCGAGGGGCGGGGGGAATAACCCTTCCTTTTAAACCCAGGCATAAATGCCTGGGCTATGGATTGCATCAATGCCTGGGCTCTATGGATTTCCTCGACAACTCCAGGCATAGACACGGACTAATTATCAGCATCCAGCGCTTTTTTAACAGCAACAGCTTCTTCTTTGTTGAGTTCGCCGCTATCAATCATAAACTGTGCAGCCTTTATCCAAAAGCCATCTTTGTCATCTTTGAGCAATCGTGGCAGCTTTTTTATGACGATCGGCTTGTCGTCGCTCTTGTTGTTGTAGCCAAGCATAGCGGGAATGTTGGCCTGGGTGGCGAAGCGCAGAAAGCGTATTTCGGCCACAGCCGGCTCTTTCTCCACGGCCTCTTCAATGTTTCTTTTGCCACGCTTAAAAGTCCCCAACTTATCCAGCGGGCCGCTCATACATTCGGCCATGGCAGCTTCGCCGGCGCCGGCATAGGCCTGCACCACGGCATCAGAATAACTTTCTTGTCTGGCCATATTAAATAAAGTGGCAGCACCACAACTATCTGTCTTCATTGCAAAAAACGCTTTGCGCAATTTCCCGACATCTGCCTGGCTGTTGGCTGTTGTGAGCATCATCATAAAAATGAGAACCAGTATGTTTTTGTTGATCATATCATCCGCAGTTTGGTGCGTAAAAATGAGGAGAAGAGCAACGCGTAATTTTCTGTGTCCGACACGCGTACACGCTCACGCAGCAGCCGCTCAGCATTCGATTTTTTTATTTTTTTAAAAAGGGTATAAAAATAAATATAGGCCAGATAAACGCCGAAACGGGCGCCATCAGGCAGCTTGCGGATGCCTTCGAGGCCGGCATTGAAATCGGCTTCTATCTCCTGTTCTATTTTGGCTTTGGCGCTTTGATCGAACGCGGTGATGTCGATGCCGGGGAAATAGCTGCGCCCCAATCCTTTGTAATCCTGCTGCAGATCGCGCAGAAAATTGATTTTCTGAAAAGCTGCACCCAGCCGCATGGCCGAAGGCTTTAACTCTTCGTAATGCTGCTTGTCGCCTTCGCAAAACACCCGCAGACACATCAGGCCAACTACTTCTGCCGATCCCAGAATATACGCTTCGTAAGCCTTGCGATCGTAGGTTTCTTTGTGAAGATCCATCTCCATACTGCGCAAAAAAGTATGGATAGTGTCGTGGTCGATTTTGTAGGTATTAACAGCCCATTGAAAATTGTTCAGGATAGGATTCAGGCTGATCTTGTCGTCGATGGCGGCGTAGGTGTCGCGCTTAAAATTTTCGAGCAACTTTTTTTTATCAAAATCATGAAAGCTATCCACGATCTCATCGGCGAACCTTACAAAGCCATAGATGGCGTAGATAGGATCGTGAAACCGCTTGTTGAACACGCGGATGCCCATCGAGAAAGAGGTGCTGTAAGTAAGCGTGGTGAGCTTGCTCGATTTTTTGGAGATCATATCAAAAAGTTCTTTCATGAGCTTTTGCTTCTATTATTTAGAAATAAGATCGGTAACGATTTGTCCGGAGATGATCGACGGCGGCACACCAGGGCCTGGCACGGTGAGCTGTCCGGCATAATAAAGGTTTTTGAGCTTAGGATTTTTAATGGAGGGTTTCAAAAAGGCCGTTTGCAGCAGCGTGTTGGCCAGGCCATACGCATTGCCTTTGTAAGCGTGGTAGTCGCCGGTAAAATCGGAATGGGCGTAGCTGCGCTGATAGTCGATGTGTCCGCGCAGGGTTTCGCCGGTGAGTTTTTCTATTCTGTCGAGCATCATCTCCAGATAATGCGCGCGAATTTCGGGTGTGTCTTTCAGTCCGGCAGCCACCGGAATAAGCACAAAAAGATTTTCGTGACCGGCAGGCGCCACGGTGTCGTCGTATTTTGAAGTCATACACACGTAGGCCGAAGGTTGTTCGGGCCAATCCGGACGATCGTAAATAGCTGCGGCATGCGGCGCAAACGGCACATCGAAAAGCAAATTATGATGCTCGAGCTGTGGCAGCTTTTTATCCACACCCAAATAATAAATCAACGACGAGGGCGACATCGCACGCGAATCCCAATATTTCTCGGAATACTTGCGGTATTCGGGTGGCAGCAATTGCTGCTCCACATGATGATAATCGGCGGAAGCCACAAAATGATCTGCCGCGTATTCCTTACCATTCGCCACAGCGGCCACTATATGATTGTTGCGATAGGTAAAGCTTTGCACCGGTGCATCGTAAATAAACTTCACGCCTGTTTCTTCGGCCAGCTTCACCATGCCCTCCACAATTTTGTACATGCCGCCACGCGGATACCAGGTGCCCAGCATGATGTCGCCGTAGTTCATCAGGCTGTAAAGCGCCGGCGTTTTCTTACCGGTGCCGCCCAGAAAAAGGATGGGAAATTCGAGCATCTGCAACAGCCGGGGGCTTTTGAAATACTTGCGCGTATATTTATCAAACGACTGAAACATGTGCAGCCTCAGCGCCGATTTCATCAAACGCAGATCCATGTATTCCACAAACGACAGGCTTGGCTTGTGCACAAACTCCTTCATGCCCACCTCGTATTTGTATTCGGATTCTTTCAGAAATTTCTTTAGTTTTTCACCGGCGCCCGGCTCTATTGATTCAAACAGCCGGTACATCTCGTCCACATTGGCCGGAAGGTCCGTTACATCATCTTTGTCATAAAAAATCCGATAGGAGGGGTCGAGGCGCATCAGATCGTAATAATCAGACACGCGGCGTTCAAACTTCTCGAAATAGTCATCGAAGATGTCGGGCATCCAGTACCAGCTCGGCCCCATGTCGAAGTTGTACCCTGCGGCTTCAAACATCCTGCTGCGTCCGCCGGGCGTAGCGTTTTTCTCCAGCACTGTCACCTCGTAACCTTTGGAGGCCAGCCCGGTAGCGGCAGAAATTCCGGCAAAACCGGCACCAATTACAATTGCTTTTTTATTCATCACTATTTTTGTTTTTATATTTTCATTAAACTGAATGCAGCTTTAATTTCCCCGTGTTTAATCTTTTTCATTGGTTGGCATCGCGGTGAAAGGCGCTTCACAATGCGGTTCATAACAAGGCAAGAGTTTGTTTTGTTTAATCTTTTTCATTTATTAAAAAACAAAATTATTTATCTGATTTTAGAGGGTAGATGGAAGTGGTTAGAAAGTTAAAATCATCAAAAAAGGTTTACTGCCATTTAGAACGATATCAGCCGCCGCTTATCAGATGCAGCACCGTTACGTTGTCGCCGTCTTTGATTTCGGTGGTGTGGCGATGTTCTTTGCGCACCAGCTTGCCGTTGAGTTTTGTTACCAGCAGCCGAAAAGTGAAGTTTTTCTTTTTGATCAGTTCCTCAAAGGTAAGCCTCTGTTCATCGAAAGATTCGGGTCGGTTATTAAGAATTATGTTCATCATCAGATTGTGTTGTTTAGTAAAATTTCGAGCACCTGGTTAGCCTGCATGGCGGCCACCACCATTAAGCGTGGTGCCAGCGGCGGCAGCTCCTGTGAGGTTTCAAGGATTCCGTCGCCACAGATGTAGAGGTTTTTGTCGACGCGCAAAGTGGTGATGCTGTTATTGTTTCCCCATCCTGCCAGGCCGTTTCCGGCAACGAGTGGCGTGGCGGGCAGCTCCAGCGCCATGGTTTCGATGAGCATCAGCTT
>JAAYIU010000142.1 GCA_012523265.1 Bacteroidales bacterium | reverse complement strand
TATTTTTATCCTCGCCGATTACAGTGGAAGCCGAAAAACTTTGTTTTATTTTGGCCGAACCGTAGGCCATGTAACCCACCAAACCCCCTACGTATTCTTCTCCGTCAATTGTTCCTGTAGAATAGCACAGGTCAATGGTACCATCCTGGTTGAATCCCACCAACCCCCCGACTCTTTCTTCACCGTTGACATCGGATGTTGAATAACAGTTGAGGATGAAGGATGAACTATATCCATTATGGCCTATCAGTCCACCTATTTTTTTATCGCCGGAGATTTTGCCAGTCGAATGACAATCAGTTATTTTACCATCATTGTTCCAGCCGATCAGGCCGCCAACGTTATCATCCTCGCCCTTTACCGTGGCACCCGAAGAACAACCGGTAACACTTCCTTCGTTTTTTCCGATCAAACCTCCCACTTGATCCGTGCCTTTAACTGATCCGGATGAGGAGCAATTTTCGATGGTGCCACTGTTGTTATATCCAACGAGTCCGCCGGTGATTGCACCGTTAGATGAGACGGTGAGATTGGTGCTACACGCTTGTAAAGAACCGGTCGAATAGTTTTCGCCCACCAAGCCTCCCGTCTTACCCGCTCCGCTAACTGAACCGGACACATTGACGTTCAGCAATTTTCCGGACAAAGCACCTCCCAAAGAACCTGCACTGTATCCTCCTTTTACCTCAATATCAGCCAAAGTCAGATCTTTCACCGTACAACCAGGGCCAATGTGGTTAATCATGGCTACCTGCGAACCCGTTCGGTTTATGTATAATCCGGTGATGGTAAAGTTGTTTCCGTCAATATTCCCGTTCAGGTATGAAACGGGATTAAATCCCTGACCGCCATTCCAGGTTCGGGTTGCGGAAGCATCAATGTTGTTGATTAATTTAAAATGTGCAGTGTTTGGGGCGGTGCGAATGTTTTGGAGGTGGGTTACATTCGATATCTGGTAGGGGTCTTGCACGGTTCCTGTTCCACCGGCAAATTGCGCCTTAGCCTGATGGTTAATAGAGAAATTGAACATCAGGAATAGCAGCAGCCAAACCGGAAATCCTACCGGGAGTTTTTGGCCAAATCTTGTACTCTCTTTGCCCGTTATCATCTCTAATGATTTTTAGCTGAATGTATTGAGGAGTAAAAAATTAATTTTTGCGCAATTTATAAAAAAAATACCAATAGGATAGTCGTAGTTCAAATTTCGTCTTTTATTAAAGAACAATTTTATTAATGGCTTTCCCCTGCTCATTTTGTACTCTTACGATAAACATTCCGCGTCGGCCTGTCATAGGAATTTTGGCTTGCTCTCTGCCTTCGATGGATTGGTCGAGCAGCAGATTTCCCATCGGATCGAATATCTTTACAGCACAGGGATCCTCTATCAGCCGCAGGTCGATGGTGAGGATGCCGTTGTAGGCAAAAATGCGCACCGGCAAAGGTTGATGCGGATCGGGGAAGAGACCTTCCTGCAGTTGCAGCACAAAACGTCCTGCATCATCTTTGGGCGAAGCCTGGAAAAGATATTCATCCGTCTCAAGAAGATCGATGCGCTGGCCGGTTTTTTTATCAATCAAAATAGCTGTCTGTATCATCTCTTTTTCAAACCAGGAGGTGATGCGGTAGCTGCCGGCAGCTCCTGCACGAAAAGCAACGGGTATCACCGGATGGTCGGTAAGGGAATCAAAAAGCAATGAAGAAAAGAATTGCCCCTTGTCGGGAATCCATAGTGCTGGTGCAGTATTTTCAAAGCTAAACCGCTTGTAAGAACCGGAAGATTCGTCGTGTTTGTCGAGGCCGATAAGTATTTCGTCTTCCCCCCAGCCATCGCCAGAAGATACCGTGAGGAAAAACTGATCGGGGCGTTGGGCAGTGCTTTTGAGCCACTCCGAGGCATTGTTGTGTACGCGTATGTTGTTGTTCATGCTGATGCTGCCATTTTGCGCCGCCTGCACAAAGAATCCCTGCGTTGGCGCAATGTAGCGCGTAACGCCCAGGGTGCCCATATCGCCGATGGATGCCGAGTTGTACACGCCGTAATTATAGGCGGTGTCGTTCCAAATCCAAACGGAGTAGCCGCCGGCAGTTTGCTGCAGATTGGTGCGGTTCCATCCGCTGGCTTTCCAGTCGATCGACGATGGATAGGGATTGCCCAGCTGGTTGCTGCCAAAGACATCGCCCGTGCCAATGGTTTTGGTAACCGGCACATTTACATCGCCGGCTGCCAGGGTGCCGCCGAAAACGAGCGTAGGATATTGTTGTTCGTATTCCACCATGTAGCCACGTCCCTGCAGGAAGTTGTTGTTGCCGTTGGCCGTAAGCCAAGTGGGCGGATAGCTGTCGTTGAGCAGATAAATCCAGGAAGTGTCGGGTTCGTACCAGGTATAAAAGTCGTAGCCGGTGCCGTCGGCGTAGGAGCCGGGGGGCGTAAAGCTGCCCGAAATAGGCTGGGCGGTTATGGGTGAAGAGAGGATATGCCAGGTCTCGGCCTCACCAGGAATGAAGCGTTGGAAAGTGCCGGCTACTCCCGCTGTGTTATGAATGAGCGAACCGGTTCCGGCGGCAGTCGAAGCAACCACAAGTCCGCCGTTTCCTGCGTTGTTGGCTATGGTTTGCGAAACAGTAAGGGTGCTGTTGGGTGCGATAGTGAGGGAGGTGCCCGACTGTATCGAAAGATTGCGTATAACCGGCATAGAGCTGATAACAGGGTTGTGTGGCGTAATGGGAATATCCACATCTGAACCTGTTGTTGGCACCGTGAAGGTGTACCAGTTGTTGGCGTTTTCCCAAGCCGACGACACCACCCCCGTCCAACTGCCGGTGGTCACCAGATAAGCCTGCAGGTTCCAGTCGCCGTCAATGCCTGCTGAGGATAATGTAAACCAGGCATTAGGATCGTTAGGATCAAGTCGGTACAGGTTTCCTTTACCATTGTGGTTGGTTTGCGCATCTACGCCGCCAGAATAAACATCTATCCCCAACGAATAAACTACACCAAACCAGAGATCCCTGGTGTTGTCGATAACATAGGGCTGAGTCAGAGCAATCTCGTTCCAGCTATTATCTGTGGGTGTAAAAGGCTGGCTGTAGTACTCTGTCATGTTGGCATTGGTGGTTCCCTGCCAAATTTTTATTGTGGAACTGGTTGGCAAATCACCAATAAATACCCTGATGCGCGTAATCTGCCGATTAAGAAAAGCATTATAATCTGCCGGCAGGAACTTTACTGCCGTCTGCAAAATACCCGCAGGAGTTCGGCCTATTCTGCTGGCATTCACATTATCATCCCATTTTAGCCAGTCGTTAGGGTTGCTAACAAAAATATAATCGGGTTTTGTGCTGGTGTAGGTATTGTTAATTGTAAGTGCTACGGTTTTGTAGCCGGTGGTTGCGTAAATAACATTATGCGGGCCTTGTGTGGTGGCAGCAGCAGGAATGGCGCCACTACCAAAATCCCAGTCCCAACTGGTAACAGCTCCGATGCTATTATCAGTAAAAGTTACGGTTTGTCCGGTGTAAGTATTCAATGGAGTAGCATAAAACTGTGGCGAAAGAACCAATTGATAATACACCTTAATTTTCCAGGATGACGCATTTACATAATTATTGTAAGTATCACAATTATTATGGGAAGATGATGACCAAGTGCGACCGGCGTGTAGTTCAAAACGAATATCGCCGCCGCCTGTCACACCATTCGCAATGGTAAGGCCTGTGCGGCTGTAATTTTGAGATCCTCCGGTGATGCCCGATCCCGAATAAACGGATGATTCGTTGATACCACCGGCAGATACGCACCACAACTGCGAACGTTGTTCCGATTTCCAACCAGAATTTCTTGCAGTCATCGTATATTCTACGTCCACTCCTGTAATGGTTGCTCCTGCGGGAATAGTAACAGTAAGCTCTCCGGGGCACCGGGAAAAATTCCTGTTGACATCAAAACGACTATCTGTGGGAATTTGTCCGTCAGTGTGCGTAGCTGTGGCTGTCAGTGTGGGGATATTAATGAAAACATAGGCAGGTTTTGTTTTGGTGATGTTTCCGTTTACCGTCAGGCTGATGGTTTTGTTGCCGGGAGTAGCGTAACTTACCGAGTGAGGCCCGTGCGTAGCAGCGGTGGCCGGACTGGCACCGGCACCAAAGTTCCAGTTCCAGCTTGTTACATCGCCCGTTGTGGTACTGGTGAAAAGTATGGGTTGATTCACATTTGCAAACGTTGGAGCGGCTGTAAAATCGGGAATCGGTTCAACGGTGTAATGTATCGTAATTGTCCAACTGCCATTGTCCACCAGATTAACATCGCGGTTGCATCCACTAAATAGTGCTGTGCGGCCGGCATGAAGCTGAAACTGGATATTTCCTCCCCCGGTTACGCCATTGGCGATGTTCAGGCCGGTCCGGCTGTAATATTGTGTGCCGGTAGTGTTGCCTGTCCCGGAGAACACCTGCATCTCACTGATTCCTCCCGGCGAAGCACATCGCAACTGTGAGCGTTGTTCCGCCATATATCCAACCCAAAACAACCAATAGCTTTTGGCTGTCATTGCATATTCCACATCCACGGAAGTGATCGTGGCATCTGCCGGAATATTTATCGAGAGCAAACCCGGGCAGGTGGAGCTTTGCCCCATCGACTGAAAACCAAAGTCGGTGTTGATAATGCCGGCAGTGTAGGTGGCGCTGGCCGAGCCTTTGGTGTAAGACGGGTTTAAGTTATCAGCTTGTGGCGGGGGTGCAACGGGATGGTTATCGTTAGCAGCGCGTTTGGTAGGTACAGCATGTAATTGCGGAACAGCTACGGCATCGCTTTTGGCAATAACCATAGGCTGGGCAAAAGCCGGTGTTGTGAATAACGAAACAAGAATTAAAGAGCCAAAGAAAAATCGGAGGAAATTTCTGTCAGCATAAATTTTCATTTTTTTCATAGCACGAATCATGAGCATGATATTCTTCATTTGAGCCGGTGAAGGTAAAAAATATTTACAACATCAAAAGTGAAGACCAAAATGCAGGGCGCGGGGCGAAGGGCGCAGGGGGCAGGGAGCAAAGAGCGTGAGGAGATGGATTGAGTGGGATGAACAGACACTATTATATGAATGAGAACTGCTGGCTGCTCATCAAGGCGTAACCTTGCCCCTGGGTTTGTAGCCAGAGCGATTCAAGATTTCCTGCGCCTGGATGCTTGTAAATAATTCCTCCGGCGAAACATTTTCATTTCGATCCATAAAAGAACGCACGATTTGCCAGCCTAACCACTCGCCAATGCGCGGCGGCGAAGCAGTGGAGAAGTCGGAGGTGAACGGTCCGTCGGCAAAGAATTTGCGCAGCACCTGTGTGTCGGACGAATAAAGCAGGTCGTTTTGTATGATGAACGACCAGATGTTGGCTTCGTTTTGCCGGCACCATTGGAGCTGCGATTGCGTAAATCCGATCTTGATGCTGTCGGGGGTTGCGGGCAGCAGGGCGTCGAGGAACCAGAGCCGGCGCCCTTTGTCGATGGCCTGATCGAGAAAAGTGGTGCCGGGGCGCAAGGCAAAATGATACAGATACAGTTCGGCAATGCCGTCGCGAACCAGATATTCGGGCGTCATGGTGCGGATGGCATAAAGCGGCAAGCGCATTTTGCGGTAGGTTTCCATATCGGCGCCCAGGTACATGTCGAGCGCTACAATCATATCTTCATTAAAAAACTGCACCGGATTTTCATAAAGCAAGCCCGACACGTAGCTAAAAATATCAGGCAGTGTGCCATCCGGAAAGAAATACCTGAAGCGCTTGAAGGCTTCGGTAAAATCTCGCTCGTAGGGGGTGAGATCGGGAAATACTTCCTGCGACCTCCGGTACAGTTGCTGGTTGAGCGGATCGATAACAAAGTCGTGCAGCCGCATGATATTGAGCGTGTCGTCGAGGTCGGCATCCAGGAATACCGGAAACTGCGGAGCAATGGCTTTAAGCTGTGGCTGCATGCTGTCGGGCGCTATTCCGAAAAGTGCCTGTTCGTAACGCATGATGCGCACCGGTGCAATTTCTGTGTCGCGGGTGTCGATGTCGAGCCTGCTGCCTTCACCACTGCATGCGGAGAGCAGCAGCGTAAAAAGAAAAATTGATAACTGATAAGCTTTCATTTCTGTTTGTTTGGCTATTGCGATAAGCAAAAAAAAGTGTCAACATTTAAAAAAGATGCTGACACTTTTTAATAACCCGCCGGCGGGAAAAATTATTGTTGGTTAAATGATTTTCCAGCCCAGCGATACACAGAATACATTGTTTTTGGAATTGAAATCGAAGTTATTCACTTTCT
>JAAYIU010000112.1 GCA_012523265.1 Bacteroidales bacterium | reverse complement strand
GCGTTGGCACAGCGCATCGTCGACACTTCTCGGTTTGTATATCAAAAACTCAACTGCAAAGGCGTGGTTCGTGCCGACTATATTTATTCCGCGAAAAGCGACCGGCTTTATTTTATCGAAATCAACACCGTTCCCTGCCTCACCCGTGAGAGCATCGTGCCCAAAATGGCATCCGCAGCGGGTATCACTCTGAGCGCTCTTTTTACAATGCTCATCGGGGAAACGCTGAGAGATGAGAAATGAGAGGTGAGCGATGAGATTTGATCGATGAGAATTGAGAGTTGAGTGATGAGATTTGAGCGATGAGATTTGAGCGCAGCATTTTTTCGCTTTCGCTAAATACGCTCCTGATTTTCCGGCAACGGAAACCTTCCATCCCACACTATCTTCAGATAATCCTGCGGATCGGTGTCGCCCTCGGTATTGATAAGTAAAACCTGTGCATTTTTATCCAAACCAATTTTTTGGCGCAAAGCCGCATATTTGGGTTCCGTTATCGTCAGCAAAGCTCCGAGCGTTACCGCGCCGGATTCTCCCGAAATTACACGCGGGTCGGCGCCGGCAGGAGCGCCATACACGCGCATACCGCGTGCGGCCACATAATCGGGGCAGGTGATGAAAACATCTGCGTAATCGCGCAGGATGTTCCACGCCAACGGACTGGGATCGCCACAAGCCAAGCCTGCCATGATGGTGTCGAGATCTCCGGGAAAGCTATGCGGCTTACCATCGGCAATGCGGCATGAGCTGTAAAGACAGGCAGCGGCCTCGGGTTCCGTCACTACAAACCGAGGAGGATTGTCGTAATAAAGCTGCTTAAAGTATCCGACGGTCGCTGCTGCCAATGCTCCTACACCGCCTTGCACAAAAACGTGCGTTGGTTTGCTGATAGCCATGGCTTTCATCTGCTGCTGCGCTTCGGCGAGCATGGTGGTGTAGCCCTGCATCACCCAGGCTGGGATTTCTTCGTAGCCTTCCCAGGAGGTATCTGAAATTACCTGCCAGCCGTTTTTTTCGGCATCAGCTCCTGCCTCTCTTACGGCATCGTCGTAGGTGCCCGGCACCACCACCACGCGCGCCCCCTGCCGGGCTATGGCCTCGATGCGCGCACCGCTGGTAAGTTGATGCACATAGATGATGGCCTTGTAACCCAGCTCCCGTGCCGCCCACGCCACCCCGATGCCGTGGTTGCCATCGGTGGCAGCTACAAAAACCTGCGGCTCACCATCCGCATACAAGTTGCTGCTGCGCATTTCATCAAAGGCGAGCTGCTGACCCTTCGCGTGTATCTGCTGCAATCGCTTATAGATTGCATAAGAGCCGCCAAGCACTTTGAAAGCATTCAAACCAAGTCGCAGCGATTCGTCTTTTACCAGGATCTCTTTTACACCCGTTTTGGCGGCAAGCGCTGAAAGCCGCCGCAGCGGAGTGGCCTCAAAGCCGGGAATCTGACGGTGGAATTTTTGTGCTTCTGCAGCGACATCAGCAGGGAATAAAGTGTCGAGCAGTTTTCGGTTGGCTGTAGCTGTCGCATAATTGTTGGCGATCCATTGGAGGGCAGTAGAATTATTCATTAATGGTTTTGTTTCTGTTTTGTTTTACCCGGCAAAGGTAAATTTTTGACCGGTAAAGTAAATATCTTTGCACCCTGTTTGGCTTTCTCATCCAAAACCATTTAATAATTGCAAATATTTTAAGATTATGAACCAACGCGCTATCCTCATTCCGGTGATTGTAATACTAATGTCAGCCCTTGCTTGTAACCGGCCACAGCCTGTTTCCGAAACCATAAAGAACAGCAACGACTATTTGCTTGCTGCCACGCTTTATCCTCAGCAGGCCGCAGAGCTGCGTGCGCTATGCTATCAGGCCTACAATATTGCGCACCGCAACATGGAAGCCATTTACGACACCGCCAACGATCTTACCACTCTTGCCATTGTAATGGATCTTGACGAAACCGTTCTCGACAACAGCGCTTACGAGGCACAAAGCATTCTCGATTCGCTCGCTTACCCTCAGGGCTGGGATGCCTGGATGTATGCAGCCAGCGCCAAAGCGCTCCCGGGAGCCGTCGATTTTATAAAGTCGGTCGTGGAAAAGGGTGTACACGTATTTTACATCACCAATCGCCGCGAGAAATACCGCGAGGCGACACTTAAAAATCTTCAAAATCTCGACATCGCTCCGGCGGATAGCAATCATTTATTGTTGCGTGGGCAGGAATCGTCCAAAGAGATGCGTCGCCTGAAGGTGCTCGACGATTATCAAATCGTTATGTTATTTGGTGATAATCTGGCGGATTTTGCTTCAGCTTTCGACGGAGCACAAAGCAGCCACCGCCGCGCCGAAGTCACCGACAGCCTGCAAGATGCTTTTGGCAGTCGCTTCATCGTTTTCCCCAACGCTATGTACGGCGACTGGCTCAATGCAATCACAGATTATAACAACAGCCTTACCCATCAGCAAAAACTGGAGAAATACAAATCCGCGTTGCAAGGTTTTGAAAAGAAAGAGGTTTTTATCTCTTCATCCAAAACCATCCACTGCAGCGGCCAGTGTTCCGGTAGTTTCGTAAAGTTCATGAATTTTCTATAGCCCATCTTTGCCTTCCGTGGATTCAGATTCTTAAGTGAGATTGGGATCTATTGCGCCAGCGTAAAACGCAGGCTAATGCCGCCATTGGTGGTGGAGTTGCGGTATTGCGACGATACGTATGGGTTGTTGATGACCTTGTCGAAGAAGAGCCGGATGTTCAACCGCTGGTTCACCATATAATCGGCTGAGGTGTTGATAGAAATCACCTGTTGTCCCGACGACATCTGGTTGATCTCTTCGTCAATCCGACGCAGGATGGTTTTGTTGATGCGGATGGAGATATCGGCGCGAACGTTC
>JAAYIU010000250.1 GCA_012523265.1 Bacteroidales bacterium | reverse complement strand
TAATTAGCGAAAATTCGCTCCATTGGCGGAAATTAGCGGACGGTAACCTTATTTCACCACATTGCCTTTTACCTGCAGCACGGTTCTGCCGCCGCTGGCATTGGTTTGTACGGTAATGGTTTTCATAAAGGGGCCGTTGCCGGTACCATCGTAGGTGACCTTGAGTTTGGTGGCGCGCCCGGGCAGAATGGGTGCCTCGCTGTACTGCAGGTTGGTGCAGCCACACGCAGCCTGCGCATAGGTGATCAGCAATGGCTCGTTGCCACTGTTGGTGAGGGTAAACTCAACGACGGTTTCGGATCTGAATTTTACGTCGCCCATATCGGCAATGGTTGTATCCCAGCTTGCATGCGGCCCTATGCCAAGCGGTTCGTTGCCGCTTTGTTTTTGGGTTTTGGGCTGGTGAGCCGGTTGCCCAAAGGCTGCTCCTGCCGAAAGCAGCATCATCAGAAAAATATAAATTCTTGTCTTCATTTTTATTTATTAAAACTCCCTTTGAACGACGCTTGAAAATCCTGAAATGATTCTTTTTTGTATGCCTCCTCAATGATGAAATGAAGCACCGGCTCGAGCTTTTCGGGTGTGTTGTAGCCGGGCAGTACGGTGATGAGTTTTATCTCCTGATCCAAAAAGGCAAACGACGGATACGACAACTTCCCATTGAGCAAAGCTATGGCCAGTTGATGTGCCGAGCGGCTTTTGTTGGGGTTTGGATTTACGTAAGTGTGGCCGTTAACGGTTACAGGATCGCTGCCTTCGGCATCAAATTTTACGGGCCAGAAGTTCTCGTTCATATACTTGGCTATCACAGGATCGGTGAAGGTGTTGGCATCCATCTTTTTGCACCAGCCGCACCAGTCGGTGTAAAGATCGACGAAGAATTTCTTCTGCTCTTTTTTGTTCAGCGCGATGGCCTCCTCCATGGTGTACCATTTTATCTTGGCTTCCTGCTGCGCCTGCAACGTGCCGAACGCAAGCAACAGCGTGGCGATTAACAAACCTGAAAATATTTTTTTCATAATGAATATGCTTTTTTTTAAAATCTAAAAATATATGGATTAATAACTCAAAAACGCTGTTTCTGTTTAGTTGTGATAAAATAAAATTACAGTCCGGACCTGTCGAGGTCGCGCTGCACGTCTTTCTTTTTGATGGTTTCGCGTTTGTCGTAATAATGCTTGCCGCGTGCCAGCGCGATGTTGAGCTTGGCCCGTCCTTTTTCGTTGACGTACAACAACACCGGGATGATGGTATATCCTTTCTCGTTTACTTTTGTGGCCAGTTTCTTCAGCTCACGGCGGTTGAGCAGCAGTTTGCGGTCGCGCTTGGGCTCGTGGTTGTAGATACTGCCAAAAGTGTAAATGGCCACATGCATCTCCTTCACAAACAGCTCGTCGCCTTTGAAAGTGCAGAATGCGTCGCCGATATTGGCTTTGCCCATGCGTATCGATTTTATCTCGGTACCAGTGAGTTGCAGGCCGGCGGTAAACTCCTCCACCAGAAAATATTGGTAAGAGGCTTTTTTATTTTTTATCTCAATAATGTTTGCCATAACAGGGCGCAAAAGTAGCGAAAATTCGTTTTTGACGGTTCGGGGGTCTTACGGGGGTTTGACGTTTCGAGGTCATTTTTGATGTATTGACGTTTCGAGGTCCTGCGGACGCTCGAAAGTCGGACGGAGCTACCCCAGCGGATGGACGTATTGGCTTACATCTTCCGCGGTTACTTCTTTGTCGCAGAGGATGGCCAGCCGTTCTACCACGTTACGCAGCTCGCGCACGTTGCCTGTCCAGTTATAGTTTTCGAGTTCTTCGATGGCTTCCACCGAAAAGGACAAGGGTGCTCTTCCCATTTTGGGCGCCACCTCTTCCATAAAGTGCTGTGCCAGTAGCGGGATGTCGCCGTGGCGCTGGCTCAGGTCGGGCACTTCGATGATGATTACGCTTAGCCGGTGATAAAGGTCTTCGCGAAAGCGTCCCTGTTCTATCTCTTCGCTCAGGTGCTTGTTGGTGGCGGCGATGATGCGCACGTCCACAGGTATCTCTTTCTCGCCGCCCACGCGCGTTATCTTGTTTTCCTGCAGCGCCCGCAGCACTTTGGCCTGTGCCGAGACGCTCATGTCGCCGATCTCGTCGAGAAAAAGCGTTCCGCCATGTGCCAGCTCAAAGTCGCCTTTGCGTTGTTTGATGGCCGAAGTAAACGATCCTTTTTCGTGGCCAAAGAGCTGGCTCTCGATGAGTTCGCTGGGGATGGCTGCGCAGTTGACTTCGATAAAAGGCGCCTGCGCCCGTGGGCTTTTGTGATGCAGCCAGCGTGCCACCAGCTCCTTGCCCGTACCATTGCTGCCTTGTATCAGCACCCGCGCGTTGGTAGGCGCCACGCGGTCGATCAGCTCTTTTACCTGCATCATCGCCTCCGATTGCCCAATCATTTCCCAGGTCTGCGCCGTTTCCTGCTTCAGCGTTTTGGTTTCTTTTATCAGCGTCGATTTGTCCATTGCGTTGCGGATGGTGATGAGCAGCCGGTTGAGGTCGAGCGGCTTGGCGATATAGTCGTAAGCTCCTTTTTTGATGGCTTCCACAGCCGTTTCGATGGTGCCGTGTCCGGAGATCATCACCACGGGAGTGTCGGTAATTTTCATGATGTGGTCGAGCACTTCCAGGCCGTCCATCTGGGGCATTTTTATGTCGAGCAAAATCACGTCGTACTTGCGGCTGTTGACCAGCTTCAGCCCTTCTATGCCATTTTCGGCATCGTCAACTTTGTAATTTTCATATTCCAAAATGTCGCGCAGTGTGTTGCGGATGCTGCGTTCGTCGTCGATTACTAATATCTTGGCCATCTGTTTCGGGTTGTTTTTTTATTAATAAAATGATTTGCGTTATTGTTTGATAAAAACTACGGCTCCTTTTTCTTTCTCTCCGGCAACGGAAAGAAGATATTGTCCGGCAGGCAGCGCTGAAATGTCTATTTGCATTTGGTTATCCAAAACCTGCTGTTGCATCACCTTCATACCGTTAGCCGAAAAAATTGTTATAAGGCAAGGTTTGCTTTCCGTAGTGTTTCCATCCATTTGCACCGTAATACTATTTACCGCCGGATTGGGGAAAACCCGAAAACGGGCGGCGGGAAGCTCCATGATAGTCTGCGGCGTAAACCACGACCAGAAAAACTGTTGTTTGTAAAAATTGCGCCACTTTTGATGGTATTCATCCCACGAATAAAAGGTGTACAATGTGCGGTTGGCGGCGGTGTCGTATTCGTAAACCGAGAGGCTGGCGTTGGCCCATCGGTTGGTGCTGTAAGACCAATAATAGGTGTAGACTTCGCCGGGCAGCTCCTGCTGATAAATGGTGGTGACCTTCGATCGGTTGAGCCATTGGCTGCCATCCCAAAGGTACTGGATGCGCTCCTGCTGGCCGGTGCTGTAAATATAGCTCGTAAAATATTTGTAATCCCAGCTTTGCAGCAATTCGTTGTATGTGTACTGATACAGCTTACTGATTCGGTCGTTTGCATCAAAAAAATAGTCGTATCGCTGGAAGTTGACCCAAGTATTGTTTTCGTAAAGCTGGTGGATGATCTGATCCAAATGTAAATTTTCGTCGTAGGTGGTGATGATGCGCAGGCTGTCGGCCCATTGCTGCTGCTGCGCTTGCCATTTTTGATATTTGCGCAGCGAATCAAGGCCGTGCTGGTGGTAATTTATTTGTAAATAATAATCATTCATCCAATTCCCGGTAATGGTGTCGTAGGCTTGGTGCCAAATCTCGCCAGGGCGCTGGTTTTCGTTGTAAAGCGTTTCGGTGCGCTGTCCTCTGACAAATTTCTGCTTGATTTCGTCCCAAACTTTTAACCAGCTTATCCGCGGATTGCCGTTGGCATCAAAAGCTATCGAATCGATCAGCAGCCACTCATCGCCCGGCCAGCGGCGCACGTAGGTAAACAGGCTGCGATAAAGCGTGTCGTTGGTATATTGTGCCTCAAAGCGGCTTTGCTTGTACCATTGGTAGCGCAGCGTGTCGTAAACATATTCGGCGGAAGCCGTAACATTGCCTGCATTGTTGCGCTGCTCCACGCGATAATTCCGCCCGAAGAACCACTCCTGCCCAAATGCATTTCCATAAAAATAATGCGTCGAATCGTTTACAAATCTGGCTTGACCAACAGTATTTTCAGGATGAGCCCAAAAAGCAGTGTCTTGCGCATCGACAACGGATGGCAGCGCCAGGCCAGTTATTAAAAGAAAAAACAGTAAGAGGCTTTTCATCACAAGCAATTGCTTTTTTATTAAAAAAACAAAGATAATAACAATCGGCCAGGGACATTTGAAAAACCTCTCCGGCTGTTTCCAATAAAACTATCTTTGTGCTATGCTGACCACAACCATAAAATTTCTGCTCATCAAGTTGTTTTCTGTAAAGCTCATTTGCACGAAAACCACCACAACAATTGCATTGTTTGCCGCCTGCCTGCTGCTTTTCGCAACGCCGGCACAAAGCCAGTTGACCCTGCCTTTGGGTTTTAAAAAAACACAACAAATCGCCGTCACCGACAGCCTCGGGCATCCATTGGAAGCCGCCTGGGCCGGCGGGATGAACGCCTGCCAGTTTGGTGAAGCAGATCTCGACGGCGATGGCAAAGCCGAACTGATCGTTTTCGACCGGCATGGCAACCGCACGCTCACCTACAAAAACAATGGCAGCGCCGGCCTGGCGGATTTTGTTTACACCCCGTCGCTCGCCCGCCGACTGCCACATTTCGACGACTGGGTGATCTTTGCCGACTACAACGCCGACCAACGCAACGACATCTTTGCCTATTCCAAGGGCTACGCAGGCATTCAGGTTTATCGCAATACCGGCGACACCGCTGCGCTGTTTGAACGTGTGGTATTTCCTTACCTGAAATCATTTCAGGGAAATGGCTATGTGAATGTGCTGGTCACTTACGCCGATTATCCCGCCATTGTGGATCTGGACGGCGACGGCGACCTGGACCTGCTCACCTTCTGGGGGCTGGGATCGTTTGTGGAGATGCACCTCAACGAGTCGATGGAGAAATATGGCGTCCCCGATTCACTCATCTTCAGGCGCACCAACCGCTGCTGGGGGCGCTTTGCCGAAAGCGAAGAATCCAACGTGATTTACCTCGACACCTGTTTTGACCAACGACCGACAGTGGCGTCATTATCAGAACCCAAACATACCGGTTCCACATTTCTTATTTTTGATAATAATGGCGACGGCCTGCCCGACCTGCTGCTGGGCGACGTGGACTATCCCGCGCCGGCGCTGCTCATCAATGGCGGCACACCAGAGCTTCCGCTGATGACAAGCCATACCTTTAGCTTTCCCGGTTACGACGTGCCCATCCACCAGTGGTCGTTCCCGGTGATGAGTTATCTGGACGTGAACAACGATGGCGCAAAAGATTTGATCATCTCGCCTTTCGATCCCAGCCTGGTAAAAGCGCAGCATCACAACAATGTGTGGCTTTATGAAAATAATGGCCAGACCAATCAGCCGGAGTTTCAATTAATACAAACCAACTTTTTGCAGGAAGCGATGCTCGACTTTGGCGCCGGAGCCTATCCCGCCTTTTTCGACTACAACCACGACGGGTTGATGGACATCCTGGTGGGAAACTTTGGCTATATCGACAGCACTTACTACAGCCTCGGTTTGAATCTTTATTGTGATTATCGCGCACAACTGGCGCTGCTGGTCAACTCCGGCACTGCTGCTGAGCCTTCATTCCAACTGACCGACCGCTACTTTGTGGAACTTCCCGCAGTGGCTGCACCTGGCAACAAAGCTCCTTATGCCGCCGTGCCCGCTTTTGCCGACCTGGACGGCGACGGCGACGAGGACTTGCTCGTTGGCAATGCCGAAGGAACTTTGTTTTATTATGAAAATGTAGCCGCCCGGGGGCAAAACGCCAATTTTGAATTATCGGGAACTTTTTATCAGCAGATAGATGTGGGCGCCTACAGCGCTCCGCAGTTTTTCGATCTGGATAAGGATGGCCGCAAGGATTTGATAATTGGGAAAAGAGACGGGAGAATTTCTTTTTATAAAAATGAGGGAACGGCTGCGGTGCCGAATTTTGTAAAAATCACCGACAGTTTAGGAGGCGTGAATGTTACCAACCCGAACCTGAGCATTTTTGGTTATAGCGTGCCGCATTTTTATCGGGATGCCACCGGAACGACTTATTTGTTTGTAGGTTCTGAATTTGGAGAGATCCATTTTTATAATAAAATCGACGACGACCCTTTCGGGAAATATCATCTGGAGATGCAGAATTATTTGTGGATAGATGAGGGGCTGCGCAGCGCCGTGGCCATCGCGCACCTCGATAGCGACACTTATCCCGACATGATCGTGGGCAACTATTCCGGCGGACTTATTTATTTTAAAGGCGGAACCCCGCCACCCGCATCAATTGAAGAGCCATCGGAAACCACTGCTTTGATCACTGTCGCACCCAATCCGGCCAGCGTAAGTGTGCATATCATCACCCATAAAAATATTTTTATAGAAATTCAAAAAGCGATCTTCACCGACTTGTATGGCAGGAGGATTTTTGAAATTAAAAACCCGGGTAGAAACATTTCTACAACTGAACTACCCGATGGAATTTATCTTTTGCAGCTTTCGCTGAAAATTGGCGATGGGAAGCAAAAGCAGGCAGTTTTTAAAATTATAATTCAACACCGATGAAACCTATATTTTTAGCCATAGCTTTTTTATTAATAAGCGCAGGATTGCTGGCGCAGCCCGTGCCCGAGAAAGCTCCGGCGGATACGACCTACAAAATCGATGCGGAGGAGCTGCTGGAGATGCACGCCAATGGCATCATTCTGCCCCTGGAAATGCCGGCGCACGATGTGTTTGCAAACTTCCATTATGAGTGGTTTGGTGATCTGCCGGCGGTTTACGACATGCGCGATTCCGCGTGGCTTACGCCCGTAAAAAGTCAGTCGGCGGGCGGATGCTGGGCATACTCTACCATGGGCGCCGTAGAAGCCCGCCTGATGATGCTTGGCCTGGGCGAGTACAATCTCTCCGACAACAACCTGAAATTTTGCCACGGATATATTCCGGCGCGCAACACCAACGGCAACCACTGGATGTCGTCGGCATATTTTGCGCGTGCGGCAGGTCCCTATCTCGAAACCGAAGACCCACATCCGGGCGGTACCAACAGCAACGACGACTGCCCCACACAGTTTTCGCCGCAGTTTTATATCGGCCAGTCGCGCTATCCGCCGTCGCAAGACGCGCAATATATCAAACAGACAGTGCTGGAATATGGCCCTGTGTGGAGCTTGCTCTATTACAACGCCACTTATCTCAACACGGCCAACGCTACCTATTTTTATGGAGGCAGCCACGCCGTAAACCACGCCGGCGTTATCGTGGGTTGGAACGATACGCTTACTACCGCCGGCGGCACAGGCGCCTGGATTGTGCGCAACACCTACGGCGCCTCCTTTGGCGAAGGCGGCTACTATTTCATCTCGTATAACGACAGCCAGTTTACAAAATACAACGGCTTTTGGCCCGATGCCGTTGCCCATGACCCGGAGGCAACCATCCATCAGTACGACGAAATTGGCGGATACTGGGGCACCGGCTTTGGCAACAGCAAAGGCTGCGGGCTGGTACATTTCGACGGCGCCGAAAAAGCTATCAGCCTTGCGCAGATCGGAACTTTTGTGGTGTCGGCCACCAGCAGCGTCAGCATCAACATCTACACTACTTTTTCTGATTCCCTTTCGGGATGGCTTGGCGCAATGACCGAGCAAAACATCGAGCTGCCCGGCTACTATACTTTCGATCTCGACACAGCCATCTATCTGCCGGCGGGGCAGGATTTTTATGTGGAGGTGTGCTACAACAGCAACGATCCCGACGACCAATGGCCCATCGCCATCGAAGATACCATCGCAGGCTATTCCATGCCGCAGATCGAAACCGGGCGATTCTGGATCGCCCCCGACCCCGATATTTGGCCAACGGCCTGGTACGCCATCGGTCAAAACACACCTTACCATTATGATTTGTGCATCAAAGCCATCACGCATGATCTATTCACCTTGTCGGGGATAGCGCAATACGACGACTCGCTTCAAAGCGTCGCTGCGAACCTGAACCTGTTGCTTTACGATACGGCAGGACGGGTAGTGGATTCGGTTGTCACCGATTCGACCGGTTATTATAGTTTTGAAAATCTAAGAAGCGGCAACTATCTGCTGGGCGCCACTTTATCAGAAAATGTAACAGGCACTATCAACTCTACGGATGCACTTGCCGTAGCTCTGCACCTTAATAATATTTCGGGCTTTACACTTTCAGGGGCAGCTTTGGCTGCTGCCGATGCCAACGCCGACCAAACTCTCGACAGCCTCGACGTTGCAGCCATACAGAAGCGCACCGTTCTGATCCCCGGAACAATAGGAAACCCGCTGCTCGTAGTCAATCCTTCAGCCATCACCATCGCTGCAAGCGATGTTTCACACAATATTCTCATCCGGCTTAGGGGAGATGTGAAGCGGTAGGGGTTATTGTTGAGGGTGGGGAGGAATGACTAACGGTTTAGCGAAATAGTTTTGTAAGCCCACCACACTGCTTCAATCTGACAAAGCCTACCCCCAAAGTGACACTTCTAAATTGAAAACAAATAACTTCAAACCAAAGGGTTTCCAAAGAAAAACGCGGAAAATACTTTAATCCCACACGGGCGGGGGCAAGATTAGTGCGACCTCGCCGAATAATCATGCCTAATTGTTGTAAGCAGTACTTAATTCAAAATAATTCTTTTAGCTTTTCTCCTAATTTTTCTCCTCTCAAGTTTGTTGCTATAATTCTGCCATTAGGATCTAGTAAAAAGTTTGAAGGAATAAGTTTAACATTATAGCGTGCTCCAACATGCCCGTCCTTTGTCTTAGAATCCTGCAAATTTGTCCATATAATAGAATCTTGCTTTGTAGCAGATTCCCAATTCTTTCGATTTTTGTCAGATGTTATGCTGATTATCTCAAATCCCTTGTCTTTATAAAGTTTATATTCGGCAAAAAGATATTTATTTTCTGTTCTACACGCTCTGCAACCTGCTTCCCAGAACTCCAGCAACACATATTTTCCTCTAAAGTTCTTTAAACTAATTATGTTTCCATTTAAGTTTGGCAGTTCAAAATCTTTGGCGGTATCTCCAATATTGACATCTGCGCTTAATTCTAAAAATTTAAATATAGACTTAGCATATTCTGACTTTTTAATCTTTGGCGATAAATTTTCGTAAAGTAATTTAATTTCAGACTTAGGAAGTCCTGCTATATAGCCTTTAAGTGTGAAAGCACTTATCAAATTATTGGGATTTTCCTTGATGTATTTAGCTCCTAAAGCTATTCTTTCGGGAATTATAGTGTCTTCCTGCTTTGATAGTAATTCTACTTTCTCCATATCTTTTGCCTCCAACGCTTTAATCAATTCTGCATTTACACTGTCAAAACGCACGGTTAATGGTTGTAAAATTTTATTAAGGCTATTTAATTGACCTTGTATTTCACCACCATCTAAGGTAGAATATTTAATTCTGCCCTTTTCCCCGGTTATAGAGATATCAACATTTTCTAAAAAAAAGAGTAAAAATTCTGGTCGATTACTATTTCCGATAAGAATCCCATAAGGAGTTGGTTCACACTTTAATGCGGCAAAACTGAACTTGTTATTTATTATAAATGTAGTGTCAACTATCGCTTGAGTGTCAAAATTACGCAATATGACTATTGTACTATCAGAATAACCGGTAACCTTTCCGGAGATATTTATTTTTTCTTTTTCAAAATCGCAAGAATATATTGTGAGCAATAAAATGATTGGATAAACAAATTTGTATCTCATAAAAAAATCAGTTTTAATAATCCTAAAATGGCGGCTTTTTGTATCTTTTACAACATATCAGTATGATTAGGTAAACTTTATTTATTATCACCATCATTTTTGTATCTTATTGATATTATTATCATTAGAGTTGATAATGTGATCTAATTGGCTTTTGATTTTTGCAAGAGCTGTTCT
>JAAYIU010000408.1 GCA_012523265.1 Bacteroidales bacterium | reverse complement strand
TTGATTTTATCAATTAACAAAAACATTATTAACTAAAACTAAAAGATTATGAAAAAGCTTACACTTTTACTTTTGATGATGGCTACCGGACTCTTTCTGGTGGCGCAAAATGCGGCACTGAAGCCAGAGGGCTGCCCTATGAGCAATCCAAGGCTTTCCAGTCGTACGACAGCCAGCCGCTGCAACACGGTATGGTTGGACAAACCTCTGTTACCCCGCCAGCGACTCATTACAAATCTACCGATGCTATTACCATTGTCAATATTGGCACCTCGGCCAATGCTTATGGTGTAGCCAACGGCGGCAAGTCGAATCTGATGGTTAACAACGACATCAACGTCATTAGCTGCATCCACCGCATGGGTGGTGCCCTGGATCCGGGTGGCTACAGCGGCGACCTGGGCTACGACATCTCACTGGACGGCGGCATGACCTGGAGCACGATGAACGAAATTCACACCGCCAAACAAAATGCCGGTGGGCAATATTTCCTCGACGCTGCAAGGTATCCGCACAACGGCATTTACAACCCTGCGGGCAATACCGATCCCAACAATGCTTACATCGCTTATTATGCTGCTACCTTAGGCGCAACTAATGGTGAAACCTGGGGTGGCTTGTGCTGGGGAAGTGGTAATATTGGTGATCCTGTCGACACTACCTACAATTTTATTAATACCATCACTGCAACAGGAATTTATCACTATGTGCCGCAAGGGTTTACGGTAGCAAAAGATGGCGATTTCTGGGGTCTGGATGGCAACAAAAACTGGACAAGTGGTGCCCAGGTTTACTTGGGAAGCCTGATACTTTCGCGCGGCGTATGGAATACCGACATTATGGATTTTGATTTAGAAATTAATCTGCTTGAAATGACAGGTCCCGCTGACGCTGCGCCGGCAGACTATAAAGTAGAATTTTCGCCCGACGGACAAATTGGTTACGTAATGGCATTGATGGATATCGGCGAAGTTCCTGTTTCATCAGGTCAGTCGTATTATCCGGTGCTTTTCCGCACCGAAGATGCCGGCCTCACCTGGTCGGATGCAATCCCAGTAGCTTTGGCCGGCGAAGACGGAATACCCGGCATCCTCAGTTTCCTTTCCGATGCTGAAATTGGCGAGCTTTACGACCCGCCATTGCCCGATCGCGAACAAATTCCTTTTACTACCTCTTTCGATGCTGATATCACTGTGGATCAATACGGTAATCCACATATCGCGGCTATTGTTGGCGTTACAGGATCTACCGCCTACTCGATAGTTTCAGCACGTTCTGCTGTTTCGGGATATCTTTTTGCTGGCTCATTCCTTATCTCATCAGATAATATGGGCGAAGAGGGAAGCTGGACTGCCCGACTGATGGGACGTCCATCTAACTTTAGAGGAACCTTTGGTGAACTCACCGAAGATAACCGCATCCAGGTAGCCCGCAATGCCGGTGGAACTAAAATGTTTGTGAGTTGGCTCGACACCGACACCACCGTATCTACTGAAAATAACGCTCCTGATATTCATGTACGTGGCCTGGACATCGTTAATAACCTGATGACGGCAGATGCACTGGGCAATCCTTTGCCAGTGAATGTTACCTACGGATCAGAGGCTACTTTTAGCGCCTTTTTCTTTGGCATGGCCAACGAAGTGTTTGATGATGAACTTGGAACATACACCATCCCGTTCTTTTATCAGGAAATGCAAACTGACCCGGGTTTGCCGGTGCAATATAAATACATCCAGGATTTTATGTTTACTGATGCCGATTTTATCATAGTAGGAATAGAAGACCATTTGCCGGTGGCAAAATCGTCGTTTGAAGTTTCCGGCTGTATGCCCAATCCCGCTGCTGCGGAAGCCGGGTTTACGATTACATTGCCACAGCAGGCCAGCATTTCGATGGCAATTATCAATATTACCGGGCAAACCGTAAAATCGATTCCTGGACGCGTAATGCATGCCGGCAGCAACAGCATCGCGCTGGACGTGAGCGATCTTAATTCGGGAATCTATTTCTTTACCGTGAGTGATGGTGCCAATTCAATTACAAAAAAAAATGGTTATAAAATAAAATCATTCATCCTCTCAAAAATAAAAAAAGGCTGCTCCAAAATTGTGGGCAGCCTTTTTTTATTAATAAAATCCATTGGAGTTTTGACAACATTCATACAATTTATGAGCTAAAGCATTGCTCCCCCACAAATTGCAATCTTCTAAACCGGGATGCTCTGGTTTGTAAAATTGTGAAAATATTTCTCACGGGAATGTTCTATGAATAGGATTATGTTTATTTTTGATTTTATCAATTAACAAAAACATTATTAACTAAAACTAAAAGATTATGAAAAAGCTTACACTTTTACTTTTGATGATGGCTACCGGACTCTTTCTGGTGGCGCAAAATGCGGCACTGAA
>JAAYIU010000148.1 GCA_012523265.1 Bacteroidales bacterium | reverse complement strand
TTCTTGGACGGATCTCTTGTTCTTCAACAACTTTTTTTGTTTCCGCATACATTTTCAGATTATACCCGGTGGCAAGATTCAGTTTATTTATTCCCCGTGTAAATGCAGCCTTTAGTTGTGTTTCCGGCACACCTGTGCCGCCATGCAATACCAATGGAGCATTAACAACAGCATTAATGCTTTCAAGTCGTTCCAAATCCAGATTGGGAGCCGAAACATAACTGCCGTGCGCCGTTCCGATAGATACAGCAAGGGAATCGGCTCCTGTACGCTCCAAGTATTCTACAGCCAACTCAACACTGGTAAAATTATCGGTGTTTTTATAATCATTTTCCCGGGATGCAATTCCAACATATCCCAGTTCGGCTTCAACATCAATATCCATAGAATGGCAAGCTTTAACCACTTCACGGGTTTTTAATACATTCTGTTCAAAATCAAGATGTGAATGATCTATCATTATACTGGTAAACCCAGCTTTAACAGCTTCCATCGATGTTTCAAAATCAGGAGAGAGATCAAGCATCAAAGCTACCGGCACCTTTACTTTTGCCGTTAAATTTTTGGTAACGGCGGCAAAGGTACTGAACGGAATAATGTTTTTCATAGCCGGATAGAGCATTAAAATAACAGGAATTTGTTCTTCCTCAGCAACTTCAATTATCCATGCTATACTTTCCAGATTGAATGCATCAAATCCGATAACACTTCTTTTCTTCGCATCTGCTATCTTTAGTATATCAATTGCTTTTTCAAGCGCCATAATATATTTCCTCCAATAATTTTTGAATTAATAATGCCTTCATTTAAAACCTTAATTACAAATTAAAAAGTTCGCTGTCCTTACTATTCAATATAGTCCGCTTCAATCTTCAAATACTCGCATGCATCCCGAAGAATTGATGCATACTTTCCATGTATAATAGATATATGGTGTATATACGGACCCTTAACCAGCCTCGCTTCCCACTTAGGCCAATCATTGGTTTCAAACCACAAATAATTTCCGTTGGTTGCAGGGCCGTCCACAGCCCGGCCTTCACCCGAAAATAGCTTATAGACCCCATGGCTTTCACCAAAGCGGCAGACCGTTATATCTCCGCCCTCAATTTCGAATTGTCCAAGGCATTGTTTCATCTTCGGCTTTACACCTTTTTTCGCCAGATTTGCAGGGCATGAACCACAATGCCAGAGCAATTCTGCATTGTCGTTCTTCGGATGCCTTATGGTAAGATCAGCCAAAAAGTGGGGTTTTTGACCCATTGTGGCTGCTGAGAGGAGTGCGGATGATATCGCGCCATGGATATCACCCTCACAGGCAACCGGAAGATTACGCTGAATCAGATCAGCAAATCCTGAACATGGCATGATCCCAAAGGGTACGCTGAAGGTCCTCCAGCATTCACTGGCAAAAGCATTTATGCCGTATTTTTCCGACAAACCGATAATGGCTGCTTCCATAGCTGCAATGTTTTCAACTGTTTCCGTTTTCATTTCGGACAAATCATAATCATTGCACAGCCCATTATAAATCTCCTGCATGAGTTCACTCTTTTTTTCAAGCACACGGTTTATTTCCGCCATAATTTCCGTTGTGTCGATAGTTACTATATTAATGCCAAACCTTTCAAGCAAATCGTTTTCATTCACTTTTACCGTCAGAAAAGTTCTGGGACGCACGCTAATCTGCCCAATCCGCAGGGAATTAAATGTCTTTACTACATTCGCTGTGCGAATAAACCGCTCCAGCCCTTCGTCAAGCAATGGTGAATCGAGCCAGCAGTTTTCCAGATAGGTAAAAGGAACATTATATCGATCAAGCACCATGCCGCTTGCGAAAAGACCGCATTGCGTGTCTGTTTGACGCGGGCCGGTTGACGGCGGTGCTTCATCCCTCGGTCCCCATAACAAAACAGGTTTACCTACCAGCTTACCAAGTAACGCAACCGCTTCTTCCGAACCAAAGTTAACATGGGGAATAAAAACTGCATCAACACCCTTTTCTATAAAGTGTTTTGCCACCAGTTCCGCATCCTCAGGGAAGATAAGCAATCCTTCTTCATTAATAAAGTCGATATTCACAACATCAACATTTCCTATTTCCCCAGCAATTTTTCTGGTTCTTTTTTCTGCCGCAGCTTTCCGCTCACGAGCAAAATGCAGCTCAAAATCTCGTGTATCACGGCGTGTAGGCGCCAGTCCCAAAATAAAAGTATTATTTTTCATTGATATCCAACTCCTTATCATTCCTGTGGGATAGTTTCATTGGCATAAAATCCGAATACTGTGAAACAGCATAAAGTGCTGTTTCACAGTATTCACAGAAGCTTTCTCGTGTAATTAAATGAGCGCTTGCACAACTCAGTTTTGCCCATGCATCTTTGCAAAGTATACTAGAGAATCAATATTGTTTTCAATTTCAACATGCGGTTCGCGATTGCATGGCATACTATTTATAACAAATTCTGCATTTTTAAGGCCGTCGGACTGGGCCTTTACACATATTTCTCCCGGAACGGTTGTCGTACGCAGTATTATCTGACAAACCCCATTGTGCAGTTTTCTTTCGGGTACCTTAGCACCAAGCGTTTCATAAGGATCACTGTTGTTAACGGCCAGGAT
>JAAYIU010000352.1 GCA_012523265.1 Bacteroidales bacterium | reverse complement strand
TTGGTAAAATGCAGCCATCGCTGGATTATACAGATCGTTGACATCGAGAATCACAATTTCGGCACTGTTCAACGCCATATAAACATAACCACTGCTTAAGCACATGGCATTTGCACGCGATTTAAGATCAAAACTCGAAATGATCTCTGGTTGAGCGGTGTTGGAAATGTCGAGTATGTAAAACTGGTCATGACCGGCAACAAATGCCTTATCGTTTTCAAAAGCAAAAACCTGGATCATGTCCTCCATAAAAACTTCCCCCAGTAGTTGGGGCTGCTCCGAAAGAGAGTACTCATAAATGCGGATGGCCCGGCCATAGCTCAGAAAGACATTGTCTTCATGCGCAGCAACTGCATTTCCGTAGCCATAAGGCCACACACCGATTCGTGTCGTGTTCAGGTTTTCCTGACCAAAGGCAGAGGCCAGATAAAAGACACAAATGAATAAAATAAATGATACTTTTTTCATGATTTTTATTTTTAGTTAGTTTTTCATTTTTAAATAAGAACTTCTTGTTTTTCCGCTTCCACACAGTCTTTGGAAGAGAACTTTGTTTCCTCAGTATTTCATTTTTGCTCAACTACCGAGCGAAGATAGAAAAAAATGATCACCATGGATGAAAATTAAGGATAATGTTTCCCGGGTTTGGATGAGGCTGTGCCTCGTCCTTTCTATTTTTACAGGCTTTGCCAGTTGCAATGATTTAGAAAACGCAGGCACAGTCTGCGGAAATAGATTCAGCTTAGGCAACGCCGGGTTGAACTGGTTGTTGAGCAGTAGGTTGAGCCTGTCGAAACCTGTCGAAACCAGACCTAAGCTGAACGCATCAAAGAAATTGCTGACTGAAGGCTGCCGACTGAAAATTGCTTCCTCTCTCCCGCCAACTTTTTCTTACAAACCCGTTACCTCCAAAAAAACATTTAAATTTGCGCATTCAAACACCTAATTGCAACAATGTCGAAATTGTTTAACATATCCGAAGCGTCCAACATAGCCGTTCATAGTCTGGCAATGATGGCCAACCGCACAGAGCATCTGAGTGCCACGCAGCTTTCGGAAGCTTTGCATCTGTCCAGAAACCACCTCGCCAAGGTGCTGCAGATGCTGGCGCGCCATGGGCTTATCACTTCCACACGCGGCCCCAAAGGTGGCTTTGTGCTCAACCGCCCTGCTTCGGAAATTTCCATCTACGACATTTTTGTAATCATCGACGGGAAACCTGAAATTGATCATTGCAGAATCGCCGAAGGATTTTGCCCGTTTGATGAATGCGTATTTGGCGATGTGCAACATAAACTATTCGACGAATACAAACATTATTACATGCACCGAACCATTGAAGAGATAGCATTATTTAAAGAAAAAAACTAAAGAAACAATGAAAAGAAACATCATAAAAATTGATGAAGAATTGTGTAACGGTTGCGGATTGTGCATCCCCAACTGCCACGAAGGCGCCCTGCAGATCATCGACGGGAAGGCCCGTTTGGTGAGCGATCTTTTTTGCGACGGATTGGGCGCCTGCCTGGGCCATTGCCCCGAAGGCGCCATCAGCATCGAAGAACGCGAAGCCGAGCCATACAACGAAACGCTCGTGATGGAGCAAATGGTGAAAAAAGGTAAGAATACTGTGCTGGCGCATCTGCATCATCTCAAATCGCATGGCGCCGACGACTTTTTGGCGGAAGCCATTGCTTATATCAAGAAAAATAACATCGACCTGGATGTAACCCGCGACGACGATGAGGTGCGGACGCGCCAGGTGGTTGCCGCCGAGATGGCCGCCGCAGCATCAGGTGGTTGTGGCAGTGGTTGCCCCGGAACAGCACCCAAGTCGTTTGCCATCGACATGAACCAGGTGAACAGCGCTGCCGGCAATAACGGGCATGGCGACGCCCCTTCGCAGCTCACACACTGGCCGGTGCAGCTGCATCTGCTCAACCCGATGGCTCCATTTTTTAAAAATGCCGACGTAGTGCTTGCCGCCGACTGCGCTGCCTTTGCCATGGGCAACTTTCACGATCATTTTCTTAAAGGAAAAATCCTTGCCATCGCCTGCCCCAAGCTCGACAGCGGCCAGGAGGCATATTTACAAAAACTTGTAGCCATGATCGACGAGGCGCGCATCAATAGCTTTACGGTGGTGCGCATGGAAGTGCCCTGCTGCGGCGGACTTACGCGATTGGCGCAAATGGCTGTGGCCAACGC
>JAAYIU010000362.1 GCA_012523265.1 Bacteroidales bacterium | reverse complement strand
TTGTTTGTGGTTGATGCTTCATTCTACCAAAGTGTCGCGCCTATGGCGCTGATTCAATGGTTGGAGAAAATGCGTGTTATTGCTAAGTTCCAAATCAGCAAATCACAAATAAATTCCAAGTTCCAAATTTCAAACCCCGGAGCAGTTTGGTCATTGAAATTTGATTATTGAGATTTATTTGGAGCTTGATTTATTGTTTTTTGGAACTTGGGTTAATAAATCATCACATCATCACATCATCACATCATCACATCATCACATCCTCACATCCTCTCATTGTCGCTGAGCGGGATGATGGAGCGGGCCGGGCATTTTTCGAGGTGGCTGCGCAGGATAGAGTGCACATATTTATTTTCGGTGTAAGGTTTTACGGCTTCTTTGAGGTAGCCGATCTGGTCGTAGCCGTTGATGTCGCGCGGGGCAAAGCCGAAGCCGTGGTAGCGTCCCTGTTCCACCCACACCACCGAGCACTCCTCGCTGGTGCGTCCGTCGCCCAAAAGCAGAAAGCTCGGCTGCGAATATTCGTAGCGTTCGATAACCTGCTGCACGCGTGCATTGTAGTGGTCGGGAGATTCTTCGCCGATGCAGGCGCCGTGGCATTCTTTGATTTTATATTGGAAGCAGGAGCCGTGGGTATGATAAAGATGACAAAGCTTCTGGCAGAGCTGGTAATCTTCGCACAGTTGAAACAGGAAATTTTTTCCGGCCTGCATGGAGTTAAAGGTGGTGAGCGGCGCCTGGCCGTCGCAATCGTCGAGTTTGCAAAGTTTCAGATTGAGATAGCCATCGTCGTCGAGGTGGGAAAACAATCCGAAGTTGAACATGGTGCGGCGCTGGGCGCGGTTATAGACAGGCAGATGGCGCTGTATTTCGTGTGATTCGAGCAGCAGCGCTATCAGCTCGTTGCCGGTAAGCTCGTAGTCGATGTGCGCCACTTTATTTTTCATCTCCAGCGCGCGCTTGGTGGTGCAGTTAGAAAGGTGCGACAACACGCGGCTGTGGATATTTTTGCTTTTGCCGACATAAATAATATTGTGCTCATCGTCGAGGAAGTAATAGACGCCGCAGGCTTCGGGCAAGGCGCGGATCACTTCCGGCTTGAGGCTGCTGCTCAATCCCTGCAGCGGCAATCCGGTGAGGTTGGGGTCGATGCTCAGCAGCATCTCGAAAAGTGTGGTGGTGGCGCGGGCATCGCCATAAGCGCGGTGGCGGTGTGGGTTTTCGATGTTCAGGTCGGCGCAGATATTGCCTAGGCTATAGGATTTGTGAAAAGGGATGAGCTTGCGGCTTAGTTTCACGGTGCAAAGCTTTTCGCGCTGGTAGTCGTAACCAAGGCTCATGAACTCCTGCCGGATAAAGTTATAGTCGAAGCTGACGTTGTGCGCCACAAAAATGCAGTCCTCGGTGATTTCGACAATTTGCCGGGCCACCTCATAAAACTTGGGTGCCTCTGCCACCATGCGGTCGCTGATGCCGGTGAGCTGCTGGATGCGGTAATCAATTTTCTGTTCGGGGTTGATAAGCGTTGTAAATTCATCCACAATGCCGCGCCCGTCGTGGATGATGATGGCCACTTCGGTGATCTTACCCGACTTGTAGCTGGTGCCGGTGGTTTCGATATCGACGATGGCAAAACGCTGCCCTGATGTGGTGTTACTCATGGTATTATTCTAAACAATATCTCAACTTTTAGGCTCCAAAGTTATTGTAAATTTTTATAGATTTCTTCCTCCATCAGCGCCCGCACCTTCCGCCCCCTATGCCCACAGCATCGTGTCATTTCGACCGGCGGAGAGAAATCTATTTTCCCGTTAATCTGATTGAGTTTGTTGAATTTGAATGATCTATTAAGAAATCAAAATAAAAACACCATTTCCCACTGCCACCACCAGAAGTTTTTTAGCTTTGTCAGCTTTTGCGCAAAGCATAAAACATTATGAGCGAATCCACACAAAAAGCCATCAAAGAATTGCTGACGCAGCTCTCTGCCGACGCCACCTCTGGCAATCTGATTTACCGGCAGGGTCAGAGCCTCTACCTCAACGGTCAGTGCACACAGCTTATCGAATCGGAGCATCTGCACGAATTTTCGGTTAACGATAAGTATGGAAATTTTCTTGTAAAAATCAATACTGCCGAAACGCCTGTGGCCACCTGCACGTGCAATGCCGGCGCTATTTGCCGGCACCGCGCCGCCGCCTACATGCAACTTTATGAGCTTATGTCGCTCAACGATGACAAACCCGTCCAGCCCGGCCTGAAGTATACCCGCCGCGGCATGATAAAACGTGTGATGAATGAACGGCTCGAAAAAGCCCGCCAGGCCAAATACACCCTTAGCTTTGCCGACAACATTTATGGCGAACATATCCTCACCAACGAGCGTGGCACCAGCTATCATCTTACTTTTCGCAATTTCAAACAAAAATTTGGCTACTGCTCCTGTCCCGATTACAGCACCAACAAGCTGGGCATTTGCAAACATCTTATCTATGCTTTCGATCGCACCACGGTCAATCCTGATCTCAAGCCGCACGAACTGCCGCGGTATCCTTTTATCGAAGTTTTTTGCGACCCGCTGCACAACTACCGCATCAGTTGGTTCCATCCTGAAGAAGTGCGGGGCGAAGTGGCCGAAGTGCTTTATCGCTATTTTGGTAACAAAAGATTTATTACCGACGACCAGGCCTCCGGTCTTATTGGATTTTTTAATGTGGTGGATCGCTACAAAGAGATCCTGGTGCGTCCTGAAGTGTATGCGCGTGTGCAAAAGTTGGTGGATGAGGAGGAGATGTTGCGTCTGGCGAAAGAAAAAGTGCTCGATTTCTCCAGAATAAAAGTGCCTTTGCTACATTTTCAGCAGCAGGGGGTGGAGTTTGCCACTTTTAAAAAAGGTGTTGTGCTGGCCGACGACATGGAGCTGGAAAAGCCATTGCAAGCCATTGCCACCGCGGTGATGAAAAAAGATGTCTTCGGCTTCAACCACACACTCATTATCTGCCCGGCTACGCTGAAGCAGCAGTGGAAAAATGACGTCTTGCACTACAGCAGCGAGCCTGTGCGGATTGTCGCCGGCACCACTGCCGAGCGGGAAGCTTTGTACGGCGCCTCAGGTTTCATCATCGTCAGCTACGAAACGGTGATGCGCGATCAGCAGCTTATCGCAAAAAATCCTCCCGACTTCATCATCCTCGACGAGGCGCAGCGCATCCGCAACTACGCATCCGTCACTTCGTTGGTCATCAAGTCGCTTCCGCGAAAACATGCGCTGGTGCTCTCGGCAACGCCGCTCAGCTCGGAGCTTATCGACCTCTATTCGATTGTCATGTTTGTGGATGCTGAACTGCTTTCGCCACTGTGGGAATTTTCATATCAGCATTGCTATTTCGATGAAGAAAACAAAAACGTGGTGGTCGGATACTATAATCTCGAGCAGCTCGAACAAAAGCTTAGCAAAGTGATGCTGCGGCGCGAAAAAAAGGATGTGATCAATCAATTGCCTGGCTCAAGCCAGATTACCACGCCCGTGAAGATGTCGGAGAATCAGATCAGCAGATATCAGAAATATGCGCGTCAGGTGCTGACAATTTTGCATCAGAAAATATTTACGCTTTTTGATGAGCAAAAGGTGGCTGACCTCCTTAAACTGATGCTGCAGCTCGGCAACTCCACCTTTCTGGTCGACGACACCTCCAACAGCTCGCCCAAGCTCATCGAGCTAAAGCACATCCTGTCGTACAAACTGCATATCCGCAAAAGCAGCCACCGCGTGGTCATTGTCACGCGCTGGATTAAGATGGCCAACATCATAGCCCGCGCGCTGCGTCTGGGCAAGTTTGTCTTTGCCGAGATCAATGCTGACATGCCGGAGGCCGGGCGCATGGCTGCTTTGGAGCGTTTTGCCAAAGAAGATCACTGCCGGATATTGCTTGCCACCACCAAAGCGCTCTCGCAGCAGATGCTGCTTGTCGCAGATACCTTAATAAATTTTGAGCTTCCGCAAAAAGATGCCCCCCGCATGATGCAGCTTCCGGCCAGCCTCACCATTATTAATCTGGTGGCCGAAGGAACCCTTGAAGAAAAAATGGCGCAGGGTCTTTTGCCCTGGCGTGCTGAAGCAGCCGTTGCTCCTGCGGAGGCTCCGCCGCTGACGTTGCGCCAAACATACCGCCAGGCGCTTACGCAAATACTTGCCGAGTTAAAGCCGGAGTCGGCCGAAGAGGCTGCGCTCAAAACCGCCCCCGGACAGATATTGATGGATTTTGCCGCCGACGAAACCGATACCCTTTCTTTTGAACAAAATGAAGCGGGGCAGCCCGACAAAAAAGTGGCCGGTAAAGAAGCGCTAAGCCTTCGCCAGGTGGAGCCTGTGATGCGCAGCGCTGTCGAGTTTTTCTCGCAGGTGTTCAAAGTTACCAGCGGGCAGCAAATCGAAATTTCTGATGATATGATAAGTTATGACCCCAAAACCGGAGAAGTGACTTTGAAATTTAAGATTGCGGGGAAGGGATAAATTGTTCCCTTTGGCCGGCTGCCTCTTCAATCCTATTTAGAAATAGTAAAAATTTGTAATTATTTATCTGACTTCATTGAATTCCAAATCATCCTGACCCCATCCCCAAACTTTCCTTTGAAGGAGAAGGGAGTCCAACCGCACAAGCCACTGCAGCGGCCAGTGCGATGGCATTCTCTCCGTCGGCTGACGGAGGAATTAGAGGGAGCCTAATGAAGCGCCCATTTTTTCCCAGAGTCGATCAAAAGCAGCTAAACTGTTACGAATTAATAGTTTAAAATAAAAAAAAGGCCTTTGGTTCTAATGGATTAAAGGCTTTTTTTTTATTAAAAATCAGATTTTCAATGTCATTTGGGGCTGTAGTGGCGGCGTAGCCATTTGCTCAGGCCGTCGTAGCCGGGGAAAAGTACCCGTTCGTTGATGTTTACCTGGTCGAGCTTGTCGCGGATTTCCCACTTCATGCCGGCCGGAATGCAGATGCGGAAATAGAGCGACGGCCGCTCGGCAAACCATGTGTCGAGAAGGCTCCCGGCGTGCGACATAAAGGTGAAGATGGCAAATTGATTTACGATACGGTTGTCGAGAGACGGCGATTCAAAAGCCACCACAAACTCCTCCTTTTCACTCGATAGTTCGCTAAGGCTGCGATACACGTTGTTGAGCATGGTGCTTGTAAAACTGTTGGAACCAACGTGGCAAAGCTCGTCGTGGAGCTTTTGCGGCAGATAGTCTTTGACGCATTCGTAGTTGAGCGCCCAGATGATGCCGTCACGGTCGTACTTATCGAGTTCGGCGGTAGCAAAATGCAGCGCCACATACGGCGAATAGGTGAAATCGAGTAGTCGCGTCGGCAGTCCGTGATGTTGCGCCAGCGCCAGCCAGTCCCACTCCGTATTGCTGATCACCTCGGAGCGGTGCGAATATTTCTGAAAATTGCGCAGCAGATGAAACTCCAGCCGGCCATAATCGCCACCCAGGCGGATGAGAGAAGTCTTAATGGTGTAGTTGAAATCCGACAAACCACGGTAAATGTAGGGCGACCGGATGCGGCCGATGGTGGTGTTGTAGGCATCGTGAAAAAGCAACTCCTGCAGTTCGGCCCATGTGGCGGGTACCAGTTCTTTCTTTAGTTCCATCTTGCTATTTTTCGGACAAACTTACTGAATTTTCGAATAACCATTTTTCACTTTCCTAAACCTTAGCAGAATCTTTACAACTCACCAACCCTGACAGGGTTTTAAACCCTGTCAGGGGTAATAAATGTTTTGCCTTCGGGCAACTATTCTTATCTTTGACGCCTCTAACCGACAGTGAGCAAATCAAACATGACATATCATTCCGAAACGGACATTATCGAAGCCTGCCTCAAAAGCGACAGAGTAGCACAAAAGGCACTTTACGATCAGTTCAAAACACGGATGTACACCCTTGCTTACCGCATTACCGGAAATTTTGATGATGCCAACGATGTGCTCCAGGATGGTTTCCTGCAAGTGTTCAGAAAGTTGCACACCTTTAAAGGCGATTCTAAACTCGGAAGTTGGATTCACACCATCATGGCTCGCACGGCCATCGATAGAATCAAGCACAGGATATTTTTTGAAGATGTAGAAAAAATCGACACCTCAACCCCCATCGATTGGGGCACCTCCATCGTCATCGACTACCTCGAAAAAGCTATTGCGAATTTGCCGGAAGGCTACCGTACCATTTTTACACTTTACGAAATCGAAGGCTTCAAGCACCGCGAAATAGCAGAACTGATGGATATTTCGGAAAGCACTTCCAAATCACAGCTTTTTAAAGCTAAAAAAATGTTGCGTGAAAACCTTGAAAAATTGATCAACTGATGGAAAGGAACCGCAAAATATTAGATGAGGCTTTGCAGCAATTGCGCAGCTATATTCCTGACGAGAAGGTTTGGGATGCACTACAATCGCAATTGGCAGAGGCAGCAATGGCTGATGGATTATCAAAACTAATATCCTGTGACCCGCCACAACCAGCCTGGAATGCCATTGCCAACGAATTGGATAAGCAAGTTAGCAAATATTAAAAACCTAAAGAACTATGAAAAAGTATTTAACAATTATCTGTTTAGTACAAATTGGCTTATTACCTTCGCTTCCCGCACAGGATTACGAACCTCTGGTACGTGATAATGCGCATTGGGTAGTTGGACACAGGCATGACGGGTTAGGAATATGTACAGAATTTATGGAGTATTTCACCGAAGGCGATTCCATATTGAATGATGTACTCTATAAAAAAGTATATCAGTATCAACTGGAGTCGGTAGAATACGAACCACCCTATACCCGAACCGGAAGCCCGGTATTATACGGCTTTTTAAGAGAGGATACTATCGGTCGGATAGTGTATGGCATTCTAATCAATCCAATCAATCCATATGAATGTTTTGCCACAGAAGATACACTTTTTAACTTTGCTGTTTCACAAACTGACACCCTTGAACTCTGTATTGGAAATGCAGGACCTATAACTTTTGATGCCATTTACTATGTTAATGCTTTTGGTTATTATCGAAAACATTTTAAAACCAAGGATCTATCAAACTACGCCGGAATTCATTTGATTGAAGGAATAGGAAGTGATAATGGATTATTCGAATGGTTAGGGTTTGCATTCAAAGATTTTGATGGCTATGTATTGAAATGCTATACACAAGGAGATATTTCAAATTGCTCTATCCTTACAAATACGGAAAAAGTAGTAGCCCCACGTATTATCAAAATATTTCCAAATCCATTGATTGGGAATATGCTAACCATAGAAATACCCGGCAACAACAACCCAAGGCTCATACTTCAGGTTATAGATGTATATGGAAAAGTATTATCTGAAAGCATTATCGAAACGAGTACTTACAATCTGGATTTAGGAGGATTAAGTAAAGGGGTGTATGTAATTAAAGTTTTAAAAGAAAATCAGGAATTATTAATCAATAAAATTTTAAAGATATGAAAAACTATTATTTATTAATTCTCTTGTTGGTAACAACAGGAATGTTTGCACAGAATAACTTTTATGGTGGGCTGACCGAGTTCTACAGAGTCAACCCAAGACCTGCAGGGACAAACGAAGAAATTGAAAGTTCCGCTTATAATGCAATGAACCGGGTTGCGATGATATGGGGGCCTCGATTGTTTGCCCATGGCGGTGATCAAAGTGCTGCTGCTACCGCTATGATTGACTATGCGCAGAATTACACTCCAACTATGTCTGATCTTGATCCCGAATGGACTAATTTAGGGCCAAATAGCTCTTTTACAAATTATGGAGGAGTAGGACGTATTGAGAGGATATGTTTTGATCCTCAGTATAATGGATTAACAAACCAAACACTTTATGATACTTCTTTTGGAGGATTGTGGAGAACAGAAAATGATGGTAACTTTTGGGAGCCATTGACAGATCATTTACCTTTTACAGCAAATGCAGATGTTGCAGTTAGTTATCAAAGTTCAAATAACATTTTTCTTGGAACCGGATTTGCAGATGGTAGGTTTGAATATTACAACTTGTATGTCCACATCAATGCATTACAAACGTTTGGCGTTTATAGAAGCACAGATTACGGGATCACATGGGAAACAATTAGTAATGGTTTTATTGAAGAATTTTTAGATGGAGGTACAATAAGAAGGATAATTATTAATCCGGAAAATGAAAACCAGTTATTTGTGGCCACCACAATAGGGGTCTTCAGGTGTAATAATGCAATGGCCACAGAGCCAACCTGGCAAAAAGTATTGTCTTTCAGTAGTTTAGAATTAAATGACTTTCGAGGCCTTGCTTTTAAACCCGGACTCGGTAATTCTAATATTGTTTATGCAAGTGGTCGTGACATTTACAAAAGCACCAATGGTGGCTCAACATTTACTCCAATTTCTATCAATTCACTACCAGTAGATTATGAAGCTAAAATGATAAACCTTGCAGTTACACCAGCTGACCCAGATAGACTATATGCGTATGTAACAGGTAGATTCGAGTCAGTAGATTATGACGATATTTATATTTATCTTTATCGCAATTCAACAGGTTTATGGGAACAATTACATACTGCCGGTACTAATGATCCATCTGAAGCTTATGACAAAAGTAGGATGGCCTTTGCTGTTTCTCCTATAAACGCCAATGAGTTTTATTTCGGACATACAAAAGTTAAAGGAACTCCTGATTACACAACAACAACTATAACCAGTCAATCACCCTATAGTGACTTTAATGTCCATGCTGATATTCATAGCCTTGCTTTCCAACCTAATGTTTCTAACCCCGACCTTTTTGCAGGAACTGATGGTGGGGTGAGCGTAAAGGACCTACCTAATAATACAATCTATGGATGGACACAATTGTATAATGGATTAAGTGTGAATACAATTTGGGGATTTGATGATTCTGATTACGACCATACCAAAATAATGATTGGCAATCAGGATAATGGAACGAATAGAATTGATGATTATGACAATAAAAATTGGGTTCATATGTATGATGGTGACGGCTATGGATGTCGTTTTGACAAATCAAGTTTAGACAGATGGTTTGTTGATCCAGGGAGTATGCCAACAAGAAGAAGTTATTTAAGTGTATCAACACCCGGGGAAACTAACTTTAAACCTAATGTATGCCCTGACGGTCATCAAAATGCAAATAAAACTGCCAGATTACCATTCTTCAACCATCCAAAAACAAATGTGATGTATATGGGTCTGGAAGAAGTGTTCAAAAGACTTAAGCCCGAACCTGAACAGGGTGACCAGTGGGATGATATTTGGGTTGAAGAGTCCGATTTATTTAATGACGTACTACCCTATTGGCAAAGGCAAATAATTGATTTTCAAATAGCGGAATCAAATCCTGATTATATGTTCATAATTACTGGTGGTGCACAAAATGATCCATTGTCAAATGATCAATGGCATATTCCAGCTCACCTTTTTATATCAACAACTGGCGGCATTAATGGTGATTGTAATAATAGCGCATTTGAAAAAGTTGAATATCCCGGTTATGATCCTACTCCTGAAATTTCCTTTCCAATTATTAACAGTTTAACAATTGACCCAAATGATGAGAATAGAATTTGGGTAGTTTACACTGGATTTGTGAAGGATTTTAAGGTTTACAGAGGAGAGTACGATGGTCTTGAATGGGCGTGGACAAATGAGGACCCAAACGAGACTTTGGCAAATATACCTGTTAATGATATTGTTTACCAATATGGGTCAAATGATAGACTCTTTATAGGTACTGATGCTGGTGTTTATGTTAAAGACGGGCCTAATTCAGACTGGGAGAAATTCGGAAATATTCCAAATGTCAGGGTTAACAGATTAAAAATAAACTATTGTGTAAATAAACTCCGTGCCGGCACTTTTGGACGGGGTATGTGGGAAGCAGACATTCCAGTCGTCAGCAATTTCACTCATAAAACGATTGAGGATGATATAATTTGGGATGAAAACTGGAGTTTAAATGGGGATTTAGTCATTGAATGTGGCAATACATTAACTATAAAGGGACGGTTAAATATGCCGCCAAATTCTAAAATTATTGTAGAACGAGGTGCAAAACTAGTTATTGATGGTGGCCATATTACAAATGGTTGTGGTAAATCCTGGCAAGGCATCGAAATCCACGGCGACAGCTACCAGCACCAGTACGAGTATGGCATTGGCGACCGCTACCAGGGAATGCTTGTATTAAAGAACGGGGCAACCATAGAACATGCCTACAATGCTGTTACCTTATGGAAGCCCGGCGACTGGAGCTCTATGGGCGGAATTATCCAGGCAACCGATGCTAATTTCTATAACAACCGACGTTCTGTTGAGTTTATGTCATATCAGAATTTCCACCCTTATCTTGGGGAAGAATATCCAATGGGAAACATCAGCTACTTCAAAAACTGTCATTTTGAAGTAAATAATAACTACATTATCGAAAGTAACTTCTATGCCCATATCTCTATGTGGGATGTTTATGGTGTTTCCATTCGTTCAGGCAGTTTTATCAACAATATGAGCTTAGGTGGCAATTCAGGTTATGGTATTCATACAGTGGATGCCGGATATTCGGTACGTTCTGGCTGTAGTGTCAGCGTAGAGCCCTGTCCCGAACAAAATATTGAAAGAACTGTGTTTGAAGGTTTATATGCAGGTATTGGGGCTTTGAATTCAGGAAACACACACACCATTTACGTAAACCAGGCAGAGTTTAATGCCAATGGCTATGGTGTTAAGCTAAACACGATCGACGATGCCACTATTATTAAAAGCAAATTTAACGTAGGAACCAATGATATTGATGAAGGTAAATGCGAAAAAACCTTTGGTATGGGTATCGAACTTACAAACTGCAACGGCTACGCAGTTGAAGAAAATGAATTTGAAGGCGGCTATGGTGCTCCGGGCACTGATTATACGGGGATTAGGATCTATTATGAAGAAAAATTTTCACAACAGCAGTCTGTAGTTTATAACGAAATTTACAATAATGATTTTAATATGCTGTTACGTGCTAATTTGGCCGAAGGTGTTAATCGTAATGGAGATGATATTCATGATGGTCTGAATTACCTGTGCAACATAAACACAAACAATTATTTCGACTTTTATGTAACCGGTGAAGGTATAGCCCTAATGCAAGGCGATTTTTCAAAGGCGGCAGGTAACGAGTTCAGCAAAAACGCATCGCCCGAAGGCAGCGATTTTAACAACCAGGCTATCTGGCCGGTTAATTATATTTATGACAATGCTGTTTCTGTTCAAATACCTGAAAATACGGTTTATGTATTTACAGCAGGAACAAACAACTCAAATTCCTGCCTATCAAATTATGGGAGCACTTCAGGCACCCAAACCGATGGCAGGGGGCTTTCCGGTGATGAAAAGCAATATTACGAACAGGAGTTCTATAACAACCTTACAACATATAGCAATGTAGAAGCTTTGTACCAGTCCCTGAAAGACGGGGGCAACACCGAAGCCATGCAAACCGAAATAGAAACTTCCTGGCCATCCGACATGTGGGAGTTACGTTCCGAACTCTTGGGCAAATCGCCCCATTTGTCAAAAGAAGTATTAATAACAGCTTCCGACAAAACCGATGTACTGCCCGATGCAGTTATTTTCGAGATACTTTCAGCTAACCCGGATGAACTGAAAGATGAAGAACTGCTAAAATATCTTGAAGATAAAGAAAATCCACTGCCCCAATACATGGTTGATATATTAAGGGCACTGGCAGGCAATACCACTTACAAAACCATACTGCAAAGCCAGCTTGCATATTACAACGGTAAAAAAACAGAAGCAGCATATACACTGCTTCGTAATATGCTAAACGATAGTATTACCGATATGATTGAATTCAGAAACTGGCTTGACAACCTGCAAAGCCTCGCTATGGATTACCAAATTGTAGATTCGTACTTGCAGGAAGGCAACAATGCCGATGCACTGGCATTGACAGACATGATGCCACAACTGTATGGAATATCGGGAGATGATTTGCTTGAATATAACCGTTACAAATCATTAAAACAGTTGCAGGCACAATTAACAGATGAAGGCAGGAATATCTTCTTACTTACGGCAGATGAAAAAAGCCAGCTCGAAGACATCGTAGCCAATAGCAACGCAAGGGCAGGTATGCAGGCAAGAAACATCCTTGAATTTGTTTATGGAAGCGAATATTGTGATTGCCCTATCCCGATTGAAGAAAGCTTAAAAAGTAGCAGTGCGCCAACAGTTGAGCTTATAAACAAAGCTTTTGAACCTGAGATTAAAGCTAAACCCAACCCGGCTAAAAACTGGACAACCTTTTCATACAAACTACCGGAAATGGCTGGCAAAGCCATTTTAGAAGTTTCAGGTGCCAAAGGTCAGATAGTCCAAAGTGTACAACTATCCGACAGGCAGGGGCAAATAATCTGGGACACAAGAAACATTGACCCTGGTGTTTATATTTACACCCTCAAAGCTGATGGTGCTTCTAAAACCGGTAAAGTTGTTATTACTAAATAATTTTAATTTCCGGACTCCCTGATGTGTTCTGTATCGGGGAGTTCACAAATACCCTTGTTGTTATGAAATATAAAATCAGCTTATTATTTATCCTTCTATTTATAAGTTTAACTAGTATTTCCCAATATATTCAGAGTGACTGGCAAAATTGTTATGGGGGTAGTAGTAGTGAAGGAAGTTCTAGCATAGCCGAAGGGGTTTCTGGTTATTCATTTTTTTGTGTAACAGG
>JAAYIU010000066.1 GCA_012523265.1 Bacteroidales bacterium | reverse complement strand
TTGATTTTATCAATTAACAAAAACATTATTAACTAAAACTAAAAGATTATGAAAAAGCTTACACTTTTACTTTTGATGATGGCTACCGGACTCTTTCTGGTGGCGCAAAATGCGGCACTGAAGCCAGGGCTGCCCTATGAGCAATCTAAGGCTTTCCAGTCGTACGACAGCCAGCCGCTGCAACACGGGGTGGTTGGGCAAACTCCCATTACCCGGCCAGCAATGTATTTCAAATATACCGATGCTGTTTCGATTGTTGATATTGGTACTGCAGCCAATGCCTATGGGGTAGCCAACGGAGGCAAGTCGAATCTGATGGTAAACAACGACATCAACGTCATTAGTTGCATCCACCGCATGGGTGGTGCCCTGGATCCGGGCGGATACAGCGGCGACCTGGGCTACGACATCTCACTGGACGGCGGCATGACCTGGAGCACGATGAACGAAATTTACACCGCCAAACAAAATGCCGGTGGGCAATATTTCATTGATGCTGCAAGGTACCCGCACAATGGCATCTACAACCCGGTGGGCAATACCGATCCCGACAATGCATACATTGCCTATTATGCAGCCACTACGGCCGGAAGCAATGAAGGCTGGGGCGGTGTATGCTATGGTAGCGGCAACATTGGTGTGCCATCCGATACCACCTACAATTTTATTAATACCAGCGCTGGCACAGGAATTTATCACTATGTGCCGCAAGGGTTTACGGTGGCAAAAAATGGAGATTTCTGGGGTCTGGATGGCAACAAAAACTGGACAAGTGGCGCACAGGTTTACATGGGAAGCCTGATACTTACACATGGTGTTTGGAATACAGAGATTATGGATTTTGACTTGGAAATTAATCTGCTTGAAATGACAGGTCCCCCTGACGCTGCCCCGGCAGACTATAAAGTAGAGTTTTCGCCCGACGGACAAATTGGGTACGTAATGGCATTGATGGATATTGGCGAAGTTCCTGTTTCATCAGGCCAGTCGTATTACCCGGTTCTTTTCCGCAGCGAAGATGCCGGCCTCACCTGGTCGGATGCAATCCCGGTAGCTTTGGCCGGCGAAGACGGAATACCCGGTATCCTAAACTTCCATTCCGATGCTGAAATTGGCGAACTTTACGACCCGCCGTTGCCCGATCGCGAACAAAAACCTTTTACAACCTCTTTCGATGCTGATATCAGTGTGGATCACAACGGTAATCCACACATCGCTGCTATTGTAGGCGTTACCGGATCTACCGCCTACTCGATAGTTTCAGGGCGTTCTGCTGTTTCGGGATATCTTTTTGCTGGCTCATTCCTTATTTCATCAGATAATAATGGCGAAGAGGGAAGCTGGACAGCCCGTTTGTTGGGACGTCCTTCTAACTTTAGAGGAAATTTTGGTGACCTCACCGAAGACAACCGCATTCAGATTGCCCGCGACAGGCTGGGAACAAAAATGTTTGTGGGGTGGCTCGACACCGACACTACCGTATCTACCGAAAATAACTCTCCCGACATCTGGTGTCGTGGCTACGACGTGGATCGTGAGGTTCTTACAGGGGATGAGAGTGGCATGGATATGCCCAACAACGTTACCTGGGGCTCGGAGGCTACTTTTGGCGCCTATTTCTTTGGTATGGCCAACGAAGTGTTTGATGATGAATTTGGTACCTACACCATTCCGTTCTTTTATCAGGAAATGCAATCTGACCCGGGGATGCCGGTGCAGTACAAATACATCCAGGATTTTACATTCCTGATGGGTGTAGGCATCGATGAGCCAATGGTGCAGCCTGCCAACATGGAGGTGAGCCAGGTGATGCCCAATCCGGCAACAGCCAAAGCACGGCTTGCCATTAGCCTGAACGAACCAGCTTCGGTTTCGGGCGAAATCACCAATATGATGGGACAGCAGGTTTCCACACTGCCTGCCCGCTCTCTGCAGACCGGCAGCAACGAACTGGTGCTGGATGTAAACGGTTTGAGCGCCGGAATCTATTTCTGTACGCTCACCTCAGGCACCGAATCCGTTACCCGTAAAATGATTGTAAAGTAGGGCGCAAAACGCGAGGCGCAGAGCGCAGGGCACAGGGCGCAAAACATGAAGCGCCTGGCAGTTGATTGCTGCTTCCTTTTCATTTAAAAAAAAAGACCGCGACACAAGTGCCGCGGTCTTTTTTTTTTGCAATTTCCATAGCTCAGTCTTCGTAGCCGGTATATAAATGCGGACACACAACTCTTTCTTGCAGGGCGTTTTACGTCTTTTCGATATTTCAATGGAATTGTGTAAAAGGCATAAATGCCCTCTAATTGTATTAGTTGCTTCACGTAAACCCAAACGTTAACGCCCGGGCAACGGAATCAAGAATGTGTTATTAGTTCCCGCATCTCTGCGCCGATGAGCAATAATCTGAATTCCTCATTTTCATTAACGTGTCATGAGATGCAAATTACTTCCACCAAAATCCCCAACAGACATTTTCCTGGTAGGGTGAATATGTTTATTAGATTACAAACCCTGAAACTCAAACGGCTTGGCATTTACAAATAAAGCTGATGTTTCGCCCGAATAGGTTTGGAATTCGTCAGCCGCCAATTTTTGAACGGAACTGCCTGCCCCGAAATCGACTTTATTCAAATCTATCCAAAAGGTGTTTGGGGTGAGGGCGTTTTCAAAATAATAGACAAAATTTTTATGATCGGATACGGTTCTCCATCGTGTAGAAGAAATATTAGGCTCGTTGGGTGTGGAAATACCATAAGGTACCGAACAGTTGCGGATTACGCTAAACACAGAAGCTACTGCTACGCGTGTGTTATCAGTTTTTGGAATGGCATCGATATAATAGGAGGCGCGCACAAACCGGTCGGCAGCACGATTTGTTCCCGGGAGCATAATCGATCCAGGAATGCTTTTCCAGTAGGTATTCAGCGCAAGCTGCTGGTCGAAAGTTGGCGAGTTTGTCATAACGTTATAGGCTTTGCCGTGGTGTATCACCAATTTTCCGTCGATGTATTCAAAAATGGCGTTGTCGCCCGTGGCGTCCGACAGCGACATGTGCAAGGTTGTATAAATGTCGGTTCCCGGAATGAAGGTTGTCACTACTACAATTTCATTGTTTTGAAAATGCGCTACTGCTTCTGCTACCGTCTGAAAGTTGTCCAGAGCATATTGCGCCCACAACGAAGCAGCCAGTCCGGATTTGGTGCCGTTCGGATCAAAATCAGGATATTTCGATTCGGCGAGCCACAAAAGATTGGCCACCAAACCTTTTTCATTCATCCCGTCGGAGGTGGCAATATCCCAGCTTGTGGTAACCAGGCTTCCATATTTTGCCGTCCACTCCACCGAATTAGAACCTACCAGTCCGTTGCGTTCGATGCCACGTGGCAGAACCCAAAGGTTGGCGGGTATTTCAGTTTTCCAATCCATCGACCGAGCGGTCATCACATTGTTGTTGCTGCCATGATAGACCACACGGGTACAGGCGTTGATCTCTGCTGGCGGGAAAGCCATTAATATTACCAACCCAACTGACAAAAAAATAAGACTTGCTTTTTTCATAAATGTTTTTGTTTAAATTTTCTTACTCTGTTTAGGGCTTTTCAGATTGCGCCTTTGTTGTTGTTAATTTTAAAATAAAAGATAAGCAGCACGTTGCCTGAACCAATTGCTGCTGACTGCAAGATTTTTATAACCGCTTAGAGGCTTGATGGTTCAAATGGAGGGTGGAATTGGGAAAAAGTTTTCGGTTAAAATGTATGCTCTTTCAAAATAACAGAGCCTTCCGCTACGCCAAGATGATTGGAGATAATCCTGCATTTTGCCTTTAACAGAAAGAAAACCTGCCTGTTGCAGCCCGACAATCCCTCGAAATTGCCCTGTCCTTTGCTGATGACAAGATCGGCGGTGTCGAAAATCTTAAGAAATGCCGGCGCGCTCTGGCTGAGAATAATTCCCGGGGATTTGCATCCCGAATCCACTATCTCCGCCACCTGGTCTATTCCGGAGGCAATGGCATCTTCGCGGGTAGCGTCGTTGATGATGGGTGTGGAGCGTACGGCATATTTTACAGGCTTTTTCAGTTCTTTGATAAGAAGAATGTCAAACACCGATTCGCCAACATTATCGCCCAGATAGAGAATGTTTTCGCTTTTCGCCAATTGCTTTTTAAAGGCGCTGTAATCAAATATTGCAAAATCCTGTTTCAGAATAGTCTGCACATCCCTCACAATGTCGAATGCTTTATTCACGCCCAGGTCGATAACATTTCCGGCAATGGCTATTTTTATGGCGGTAAGAAGCGGGTCGTCGGCATTGGCTACTATTTTTTCTAATTCAGGATAAATGGCGTTCGTTTCCAGAATATGTTGCTGTTTGATCTCTTTATAAGGATCTTCCACTCCGGTAACTTTACTCACTATCTGATAGACTTTCGCCCCTGTTTCGGCGGGTGTGGCCTGCATCGAAATGGTTTTTACCATCTCTGCGGTTTCATCAAGAATCTGCTTTAGTTTATTTTCGTCAGAAGTTGCCATTCGCCCCGCCCGCAACGCTTGTTGCATAAAACAAGGAATACAATCCAGATAGGTTTTCATTCTTTTTTTGCCTTTTTATTAATTCCGATGGCTCTGATATTATTTATTGTGTGTAGCTCATCAGTAGCATCTCAGTAACCCTGCCCTTTAGGGCGGGGTCAGAAAGCACTGCCAGAAACCGGCGGGCTTTAGCCCGCAATACTTTTACATCACCATCTCTCCATGAACTCATCATAACATGCTCTTTATTTGGGCTAAAGCCCACTGAAATACTATTGCCTTTTTACCCCCGGCCTAAAGGCCGGGGTTAGTGAACAGCCTGGCCACAAAATTTTATATCAGAGCCATTCCGATAGCTATGGGCAAATGTAATAAAATAGTTGGAATGATTGCCCGCTGCAACTATTCCTGGTCGTGGTAGGGGCGGATGAAGGCGCGGGCTTCGGGGAATTCCGTCTCGGTCATATTACGGATCTCTTCGAGTTGCTGCCGCAAATTTTTGAGTTCTGTGCGGTGGTTTTTTAGGTTGCTTATCAGCAGGGTGAGGGCATCCAGCGATTCGTCGATGGTGAGCAGCGCCACCTTGGCCGAGCCGTTCATGTCGCGGCCGCCATCGTCGAAGTGTTCGTCGTCATAAAGCCCCACCAGCGCGCGTTGAAGTTTTACCGGGATAAAAAAATGAAATCGATTCAGCACCTCTTCAGCCAGGGTCATTGTTTCGGAATAACCCTGAGCCAAATGCGGCGTCAGATTGTCGCCCAGCTCCTGGTGTCGATTTTTGAGCCATTGGTGCATCTGCATAGCAAATGCTTTCGACTGGTGGGTAAGCGGATGACGCTGTGCTTTGTTGGATGGCGAAAAGAAGTCGTCGTCTTCCGTTTCAAAATCCGCCTCATCCTCCGGCCATTCCTCATCAAAATCTGCATCCTGAGCTGCGTCGTCATCAAAGAGTGCATCTTCCTGACCTTCGCCGAGAGGCCATTTCATCATCTCTTCCGCAGGAATATTGCCATCCGGATATTTCTCGAGCAAGTCCTGCATTTTCTCTTCGGTAATGGCAACGTAACACATGCGCCTGAACGGGCACCGCTCACACCAGCGGTCGCAATAGTTTTGAATGCCCTCAAGCACCATGTTTTCATTAAATTTTGCATACCTGCTTCCATCGGAGGGTTCCAGCGGCTTCAATAGTCCATCGGCATCAGCCTCCTCATTCCATTCATTCATCAGTAAATCCTGGCATTCTTTGCAATAACCCGGAAAGGGGCAATATTCATCTTCCTCGTGTTCACAAAACCCGATGTGCACGCGGCCGGTGATAACATGCGTATTGTCGTCGTCCCAAATGTTGCGCAAAGCATCGTAAAGCAATCTGTCGGGGAGGCCTTCGGGGTAATCAGGGGAAAAGTTGTAGGCTTCCAGCAGGTTGAGCATCTCTGACAGCAACGTGCTGACTTGTTGGTTAGAAAGTCGGTGGGGAGAGGGTAAAAGACTGGAAGGTATGCCAACGATTGTAGAAAGTGGCTGAGGCACACCATTCAAGAATTGTTCGCTGGCTTTTGCTTGTATGTCGGCGACTCGCCAGGAGGGCAGGTTCTTGTCGTCGAGCGGGTCGGGAGGTGCTGCTGCCGCCGCTGCGCGAATATCGTCGATAAGTTGTGCGATGTAATGGGTCATTACTTTTAGTAAAAATAAAAATCAAAAATAATAAAATCCTGATGCGGATTTCATGTAGGATTTTAATTTCGAAATTCATTTTCATTAATAATCCAAAAAAAAGAGCCGGTCATGGGATGTAAATTTTGTATCTTGCGTGCTTATTGTTTTAGTTGATTTCTTTATTAAAAAACAAATGCCTATGAAACGCAAGGATAAAAGGAGTAGCAAAAACGAACGCACTTACCTGGCCGATCTCTTTAGCGACGCGATGAAGCAGAACTGGGAAAAGCCTGCTTTTACTAACTATGGCGACGATACGCTGACCTTTGGCGAGGTGGCCGCACGCATCGACTTTCTGCATCGCTTTCTTAAAGAAGAAAAAATTAGCAAAGGCGATAAAATTGCTTTGCTGGGAACCAATTCGGCTGCATGGGGCATTGCTTTTATCGGTATCATCACTTACGGCGCCGTGGTGGTGCCTATCCTGCCCGACTTTTCTACCGAAAATGTGCACCACATCGTCAATCATTCCGACTCTAAAATCCTCATCGTTTCGTCAGCGATTTACGAACGGCTCGAGGTCGATCATATCAAGACGCTCACCTGCGTGCTGGAGCTAAGCAATTTCAGTTTGCTACACGAAAAAGGCACCAGGACTGCACAGGCTTTTCAGCGTGTGGAGCAGCAAAGCGTTTCGGCTGCCTTGCGTCTCGACGATCTCCGCTACCACCAGGGAAAGCCTGAGGATTTGTGTGTGATCTCCTATACAAGCGGCACCTCCGGATTTACCAAAGGGGTGATGCTGCCCCAGCGAAGTCTTTATAGCAACATCATTTTTGCCCGCGAAAATATGCCCCTGGAAGCCGGCAACCAAATAGTTTCGTTTTTGCCCCTGGCGCATGTTTTTGGGTTGTTGTTCGAGTTTTTGTTTCCCTTTACGATGGGGTGTCATATTACTTTTCTCGCCAAAATTCCCTCGCCGGCCATCGTCACCAAAGCTTTTGGCGAGATCAGGCCGCATCTGATCCTGTCGGTGCCGCTGGTGATCGAAAAAATTTATAAAAAGAAAATTGTTCCCAAACTCGACAAGCCGTTGATGAAGATATTGCTCAAAACGCCGGTGGTTGCCGATGTTATCCGACGACGCGTTAACAAAACCCTGACGGAGACCTTTGGCGGACGCTTTCGCGAAATTGTCATCGGAGGAGCGCCGTTGAGTGAGGAGGTGGAGACCTTTTTCCGCAAGATCGGTTTTCGTTTTACCATTGGGTATGGCATGACCGAATGCGGTCCGCTGATAAGTTATGTCAGTTGGGATAAGTCGCGATTTCGCTCGGCAGGCGTGGTGGTGGATAGGATGAAGATGAAAATTGTGCGCCCAGAAACCGATACCGGCATTGGCGAGATCGTGGTGAAAGGCAGCAACGTGATGCTTGGGTATTATAAAAATGAAGCAGCCGACAAAGAGAGCTTTACCAAAGATGGCTGGCTCAAAACCGGCGACCTGGGCTACATCGACAGCGATGGCTTCCTTTACATCAAAGGGCGCAGCAAAAATATGATTCTGGGGGCGTCGGGGCAAAACATCTATCCCGAGGAGATCGAAGCCAGAATTTCCAACCTGCCGTGCGTGCAGGAGTGCGTGGTGAAGCTACACAAAGACAAGCTCGTGGCCATGATCTATCCCGACCGCGACGCTATGGAATGCGGTAACCTGGATTTTCAGGATATCGAAACGAAAATGAAAAATGTTGTCCTCAAAGAGCTTAACCAGGATTTGCCGCGCTTTGCGCAAATTTCGGATGTAGAGATTGTGGATGTGGAGTTTGTGAAAACACCCAAAAAAAGTATCAAGAGGTACCTTTACACGTAGTGCCGGGCGCAGGGCGCGGGGCGCTTGTCGCGGGGCGCATGGCGCAATGTGCTTATCATTCCGAACATCGCTGATGCGCTTGTTGCAGCCGGAGCTATTAGGAGGGTTTTTTTAAAAGGGTTGTAACGGTAGGCGGTATGAAATCGTTGTGGATTGCGAGTGATTTCTTGTCCAGCTTTCCCGAATCTTCGGGAAAGTGGGCTACAACCCTTGAATAATTAGCTTTACCGGAAATTTATTATACCGCGTGTT
>JAAYIU010000129.1 GCA_012523265.1 Bacteroidales bacterium | reverse complement strand
TCGCGAAGCGATTTTTTTCCTTCTCCCCCATAGCCACAACGCCATTGTCACCTTGAAGGAGCTTGCGACTGAAAGGTCTGTTTATCCTACACAATTAGACTTTTACAAAAAGTTGTCATTGGTAGCGAAGCGAAGAATCTGTCTTTTCCTGATTTCCTGTCAAAGAACGTGTCACTGTAAGACGCCTGATGGCAGAAGAAACCTTGGCGCTTGAGTCTGCAATACTTTCACATCCGTATTTTTCATGAACTTGTCATAACATTTTAATTTTTGGGCTAAAGCCCATTGAAATATTCTTGCCTTTATCCCCAGGCCTGAAGGCCGGGGTTAGTGATCATCTGCCTGCAAATTTACATCAAAGCCACAATTATTTAAAAAAGCTTACTGCCGCAATCATTTTGTTTTCGTCGCCGATGGCCAAAGCATAATCAAAACCTGGGTGAAGGCTGTAGCCGCCGGTTTCGCCGTTTTTATTTACAGCGATAAATCCCACCTGAGCATCGGTGAGGTCGATCTTGCTGTTGGCTATTCGCATCACGGCTTCCTGGCAGGCCTGCTGCGGCGAGCGTCCGTTGCGCATCAGCTCCACCACCAGAAAGCTGCCCACGGTGCGCATCACCAACTCGCCCAAACCTGTTGCAGTTGCGCCGCCCACTTCGTTATCCACATACAACCCCGCTCCGATGATGGGGCTGTCGCCCACGCGTCCATTCATTTTAAAAGGCATGCCGCTGGTGGTGCATGCGCCCGAAAGGTTACCCGCTGTATCAATCACTATTTGCCCGATGGTGTCGTGGTTTTCGATGTTGGGTACAGGTTGATATTTGCCCTCCTTTTTCCACTCCTCCCACTCTTTGCGCGAAGCATCCGTGAGCAAATCGGTTTTTTGAAATCCGTTTTCCAATGCAAATTGCAGCGCTCCTTCGCCTACCAGCATCACATGCGGGGTTTTTTCCATCACCAGTCGCGCCACCGAAATGGGATGGACGATATGCTGAAGGTATGCCACCGCGCCGCAGTTGCCCTGTTCGTCGATGATGGATGCGTCGAGGGTAACATTCCCGTCGCGGTCGGGGCGTCCGCCGAGGCCCACACTTTGGTTTTTGTCGTCGGCTTCGGCAGTTTTTACGCCGGCTTCTACCGCGTCGAGTGCGCGTCCGCCCCGCTGCATCATCTCCATGGCCACGCGGTTGGCTTCCAGCCCGTGCCACCACGTACTGATGGAGAGCGGACGAACCGCAGCTCCCGATCCTGAAGGAATAGGAACAGATTGTGAAATTGCTGTTTGTTGCAAAAATGATGATGCCGCAACCACGCCGGAAGCTGCGATGGTGGTTTTGGTAATAAATTTCCTTCTGTTCATCTATGTTTTTGGCTTTTTAGAAAAGTGTCCTTACTTGTCTTATTATTCCTTTATTTGGGCTAAAGCCCACTGAAAAATTTCAGCCTTTTCTTAGTGATGTTGCCGACTTTGGCGCGCGTGATGGCGATCAAATCCTCAGGAGCCATTTGTAACTGAAGTCCGCGCATTCCAGCACTGACAGATATCTTTTTATAATTAGTAATTTCATTATGAATAAATACCGGATAATCTTTTTTAAGTCCTAATGGCGATACGCCCCCGCGGATGTAACCTGTTGCATCGTGCACCTCTTTGAGCGGCAGCATCTGGCACTTCTTGTTGCCGCTCAGCGTTGCCAAAGCTTTCAAATCCACATCGGCGCTGCCGGGGATCACGGCGATAAGATTGCCCGTTTTGTCGCCATGCAGCACCAGTGTTTTATAAACGGTTTCCACCGGTATGCCCGCTTTGGCAGCGGCAGTGGCGGCGCTCAGATCGGCTTCGTCCACCGGATATTCCAACAATTGATACGCTATTTTATACTGGTCGAGGATGCGGGCTGCGTTGGTCTTTTTCACTTTTCAAATATCGGTTGTTGCCCTTTCTTTTTCCCGATAAGGGCTACATAAAGAATATACAAAATGCACAGCATTGGCACGATAAAACTCAGCATGATGCCGATGTTGTCGGCTACCAAGCCCATCAGTGGCGGGATGAAAGCGCCGCCCACGATGGCTGTGACCATCAGCCCCGAAAGCTCGTTGCTGCGGTGCGGCATCCAATCGACGGTGATGGAAAAAATGAGTGGGAAAATATTGGCAAAACTCATCCCTATCACAATGATGCTGATGATGGCGGCAATTTGATTTTGAATAAATAAACCAGCCAGCCCAACCAGCGAGAGCAGCAGCGTGATGGTGAGGAATGTGCGCGGTGTGATCCAGTTGAGGATTACGCCACCCAGGAAACGACCGATCATCAGTGAGACGAAGAAAAGCCCTGTACCTGCAATTCCCAGCGTAGCCAGGTCGATGCCGTAGCGGCTTTTCAGAAAGATGGGCAGGCTGGCGCTCATCGACACTTCGGCGCCTACGTAAACAAAAATGGCCATTACCATCAAAAAGATATAGGGATTGCCCATGAGGCGAAAGGTAGATTTAAAGGTGGCTGCCGAAGCCTGTTCGGCCAGAGGACGCGGTATGCGCACCGCCGACAGAATAACAATGGTAAGCAGCAAAAAAGCGCTGTAAATCGGGAAGAGGATTTTCCAGTCCATGTTCCAATAAGCTACTGCCAGCAGCGGGATGAGCGCGCCGGAAAGCGAGCCGATAGCTTTAACAAATTGCCCCAGCGAGAGATTGCGCGAATATTTCCCTTCGGGCGACACATCGCGCATGATAGGGTTGCCGGCTACCTGCAGCGTGGCAGCTCCGGCGCCGAGCAGCAATATGGAGAGCAGCAACAGACTGAAAGTGCTGAAATTGCCGACGATGGGCAATACCAACCCGACCAGCGCTAAAACAAGTCCCAGCATCAGGATAAATTTCTTGCCTTTGCGATCCTGATAAATGCCCATAGGCAGCGAGAGTAGCCCAAACATGATGAAGCCCATAAACGGGATGAGCTGCGCCATGGCGTTCGACAATTGGAATTCTTCTTTAACCAGTCCGGTGAGTGGCCCGGCTACGTCGCCAAAGCCCATGCATAAAAATGCCAGGAAGATCGGCGTGGCGGCCAGTGCGTTAGGTGTTCGGTTCATGCGCGTTAGTTTTTGGTAGTGATTTTGGATTAGGAAATTAGCAATTAAATATTTCAAGTTTTAAAACGCCAACTCAGCAAGCACCGGCAAATGATCCGACGGATAGAAGCCGTGGCTGTGTGTGGCTATTACCACATGATAAATCACCCGGATGGGCTTGCTTACAAAAATAAAGTCGATGGTGTTGCCGGGGGCTCCTTCAAGCTGCCATCCTGCAAAGGTGAAGTCGGGGCCAAGCGGTGGGTATTTCGCCAACTGCCGGCTGTCGGTCATCGCCATTTTATTATTGGGGTTGGTAATAATGGTGATGGGTTCGCTGTCGGCGGTGGTATTGAAATCGCCGGTGAGGATTATAGGGCTGTCGGCGGGAAGTGTTGCCAGTTTAGCGGTGATGATGTTTGCCGCTTCGATGCGTGCTTGTTCACCAATGTGGTCGAAATGTGTGTTGAAAACATAGCATTTCTTCCCGGTGGCGGCCTCTTGCAATTCTATCCACGACAAAATGCGTGGCAGCGCTGCCGACGGACTTTTGCTGCCGGGAACACCAGGCGTGTCGGAAAACCAGCTTGTGCCGCTGGAAATTAAACGGAATTTATTGCGGTTGTAGAAGATGGGGTTGTGTTCGCCGCCTCCCGGGCCGCCGTCCTGGCGTGCCGGTCCGTAATAATCAAACTCCGGGAAGGCTTCCGCCAAATCAGCAATTTGATTGGCCAATGCCTCCTGCACACAAAAGATGTCGGCACCATTAAAACGCAGCAGCGCAGCCACTTTTTCTTTGCGGAAAGGCCACGCGTTGAGGCCGTCGTTGGGCGTGTCGAGGCGGATGTTGTAGCTAATAACACGTAAAGTAACTGCATTCCCGCCGCTGCCAGATTGTCCCTGAACATGTGATTTCGTTAACATAATAATAAACGCCAGCAGCAGCAGGCGAAGAATATTTCGCGTTTTTAGCAACATTTGGTTGACCTCCCGATACCCTTTTTTGGTGTGGACAAAGTTATAATTTTTGCCTTACGGCGGTTTTGATAATTTTGCAAAAAAAAGCAACAGTGATATTTCCCGAAAATTTTGAAGAGAAGGTAGGTTGTGATCAGATACGCAACATGCTGCACGGGCATTGTGTAAGCGCCATGGGCGAGGAGTATGTGGATAACATCCGGTTTGAAACGCGTTACGAAGTCATTCTTTTGCAGTTGGAACAAACCGAAGAGTTCAGGCAACTACTGCTTTTTGGAAAGACCTTTCCGGCCCAAAACTATTTCAATCTTGTCCCTGACCTGCAACGCATCAGCCTGCCAGGATCACATCTGCTGCAGGAAACGCTATTTGATCTAAAATCGTCGTTGCAGACGCTGCTCGAGATCATCACATATCTGCGCGAGCTTGACGAAAAAAAGTTTCCAAGGCTGACGGCGCTGGTGCGCGATATTACCATCGAAAACGAGCTTCTGCGCGCTATCCATCGCATCATGGACAACCGGGGAGGCATCAAGGATTCGGCCAGCGAAAAGCTGAAGGAGATACGCCAGCGTTTGCTGCGTCTGGCCGGCGAAGTGGATAAAAGCATCCGCAACATCCTGCTGCAGGCGCGCAAAAGTGGTTGGGTAAATCCCAACGACGAGGTTACCATTCGCAACGGGCGCACGGTGATTCCGGTTCCGGCCACGCACAAACGCAAGATCAGAGGTTTTATCCACGACGAATCGGCCACCGGCCAAACGGTGTACATCGAACCCGCCGAAGCACTCGAAACCAACAACGAGATAAAAGAACTCGAAAATGCCGAGAAGCGCGAGATCACCAAAATCCTGATCGCCTTCACCGACTATCTGCGTCCTCAGGCGCCGGAGGTGATTCGTTCTTACTATTTTATGGGCGAAGTCGACTTTATCAGGGCGCGTGCTTCGCTGGCACTGGTGCTGCAGGCGGGGCTACCCATCCTCAACGACTTCCCTGTGGTTTCGTGGCGCGATGTGCGTCATCCGTTGCTTTTTTTGGCCCACCAAAAACAAAAAAAGAGCATCGTCCCGCTGGATATCGACCTGAATAAAGATCAGCGTATTCTCGTGATTTCCGGCCCCAACGCCGGCGGCAAATCCGTGTGCCTGAAAACGGTGGGATTGCTTCAATATATGGTACAGTGCGGCTTGTTGGTTCCTATGCGCGAGACTTCCGAAGTGGGGGTTTTTAAAGATTTATTTATCGACATCGGCGACGAACAATCGCTCGAAAACGACCTGAGCACTTACACCTCGCACCTGCGCAACATGAAATACTTTTCGTTGAAAGCCGGCAACCGCAGCCTGTTTTTGATTGATGAACTGGGAACCGGAACGGAGCCGCAGGTTGGAGGTGCGATTGCTGAGGCTGTACTCGAACACCTCAACAGCAAAGGCGCTTTTGGTGTGGTAACTACACATTACACCAATCTTAAGTTACTGGCCGACAAAACACCCGGACTGGTGAATGGCGCCATGCTTTTCGATACCAAACTAATGCAGCCGCTCTTCCAGTTGCAGATAGGAAATCCGGGTAGCTCTTTTGCTTTTGAGATGGCACGAAAAACAGGGTTCCCGTGGTACATCCTGCGCAGTGCCGAGAAAAAGGCAGGCAAACCACAGGTGAAATTCGACAGACAACTGCAGCAGCTCGAAGTGGAAAAGAAACAGGTGGCCGACAAACAAAAGGAGCTGGAAGCGCTCGAAAAAAAGGCTGCCGAATCGCTGAAAAAATACACCACTCTGCTCGAATCGCTCGAAACCAACAAGGCGCAGATGCTGGCCAAAGCGCGCAAAGAAGCGGCCCAGATCATCGACGGCAGCAACAAACTTATCGAAAACACCATCCGTGAGATAAAAGAAGCACAGGCCGAAAAAGAGCAAACACGGCTGATCAGGCAGCGAATGCAGCAGCAAGGTGATAAG
>JAAYIU010000299.1 GCA_012523265.1 Bacteroidales bacterium | reverse complement strand
TGTGGAAGCCATGGCCTACACTATCCGTTTTGCCATGGAGTTTCGCGATAAGTTTCAGCGCGACATCTTCATCGATTTGCTTTGCTATCGCAAATATGGCCACAACGAAGGCGACGGGCCCCGCTTTACACAGCCACTGCTGTACAAGATCATCGAGAAGCATCCCAACCCAATGGAGATTTATGCCAATAAATTGTTAAAGGATAAGGTGATCGATAATGAAAAACTACAATCATTAGAAGACGACATCAACAATACGCTGGAAGAAAACCTGGAGGAGTCGAAACAATTTGAACGCAACCACATCAGCTTTTTTCTGGGCGAACACTGGGGCGACATCAAAAAAGCTACCACTGCCGACTTCGATACCTCTCCCGAAACCGGTGTAGATATATCGTTGCTTAAAGAGATCAGCAAAAAAATAACGGCGCTTCCGGAGGATAAAAATTTCTATCGAAAAATAGTAAAGCTGCAGCAGGACAGGCACAACATGGTTTTTAAAGAAAACCGCCTGGATTGGGCTATGGGCGAGCTGCTGGCCTATGCCACACTTGTCAACGAAGGTCGGGATATTCGGCTGAGTGGTCAGGATTCCGAGCGGGGGACTTTCTCGCACCGTCACGCAGTGTTGCGTGTGGAAGACTCGGAAGAACGCTACATCCCGCTGCATCATGTCAGCGAAAACCAAGCCCGCTTCGAGGTTTATAATTCACCGCTTTCGGAATATGGCGTGCTGGGGTTCGAGTATGGTTACTCGCTCGAATCGCCAAGCAATCTCACCATCTGGGAGGCGCAGTTTGGCGACTTTAATAACGGCGCACAAATTATCATCGACCAATATATTAGCAGCGCCGAAGACAAATGGAACGTGATGAACGACCTGGTGTTGCTGCTGCCGCACGGCTACGAAGGCCAAGGCCCCGAGCATTCGAGCGCACGCATCGAACGTTTTCTCACCCTTTGCGCCGAAAACAACATGCAACTGGTGAATCCTACCACCCCGGCCAACTTCTTCCACGTGCTACGGCGCCAGTTCTACCGCGACTTCCGCAAGCCGCTCATCGTATTTACACCCAAGAGTCTGCTGCGCCACCCGCAGGTGGTTTCGCCCATCGAAGAGTTGGCAAATGGCAGGTTTCAGGAAGTGATAGACGATGCGCAGGCCGATCCCGAAAAAATTACACGCGTCGTTTACTGCAGTGGCAAGCTCTATTACGATTTGCTGGAAGAGCGTCAGAAAAAAAATATCGACAACACAGCGCTCATCCGCCTGGAACAGCTCTACCCGTTGCCCACCAAGCAGCTCATCAATATCATCGACAAATATCCCAACGCCACCGATCACATCTGGTCGCAGGAAGAGCCGGTGAACATGGGCGCCTGGTACTTTATGGGCTACTATTTCCCGAAGGTGAAGTTGCGCGTGGTGGCGCGGCCGGCAAGTGGCAGCCCGGCAACAGGAAGCAGCCGCTTCCACGCCATCCGGCAGCAAAAGATCATCGACAAGTCGTTTGCTGAATGTGTTTGCCCGGCAGTTAACGATGAGTGCCGCATGATCTGCATCGGCAACCACTGGAAATCGTTTGCCAAAGATCCCGACAAGGTGCTAAAAGCCAACTTTGAACATCAGCTTAAATAATCAGCATCAGCTTTTTTAAAATATTAAAAATCAAATTTTTGAATTAATAAAAATATTGGTATGATCGAGATAAAAGTGCCCAGCCCCGGAGAGTCAATCACCGAAGTACAACTGGCCAGCTGGCTGGTAGAAGATGGCGACTATGTAGAAAAAGATACCGAACTGGCTGAGATAGATTCGGACAAAGCCACCCTGAGCATCAGCGCCGAGGCATCAGGTAAAGTAAAAATCCTGGTGGAAGTCGGCGAGACGGTAGAAATAGGAAAAGTGATCTGCACCATCGACACCGAGGCCAAAGGGGAAGCCAAGGCTGCCGCCAAACAACCAGATGCTTCCGAAGTGGTAAAACCTGCCGAAAAACCTGAAAAAGCGCCAGCGGCTGAAACCTCCCCGCAGCCTGTGACAAAAAAGGAACCGGAAGCCACATCGAAAAAAGAAGAACCAAAAAAGGCTCCTGCTACCCAAATCCACATCTCGCCCCTGGCGCGAAAACTTTTGCAAGCCAACAATCTCAGCGAACAGGAGATGATTGATTTTTATAAAAAAGTGCGCATCACCAAAGACGATGTAGCCCATTTTATTGATGATAAAAAAAATATCCCGGCACAAGCTGCACCTTCAGCAGCGGCAAGCTGGGGAGGCACCCGCGACACCGAGCGCAAGAAGATGTCGACGCTGCGCCTGAAACTTTCCGAGCGGCTGGTAGCGGTGAAAAACGATACCGCCATGCTCACCACTTTCAACGAGGTGAACATGTCGGCAATCATGGGTATCCGCAGCCAATACAAAGAGATTTTTAAAAAGCAATTCGACGTGTCGCTGGGGTTTATGTCGTTTTTCGTGAAGGCCGTCACCGAGGCGCTGCAGCATTTCCCGCAGGTGAATGCACAAATCGACGGCAACGAAATGATCTACCACAACTACGCCGACATCGGCATCGCGGTAAGCGCTCCCAAAGGGCTTATGGTGCCGGTGATACGCAACGCCGAAAAGCTGATGTTTCACGAAATAGAGACGGAGATAAAAAACCTCGCCGGCAAAGCACGCAACAGTCGCCTTACCATCGACGAGATGACCGGCGGCACCTTTACCGTCACCAATGGAGGCGTGTTTGGCTCGATGCTTTCCACCCCTATCATCAACCCGCCGCAAAGCGCTATCCTGGGCATGCACAACATTGTGGAACGCCCCATAGCCGTAAATGGCAAAGTAGAAATTGCACCCATCATGTACGTCGCACTTTCTTATGACCACCGCGTGATCGATGGCCGCGAGTCGGTGAGCTTTTTGGTAAAGGTTAAAGAGATGCTCGAAAACCCTGCACGCATGCTCTTTGGCGGCAACGATCCGGTGGAGAATTTGTTGGGATTGTAGCGCGGGAGGCTGTCAGGCAACATTCAGGATTTATTGAAACGCCCGCAGAACTCCGAAGGAGTGTTTGCACACCAAGTATTAGGTCTGTAATATCGCCCCGGGGTTTCGGTTTTAATAGCAATTACCACATCCCTTCTTCCAGTCTTCTTTTGCGCTCGGCGGCAAGTTCTTCGGGTGGCCAAATGTCGTCTTTGGTTTTGCAATAGTCGGCCTGGAAACAATCCGGACAATCGCCGCTGCAACCGTCGATGGTCCAGCCAAAGTCGGCTGGCACGTCCTGAGACTCGGAGAGCAGATAATCCTCCGTTAAAAAACGATACGAAACCTCAACAGGAACAGCTTCTTTTACACCCCAGGACATTCCATGTTCATCGAAAATCTGTATTAATTTTTTAAAGGCTGCCGCTAATTCTTCTTTCGTCAGGGTATCGGCGGGTGGGAAATCTGCCAGGTCAACCCCAATTATTTCGAATACCGGCTTATACTCAGCCTCCTCGAAAGCCATTACCCTTTTCAAAAACATGTTTTCGATTTCGGGATCTAAATCAGAATCCTCACTGAAGATTCCTCCTTGCGTTATGATTTTTGATTTCAGCAAAAAGTTTTCCTGTTCAATTTTTTCCTCCGGACTAAGATCTTCGTTTTTATCTGTCATGACTTTATTTTTTATTTTTTTTGAAAGATATCCTCAAAGGTATAGCACGCTTCCGGTTTTAGTTACTCTTAAATGCCGGAAATATTCACTACGGCGTTGGTGGTGTTGGGACCGGCATTTGTGCAGCTATTATCTGAAGCTGAAATTCCCACATACTGCAGATTGATGCTGGTTGCAACTGAAACCCCATGCGCCACAAAAGTATCTCCGTTAGGGTAGTTTGCATCCCATAAAAGTTCCAGATCGAAGTATTGGCCGCTTCCCGGACGATAAAGGCGGTACCTGATTTTTTCACCATCGGTAAGGCCGTCATTTTCTACAGTTGTTGCATCATCACCATACAAAACAAAGGCAGTTTGTTCGTCGCCGACCTCAACCAGTCCGGTACAAAGCTCGTTTTGGCTGACCGCGGCAAGAATATCTCCTTTCTTAAGCTGCGCGACAGCGTTTGCCTCGAGCGCGACTACATGCGAAATTGGCGTTGGAGCTACAATTGCAAAAGGTGAAACGATGCCTTCTTTCTGATTTAATTCCAGCACGGCTTGTTGGCTGAACGGAGGAAAGCTGATAGAAGCAGGGGTTGTGCAATAGACATAGTAGGCCTTTCCGGGATGTAGCAGTTCAAGTGTGTTGATTTCCATTTCTTTCCACAGCAATTTACTCCCGGCCACTTCTTTCACGATTTTGATGTTGCTGTCGAAACCAAAAACAAAATCACTGGAAACGGCCGTTTTGCTAAGCACCGGCACGAGATTCCAGCCCGGCAACAGTTGAACATTTTGGTTCGGTACATAATCTCCACAAAAATCCATCGTAACAGCGGCGCTGGTTTTTACGCAGTAGCCCGAATAGCTGTCCCACGGAGAAGCTGGAATGATATTCCCTGCCGGATTATAAACGGTGCCGTCGAGGTTAAAAAGAATGGTAATGTTTTCGTCGATCGGGGCAAAGATTTCGTCTATCATCAGATTGGAAGGAATCAGGAAACTTGAAAGTCCTGTCCAGCCGGCGGGCAGGTTGACCAATTGCGATGGGTTAACGTGAATGGTAAACGAAGCCTCATTTTCGCAGCCAGTTACAGGATCGGCATAATGATAGTTGATTTCATGCGCTCCCTCACCCGCGATTTCCGGGAAAAAGGTGCTCCCTATCACGCCTGATCCTGTAAAGGGTCCGCCGGCAGGATAAAACCCCTCGGGCACGAAGGGCGCCGCATGAAGGCAAACTTCCATATCGGACGGGCCAATTATTTCAGGAGCAGGCAATACGACAATTATAAAGTTACAGTGGTGTTCGTAGCCAAAGCCATCCACATAAGTGCAGGTGATGTCCACGGTGCCGGTTCCTGCGATGCCGGGGTCGAACATCCCGTTAAGCACCCCTGTTCCTGAATAAACACCTCCTGCCGGACTTGCTCCGGTGAGGGCAAAGGGGGCGCTATTTTGGCAAATGGTATAATTATCAGGACAACTGGCTAAAGACAAAGGTTTTACATTGGATATTTCCAAAAGTACAACTCCATGGTGTTCAAGCTGAATATCTAATTCCATCGTATTATTAGCAATCCAATGCTGAAAAGTTTGCGCTTTGTTCACAACAGATAAGGGCTGTAATTGCCCCATGTTACTATTCCAGGCATCCCACCCGTTTAAGCTCATTGCACCAACTGCATAACGAGACCAAAAGAAATCGGCGTCCTGGAGATTGTTTTCGTTTTGGATTTGAAGCCACTCCGACCAAATATTGCCGTGACCATCGTCAACCCTCCAAACATCAATTTTTACAGAGTCGGCATTGGCATATTCCAAATTAGCAAGTTTAATATGAACGGATTCAGTAGTCAGGGAGTTAGCATTACTGTTGTTATTGTACAGCAAAACATAGGCTTTTTCGGAAGATTCATTGTACCCGGCAATTCCGTCGATGGCGTTAGAAGCGTTTATTGGGTTTCCATTTTTTGTTTTCCCCAATTGTTTGGAGTCGATCATTTTAGATTGCAATTGATAAATGTTTGCTCCCACCAATCGAATCGGTAGCCCGCTGTAAATCCCGGCTTCGCAGCCCCAACCGGAAAACCAATCCACATTATTTTCCATCATCAAAATCACTTTTTTAGCATCCATGCTCCCTTGTATGGGATGCAAAACTTCTCTCGGATTCAAGGGTTTGTTGTCCCAGCCCTTCAAAACTCTACCTTCGGCAACGCCTATGGGCACGTCGGATAAGCCTCTTAATACCAAACGATTTCTAATAAAATTGACATACGACATAAAAGCTACGCCATCGAAACCATTGGGAAGGTTATCATAATATGATATTTGATAAAAATGCAAAGGAGTGCCCGTGGCGCCGGTTGCATAATTTGTTCCAATGGTACAATGGTCAATCAACTTACGTTCGTCCCAATAGCCGTTTGAACAAGTCATTGAATGTACCCCGACGGTGAAATTACCTGCGCCCAACACTGATTCAAGCGCTGCTACGGTATAATCGTAGAGTTTATAATAAGATTCTCTGGTTGAATTGGAGCCAAAGCCATTAAAAAACCAATCTTTATTTTCAAATTCAGTACCCGAACTCCACCACCACGACCGCACCTCATCCATACCAAATTCATCTGCAAGGCTCTGCAAACACGCCTGGACATAAGCATACCACTGCTGGAAATCGTAGGGCGGGCGCACATTGGTACCAAATGCGCCAAACACAGGATTCGAGCTTAGCTTTTGTGGCACCCAGGCTAAAAAGATCATCGGCTTTAACCCTTGATCTACCACATTATGACAGGCGATAATGAGTCTCGAAAAATCATAATCCGTTAACACATTCGGATCTTGCGGGTTCAGAAATAAATCTCTGGCATCGTTACCACCCAAAGCGGCCATTAATTGAACCTTTTCTACAAAAGGGAAGTGGGTGGCAAAATAATTCTCAGGATATGGATTTTGCCACGCCGAAATATCCCAGTAATTAATGTCTGTCCCTTTGTTTGTAATCACCTGCCCCTGATTCAAAACATTAAACTCTAACGAAACCTGGGAATAGCCAAACGCAAAACTCATCAGGAACAAAGAAACAATCCACTTCTTATTCAAAACGCTTACCTTCATAATTAAAACAAATTTGTTTTTTTAACTTTTTATTTTCTCAGCATCGCTTCTGCCTTTTTGCAGCTGGCGACAGATTGCAGGCTTGGTTACAAAAATAAAATAAATCGCTCTCTTTGTTTATTCAGGCGGTTTTTCGGCCAGACACAAGTTGGAATTGGGAAAACAACTTTCAGGTAAGATGTTCTGAATTATAGCACAAACCGGCAACGCACAAAAAAAGCCGCTGTTAACACATTGGATAACAGCGGCTTTAAAATTGTGGTGGTAGCCCCACCAGGACTCGAACCTGGATTTAAAGTTTAGGAAACTTCCGTTCTATCCCTTGAACTATGGGGCCATTATTTTAATAACTAAAAATCTTACCCAAGCTTTTCACTGTGGATATTTAATGCGTGCAAAATTCTCATTTTATGCGACAACCACAAAATTATGAAAGGATTTTTTGATATTAATACAGAAACGCTACCTTTGGCCGTCTTTTACTTGCAGATAATAAGGCTTGGTGGCTAACGATGCAACTTCAAACTTTGGAGACGATAAAACGATTATTTATGAACAAGGAATTCACACCCAGGATTTTGCTTATCGACGACCTGCGCGATAACCTGCTAACCCTCGAGATGAGTCTGCGCACGCTGGCAGCCGAAATTGTGTCGGTGACAAGCGGGCGTGAGGCTTTGATAAAGGTGCAGCAGCAAGATTTCTCGCTGATAATTATCGACGTGCAAATGCCCGAAATGGATGGTTTTGAAACAGCCGAAAATATTCGCCGCGGACGTCGCAATCAGCACACGCCCATCATTTTTCTTACGGCTGTTTACCACGATCAGCATAGTATCAGTCAGGGCTACCGCACTGGGGCAATCGATTACATTACCAAGCCTTTCAACCGTGAAATTTTGCTTAGCAAAACACGCAACTTTTTGGAGATCGACAGGATAAAGTACGAATTAGGGGAGTCGAAAAAGCTTTTCCACGACATTGTGCAAGATCAAACTGATTTGATTTGCCGCACCGATGAGAACTTTAAAGTGCTTTTCGCAAATCGTGCCTTACTGATCACCCTCACCAGTACTTTCGAGATGCTGCAAGGCCAGGACATCATGCAGTGGGTTGATGAACACGATCTGGCGCGTTGGAAAACGCTTGTCTCCTCGCTTTCTCCCACTCACGACGTAACGCGCCTGAACCATACGCTCAAAATCTCTCCTTTGCGCCACATGCCGGTGACCTCTGTTATCCGGGTACTCTACAAC
>JAAYIU010000260.1 GCA_012523265.1 Bacteroidales bacterium | reverse complement strand
CGAGTTCGAGTCTCGTCCGGACCGCTCACAGAAACAGGGAGTTAGAGTAAAATCTGGCTCCCTGTTTTGTTTTTCGGCACATTGGCTTTTTTTATAAAAAAATTGTAATGATGTTTTAAATGATTCGTTCTGTCAAATCATAATTCGCGACACTTTTGAAACTTATCCAAATATCAAATCTTAGCAGGATTTATCAAAAAGGAAAAATTATTATTCCTGCTCTGCAAAATATTGACCTGGAAATTGAAGCAGGACAATTTGTCTCCATTGTCGGGAAATCGGGTTCGGGTAAATCAACGCTGCTAAACTTAATTGGCGGACTTGATCGTGCCACCGCAGGTAAAATTTTGTTCAACGGAAACGACCTTCACACAATGAGTCGTTCCGGGCTTGCCCAACATCGCAAAAAATCCGTGGGAATGATTTTCCAGTCTTTTAATCTCATCCAGTCGCGTAGTGCCCTCGAAAATGTGGATCTGGCACTGACCTTTGGTGGTGTTCCGCGCAACAGACGCAAAGCTATCGCCACCGGGCTGCTCCAAAAAGTTGGGTTGGGCGACCGGATAAACCATTTGCCCGACGAGCTTTCGGGCGGCGAAACCCAACGCGTGGCAATCGCGCGTGCTTTAGCCAATAAGCCCACGGTACTGCTTGCCGACGAACCCACCGGAAACCTCGACAGCGAAACCTCCAAAGAGATTATGGAGTTGCTTGTCGATCTCAACAAAAACCAGGGCATCACCATCATTTTGGTAAGCCACGACCAGGAATCAGCCCGGCAGGTGTCGGATTGGATAGTAAAGCTAAAAGATGGCAGCGTCGACGAAATAATACTACGGGAGGAAGCGCAATGCGTGTAAGCGACATGATCCTGCTGGCTTTTGCCAACCTGCGCCGAACCAAATTGCGTACTTTTCTCACTACCCTCGGGGTGGTGATCGGTATTGGCGCACTTACCTCCATGGTGTCGTTTGGCACCGGGATGCAGAAAAATATTACCGATGCCTTAGCTGCCAACGATTTGTTTACCAGCATCACCGTTACCCCAAAAGAAATTAACCTCCACGAGATAGCCTCGGGCAATGTAGCCCAAATGGCCAACGCCTTAAAACAGGAAAGCATCCCGCTCACCGACTCACTCTTGCGCGAAATCAGAAATATCCCCGGCGTAAAGATTGCTTATCCTAACCTTGAATTCCCTGCCAGGGCGGTGCTTTTAGGTGATTCTGCGACTACCAGAGTTCAGGCTATGCCCGCGGCCATGGGAACCTTTAAGCCCTTCGATGATTTGCTGGCAGGTAATTTTTTTACCAACGACACCGCACGACAAATCATCCTTAGAGAGGAGTTTCTTCAGCGTTTGAAAATACGGCTCCAGGATAATAACAGTGATGCGTGGCTTTCAAAAGAGGATTCGGTACAAGGCTTCAAACTCGTTCATCCCGATTCGTTGATAAATAAAACCTTACGGCTTGTCTCCTTGTCGATGAACGCCTCCAAAATCCCCGGAGTTATCAGTAATATTATTCGCAACAAGCCGGAGATGCCTTTTGATGAAACCATCAACGAAATGAAAATTGTGGGGATAACGCGGCGCACCAGCGAATTTGGCCGCAATGCTTTCAACGGTGGTGTTCTCATCCCCATAGAAACGTCACAAAAAATCCCGCAACTGAGTTTTTCGAGTGTTTGGGATTTGCTGGGCAGCAAAAATTCCGGCGATGAATATGGCTCTATTCAGGTGCGTGTGGAAAATATGCAGCAAATTGATCCGGTAGTGGAGCACCTGCGTAATATGAATGTGGGCGTATTTTCGATAATCGACCAGTTAGATGAGATAAAAAGAGTTTTTCTGATATTAAATTCTTTGCTGGGAGCCGTAGGCGCTATTGCCCTAATCGTGGCTGGCCTGGGTATTATCAATACCATGGTGATGTCGATACTGGAGCGGCAGCGCGAGATTGGAATTATGAAAGCTATAGGCGGCAGCGAAAAAGAAATACGTATGATATTTTTTACAGAAGAGAGCGTAATCGGGATTATCGGTGCCTTGTTTGGGCTTGTGCTTGGCTGGCTGGTGACGCAGGTTGCTACCGTGGTGGTGAATACGCAAATATTGCCCGATGGAATGGAACCGGTCAATTTATTTTATTTCCCGGCCTGGCTCATCGTGGGTGCCATTTTATTTGCTATCATTATCAGCCTTGCTGCCGGCCTTTATCCCGCAGCCCGCGCCGCACGCATCGATCCGGTGCGGGCACTCAGGCATGATTAGAAAAGGCAGCAGCTTTTGGTAATGCACGACCAACGCCTTTGATATGATTTGCGGCAACCATTTTTTTATCGCTCCACAACCATTTTCTTAATTTTCTGTTAATGTTTCATTGTCGAATAATTTAAAAATTAGCTTTGTTGTTTTTAAAACAAATAATCAACTACTACTTATGAAAAAACTTATTTACACACTGATAGCCTTTCTTGTGCTTCAGTCTGCCGCTATTTCGCAAACAGCCATTATCTCGGAGGATTTTTCCAATCCCGTGGGCTGGGAGATGGAGGGCAACTGGGTGCAGGAAGATGGCTACCTGATGCTTTATTATTATCCCATCGTCGACGACTACGACTTCTCGGCCTACACCGATGCTTTTGATGTTCCGGCTGGCGGGGGCGAAGTAGTCATCAGCACTTTTCTGGATGTTTACCTATCCAATGTTACCGACGAGCACTGTATCATCTCCGTTGTTTCCGGCGACGCCGAAACAGAGCTTTGGAATCGCCCGCTTACCGAAGGCCCGTTTGGCGATTTCCAGGGCACCGATCTTACCCTTTCGCTCGACGACTTCAGTGGTCAGAATATTCAGTTGCGTTTTCGTTCACTTGGCGCCTCTACCAGCGCATTGTGGGGGTGGTTTATTTTCAATGTAAATCTCACCACCTGGTTCGATCACGAACTGAGTGCCATGCAGATCAATGGCCCTACGCATCTGGAGAAGTCGCAGGAAGGAATTTGGGAGGTGAAAGTAAAAAATCAGGGACTCAACGAGGAAACCAGTTTTGTGGTGAACCTCCACAGCTACAAAAGCACTGATGTGCTCGCTACCACAACCTTCAGCGGCTCGCTTGCGTCGGGCGAAACAACAATCCTGAATCTTAGTTATACCCCTGACAGGGTGCACAACACCATGCTGTATGCTACCATCGATGCTCCGACGGATGAGTTTATGGCCAACAACATTATTACCGGCAGCTTCTTGCGCGTGAAACCCGAAGCAGATTACAACGTTTTGTTCTGGAACAACGACAACGGTATCGAGTCGGTGGTGTCGCCCGAAAGCGGACAATTGCAGCAGCCTCATGCAGGCCTGAAGAAAGCATTGCAGATGTCTGGTGTCGATTTTGATTTTGTGTACGATTTGCCTGAAGACCTCGCAGCCTACGATCTGGTGATTATTACCATGGGCAACTACTGCCTGAGCTGAGGCCAGACCCCGCCCGGTACTGTAATTGAAGCAGACCAGGCCAGGATCGTTGATTACCTCGAAAATTACGATGGTAAACTCTATATCGAAAGTGTTAATCTCGGTTTCGATTTGCGCGGCACCGATTTACTTAATTTGTTAGGACTCAAATTTATGGATGATGGTGTCGGGGACAACTTCAATAACCTCGATTCAAAAAGCGACAGTTTGTTGGCCAACGTGGGATTCGATTACCGTGGTGGCGATTCGCCCCATTTCAGTATCGACCGCCTGGCACCCACCACCAGTATGCCGCTATATGTCTCCGATGATGGCTTCGACCGCATCTTTGTAAAACAGCAGGAATTGTCCTACCGCATCGTGTCGTCGGTGGTTACCTTTGGCGCTATTGCCGATGGCGACAGCCTGAGCACCAAAGCATACATGATGGCTGAAATCGTTAACTACCTGCTCAACATTTCCACCATCACCGACTTGCAGGAAGTTTTCGCACCTACTGCGCAATTTGCCGCAAAGGCCTTTCCCAACCCATCGTCCGGGCTTACCCATTTCGAGTTTCACCTTGCCGATGCCTCTCCGGTGACGTTCTCCATCTATGATCAAACCGGAAGAATGATCCGTCAGGATGCGGAAAGAGATTTGTCAGCCGGAACACATCAGTTTCACTGGCAGGCCGCCGATATGCCGCAGGGAATTTATTTTTATAATATTAAAACAAATGCCGGCAACCTGACCGGCAAAGTGATGATTCGGTAAAACGATATTACTTTTCTAAAATAGCAAAGGAGCCTGGCAGCATTGTGTCAGGCTCTTTTTGTTTTTTCAGAGATTTCTCTATAATATCTGGCGCTCAGGCTCTCGCGTAGCGGCGGTTTTTTTCACAAAACGCCTCATTCCTGATCGCTCCACAGCGCTATTTTCCCATCGAGTTGGAGGGCTATTACCGTTACATTTTCGTCGAGTGAAGTTTTGGGAATGTCGATGTAAATTATGCCGGGTTTTTCGCTCCAGTAGGCTTTCATCTTCTCGTCCCAGGCGAGTTTTGTGCCTTCGCCCACCACCCTTATGTGGTTGATTTTGTTTTTGAGGCCTTTGATGGCAATGGGGCCGGTAGGCTTGTTTTCGACAAAAAGAAAAAGTGTGGTGCTGTCGGGCGAAAGGGTGGTGGGACCGGAGAAATAATCTTTGGAGATGCCTGCTGCGGTGCCATAAACAGCCTCCTGGTTTTTGTTGACCCACTGCCCCAGCTCCTGCAGTATTGCAACCTGCTCATCGGGAATGGTGCCATCGGCTTTTGGCCCGATGTCGAGCAAGAGGTTGCCGCCATTGCTTATCACATCTGCAAAAATGCGGATGATCTGGTTGGCGGTTTTGTAGTTGTGGTCGTTGTGCTGAAAGCCCCACGAGTCGTTCATGGTCATGCAAAGTTCCCAGTATTTTTCTTTGGGTTTGGTGATGGGAACGCCCTGCTCGGGAGTGGCATAATCGCCATAACCCGCCAGGCGCGAGTTGATGATAATGTCAGGATTGTCATCCAAAAGAAGTTCCCGGATTTCTTTGGCTTTCCAGGCTTGGGCAGGTTGCTCCCAGTCGCCGTCGAACCAAATCAGGTCGGGGTGGTACTTTTCTGAAATTTCATTGATTTGATTAAAATTAAAATCCACAAAACGATTCCACTTCACGGTGTCGGTTTCGTAGCGTGTTTTGTTTCGGGTAAGGTTGGGATAGTCGGGATGCGACCAATCCAAAAGTGAGTAGTAAAGCCCCACTTTCAAGTTCCGCTTCCGAAGCGCTTCCACCAGCGGCGCAATCAAATCTCTGCCTGCCGGGGTTTTGTCGGCTACGTTCAGGCTGCTGAAATCCGAATCCCACAGCGCCACCCCGTCGTGATGCTTGCTGGTGATTACCGCGTAGCGGGCACCGCTCTCGCTGATGAGCGTGCCCCAACGCTCAGGATCATAATTTTGTGCCGTGAAACCGGCAAGTTGCTTCATGTAATCTTCATGCGAAATGTATTCATTAAAAAACGACCAGGATTCGTCGATGCCATCCACCGCATAGATGCCCCAGTGGATAAATATCCCAAGTTTGGCATCATTAAACCATTGCATTTTGTCCGGTGTCTGAGCCATGGTTCGGGTATGAAATCCCGGCATTGCCAGTAAAATCAGGATAATCGTTGTAATTTTATTCTTCATGAGATTAAAAATTTTGGACAAATGTAAATATTATGATAATGAAAAAGCCTATTATTGCAAGGTTGTTTGATAGTGATGAACAATTCCATGCCTATTTTATTTAACAATAGCCTGAATAATTTTTAGAGAGGTTGGAACTGGTGTTCCGGTTGGTCTTCAAAACCAATATCAGACGGATAAAACCGGCTGTGGCAGG
>JAAYIU010000317.1 GCA_012523265.1 Bacteroidales bacterium | reverse complement strand
TTTGAATTATGGAGACATTTGCCGACAAGGCCATCCGATTTCATCAGCAACTAAAACTTGAGCTTCCCGGCAGCGAGGTGGCTGTGATGAATCCTTTCCGCGACCAGACGGTGATGCAGATGGTGACGCAGTTTTACAAACAATTCTTCGACGACAACAACCCACGCACCTTCCTGCTGGGCATCAACCCGGGGCGCTTTGGTGCGGGCATTACAGGCATATCATTTACCGACCCCATCCATCTGGAAACAAAATGCGGCATTGCCAACGACTTCGATAAAAAACATGAGCTTAGCTCGCAGTTTATCTACCGGGTGATAGATGCCGCAGGGGGCGCCGGAAAATTTTATAGCAAGTTTTATTTTACAGCAGTGTCGCCATTAGGATTTACACATTCCGGTAAAAACATCAACTACTACGACGAGCCTGCGCTGAAGCAAATGGTGCTGTCATTTATCCAAACTACTTTGCAACAACAATTGGCTTTTGGTGCAGGCAGAAGCTGTGCCGTTTGTATTGGCGGCGGCGAAAACTACAAATTCCTGAGCCGCCTCAACGACGAGCTTCAACTCTTCGGCGAAATAGTGCCGCTGGAGCATCCACGCTTTGTGATGCAATACCGTCGTAAATCCGTGGATGATTACATTAACAAATATTTGGTCGCTCTTAAAAGATGTGAACTTTCCAACAGCCGATAAACTACTCTGCCGACGTATTGTTTTTTCCTTTTACCGAAAGGGGAACGATATGGATCACTACGAAAAAACCATCCGCAAACGGCTGTTGCGCGACCTGATCATCGGCGCAGGCATCATTTTTATGATCATCGTCCTGTTTTTTGCACTGACGATCTTTCTATAACTGCAATCATCTTTTCAATTTTTAAAATCGCCGCGTAAACGGATGCACGATCTCCAATTGGGTGGACAGGCTCTGCGTCTCAACGGTGCATTCCAATTAAAAACTGTGTGTTTTAATCATTCTTACTACTTTTACCGACTTTAACTAAAACATTACATAGAAATCTTAAAATAAAATAGAATATGAAAATCTCTATTGTTGGTACCGGTTACGTTGTATTGGTAACGGGCGCTTGTTTTTCCGAAGTAGGAATTGATGTAACTTGTATTGATATTGACGAACAAAAAATTGAAGGCCTGAAAAATGGTGTGATCCCGATCTATGAACCAGGCCTTGAAGAGATGGTGTATCGTAATGTGGAAAAAGGACGCCTGCATTTTTCTACCAACCTGGCCAGCACGCTCGACGGAGTGGATGTTATCTTCTCGGCGGTAGGCACCCCTCCCGACGAAGACGGCAGCGCCGACCTGAAATATGTGCTCGATGTGGCACGGGAGGTAGGCAAAAACATGACCGACTACATCCTCATCGTTACCAAAAGCACTGTGCCGGTGGGTACCGCCGCCAAAGTGAAGCAGACCATCGACGAGGAGCTTGACAAACGCGGCGTTACCATTCCTTTCGACGTAGCTTCTAACCCCGAATTCCTCAAAGAGGGTGCGGCCATCGAGGACTTCCTCAAACCCGATCGCATTGTAATTGGCATAGAATCAGAAAAAGCCGAAGGAATACTCAGCCGCCTTTACAAGCCCTTTACCCTCAACGGCCATCCTATCATCATCATGGACGTGCCCTCGGCGGAGATGACAAAGTATGCCGCCAATGCCATGCTGGCTACCAAAATCAGCTTTATGAACGACATCGCCAACCTGTGCGAGATCATTGGCGCCAACGTGGAAATGGTGCGCAAAGGCATTGGCAGCGATTCGCGCATCGGCAAAAAGTTTATTTATCCCGGAATAGGATACGGCGGATCGTGCTTCCCAAAAGATGTGAAGGCACTGATAAAAACTGCCGAACAAAACGGCTATGATCTGCGTGTGCTGAAAGCCGTAGAAGAGGTAAACGCCGCACAAAAATCGGTGCTTTTTGAAAAACTGCATCGCTATTTCAACGGCAAGCTGAAAGGCCGTAAGATTGCGATTTGGGGATTGTCGTTTAAGCCACAAACCGACGATATGCGCGAAGCCCCTTCGCTGGTGATTATCCAAAAACTGATAGAGGCGGGCGCCGAGGTGATTGCCTACGACCCGGTAGCAGTGGAAGAGGCCAAACGCCGCATCGGTGAAGACATCACCTATGCCAAAGACCAGTACGAGGCACTGATAGATGCCGAAGCGTTGCTGCTGGTAACCGAATGGCGCGAGTTCAGATTCCCGAATTTCACCGTGATGAAAAAACTCATGAACAAGCCGCTAATCTTCGATGGAAGAAACGTGTACGAACCCGAAGAGATCTATCGCCAGGGATTTGAGTACTTCAGCATCGGGATGGGAAATCCCGTAAAGAAGTAGAGAGCATGATGCTGTGATTTTTTAGTATCTGCCTATTCTATTAACCATTTTGAAATTAATAAAATGAAGAAGAAAATACTGGTTACGGGTGGCGCCGGATTTCTGGGGTCGCATCTGTGCGAGCGGCTGCTGGCCGAAGGCAACGAGGTGATTTGTCTGGACAACTATTTCACGGGCCAAAAACAAAATGTGATTCATCTGGTGGGTCACCCCTTTTTTGAGCTGATACGCCACGATGTGACGATGCCATTTTTTATTGAAGTCGATCAGATCTACAATCTGGCGTGCCCCGCCTCCCCTATCCACTATCAGTACAATCCCATCAAAACCATCAAGACCAGCGTGATGGGCGCCATCAACATGCTTGGGCTGGCCAAACGCACACGCGCCACCATTTTGCAGGCTTCCACCAGCGAGGTGTACGGCGACCCGGAAGAACATCCGCAAACGGAAAGCTACTGGGGACACGTGAACCCCATCGGCATTCGTGCCTGCTACGACGAAGGCAAACGCTGCGCCGAAACGCTCATGGTTAACTATCATCGCCAAAATGATGTCGACATCAAAATACAGCGCATTTTTAATACCTACGGCCCACGCATGCAACCCAATGATGGCCGTGTAGTTTCTAATTTTATCGTGCAGGCGCTCAACGGCAAAGACATCACCATCTATGGCGACGGCTCACAAACGCGCAGCTTCTGCTATGTGGACGACCTGATAGAGGCTATGATACGCATGATGAACTCGCCGCGACATTTTATTGGTCCCGTCAACACCGGAAACCCCAACGAATTTACCATCCAGCAACTGGCTTCGCTGGTGATAGAACTCACCGGAAGCGCATCAAAAATAGTGTACGAGCCGCTTCCCAGCGACGATCCGCTGCAACGTCAGCCCGACATTACGCTGGCCATCAAAGAGCTTGGATGGAAACCTGTGGTAGAGCTGCGCGAAGGGCTTACCAAAACCATCGAATATTTTAAAAGTATCGATACCAAAAACCTGTAATATTCATGTTTAACATCTTAGTTACCGGCAGCAACGGACAGTTGGGAAATTCGATAAGAGAAATTGCCGGCAGCTTTCCGCAATATCATTTTCATTTTACGGATATCGACGAACTCGACATCACCGATGCGCAAGCCGTAAAGAAAATGGTAAAGGAGCACGACATTCGTTGCATCATGAATGCCGCCGCCTACAACGCTGTGGATCGCGCCGAAAGTGAGCCACAGGTTGCCAACCTGCTCAACGCTGAAGCCGTGGGCAACCTGGCACTTGCCGCTGCCCAAGCCGACGCACTTTTTATCCACGTCTCCACCGATTATGTATTTGATGGCACCAGCCACCAGCCCATCAGCGAAGATCAGGTAC
>JAAYIU010000297.1 GCA_012523265.1 Bacteroidales bacterium | reverse complement strand
TTCAATATGTCAATGAACTCATGCTACGAAATTGACCATTAGGGCCCCCTTAAGGGGGATGGGGCTTGAAAAAAGCCCCTTCTTAATGATTGTACAAAAGTGTCAACTATGTCATGCTATACGACAACTAATGGTTAAAATATTAGAGGTTACAAAGGTTGGGAATAATTTTATTAATGAGCCAATTAATACTATCCGCGAATGCACACAAATCAGGCTAATGAACACAAATAATTATTGCAGTTTGTGCATTTCTTTTTGACGTTTCTAAGTCCTGCGGACGTTAGAAAGTCGCTGCCAGCGTGTAACTTTGCATCCCACAGCTTCGGGACGAAGGATTAGGTGGAAAGGTTTACCAACTAATAATTAGCGGAAATTGGCTTTATTGGGGGCTAACAACATCGAAGTGAAACAACAAACCAATCAAATCAGATTAACTATTCTCAATTCATAGCGCATCCTACACAAACATTTTCCGGCGCATCGGGTTTATCCTTGGTTGTAATTCAGCAGTTGAATTTTACACCAAAACTTTAACAAAGCAATTAATGCCTCCACGGCTCGAATTTATTAAAACACCCATCCCGCTGCTTATCCGGCAACTGGCCATCCCCACCAGCGTGGGTTTCTTTTTCAACACCATGTTTAATGTGGTGGATACCTGGTACGCCGGGATGATCTCAACCCTGGCGCAGGCCGGGCTGGCCATTTCGTTTCCGGTATTTTTCATCATCCTGTCGGTGGGCATGGGCATTGGCACGGGCACCACTGCCTTGATCTCCAACGCGCTTGGCCGGCGCGACGAGCGGCAGGCGCGTATGTACGCCCGCCAGGCTATTACCTTTGGGTTTCTGCTCTCGCTGCTGCTGGGTGCGGTTGGCTATCTGGTGGTGCCTTATCTCTTCAGATTTATGAATGCCAGCGGCGAATACCTACAGCTTGCCCTCGACTATATGAATGTGATCCTGATATCGACGGTTACCTTTTTGCTCAATGGCATTCTCAACGGCATTCTATCGTCGCGCGGCGATGCCCGTTCGTATCGCAACGTGCTGGTGGCCGGCAGCATCATAAATATTGGACTTGACCCGCTGCTATTGTTTGGCTGGGGACCCTTTCCGGCCATGGGCATTCAGGGCATTGCGCTGGCTACCGTTATTGTGCAAACCGCCGGATTAATTTACATGATCTATCGTGTCGGGCACACCGAGTTATTTATCCGCATCAGGCCACGATACTTCATCCCGCGAAAGGATTATTTCAAAGAAATCGCCCATCAGGGGTTTCCTGCCAGCCTCAATATGATGACCGTTGCCATCGGAATATTTATCATCACCTGGTTTATCAGCGGCTATGGCAACGATGGCGTAGCCGCTTATGGTATCGCCACCCGCATCGAACAAATAGCGCTGCTGCCCACCATTGGCCTCAACATAGCGGTGCTGGCCATCGTCGGTCAAAATTTTGGTGCTGGCCATTACGAACGAATAAAAGAAACTTATCGCAAAAGCTTAAAATATGGCGCTATCATTATGAGCGCGGGCATGGTGTGGGTATTTCTGCTCAGCGACCTGCTCATGAAGTTCTTCACCGACGACCCTCCCGTGATCGGTATCGGCGCCACTTATCTCAAAATTGCTGTGCTGATGTTTAATAGCTACGTGCTGCTAAATGTTTCTGTGGCTGTGCTGCAGGGAATGAAAAAACCAATGTTTGCCGTGTGGATAGGCTTGTTCAGGCAGGTGCTGCTACCAATGTTGCTGTTTGGAATATTTACCCGGGTGATGCGGTTGGAGATTACCTCCATCTGGTGGGGACTTGTGGCCATCAACTGGGCAGCAGCCGTTTTCTCAGTAGCTTATGTAGCGCGAAAGCTTCGCAAATTGCCACGCACGCCGCCATAAGCATCTGATGCGGCTGAACTTTAAGACGTTGTTGGTGTTAAAAAGATCATCATTGAAAATCCTCACTTATTCATCTTTGTATTAAATATAATACATCATGAAAACATTGGTATTCAAAAACAACGACACCGTCCCGATGGTGGGGCTGGGCACCTGGAAGTCGGAGCCGGGTGATGTGTATCAGGCCGTAATAGATGCCGTAGAAGCTGGATATCGCCACATCGACTGTGCACCCATTTACGGCAACGAGCGCGAAATAGGTTTGGCACTCGACCACCTGTTTAGTGCCGGAACTGTGCATCGTCACGAACTTTTTATCACCTCCAAACTTTGGAACAATGCCCATCGCGCCGACCAGGTGCTGCCTGCTCTTAAATCTACCCTCAACGATCTGCAGCTCGACTACCTCGATCTTTATCTGATCCATTGGCCAGTGGCACTCAAAAATGGCGTGGTTTTTCCCGAAAAGGGAGACGATATTTTTGCGCCCGACGAGATGCCGCTGAGCGAAACCTGGCTTGGCATGGAGCAGGCTCAGAAAAATGGCCTGGCGCGTCACATCGGCGTATCTAACTTTAGCCTCGAAAAACTCAAAAAAATTACCGACAAGGCCAATGTAAAACCCGAGCTTAACCAGATAGAGCTGCACCCTTACCTGCAACAGGAAAAGATGCTCAGTTGGTGCCACGACAACGGCATTTTGCTGACGGCCTATGCGCCGCTTGGCTCGCGCGACCGTCACCCTTCGATGAAAGGCGACAACGAACCCAGCCTGCTCGAAAATCCTGTTATAAATCAAATTGCCGGCAACCATGGCATGACCCCCGCACAGGTGCTCATCAATTGGGCGGTGGCGCGGGGCACCATTGTTATTCCCAAATCGGTGCACAAAGGCCGCATCATCGAAAACCTGAAAGCCATCGACTTTGAGCTTACCGCTGATGAGATGCTGAAAATCGAACAGCTCGACCGGCATTTTCGCTATGTCACCGGCAGCTTCTGGTGCATGAAAGGTGCGCCCTACACCTCCGACAGCCTTTGGGACGAGAAATAACCTCCGCAGGTAGTCATCAGGCAATTCGCCAGATACATTCCGCTTAGGCTTTTTGTTTAAGTTGAAATTATTTTTAAAGGCTCTGTTTGCTTTTCTAATAATTGAAACAGGCAAAGCCTGTAAAAATCCGCCGGACAAGGCATTCGCTCGTCCAAACACAGGCTTACCAAAGCTTTTACTCTGAGCTTGCGGAAGGGAACAACGGACAACAAACAACAAACACCCCTCCCCATTACAAAATGTTGCTTTTACATTAGCAGCTCGCCCAAAGGCTATATTTGCCCGGTACCGAAAAAAGAAACGTTTCACCAGTAAAGGGCAAGAGCATGATTAGTGAGGTTTTTCAAAAAGATACTGAGCAGCTGTTCGACACACCTATTATACAGCAAACGGCCTATTGGTCGGATGTAAAGAAAAATCTGGGCTACCAAACCCTGGCGCTCGATTACAAGTTGCCGCAAGAAGAGATAAATGATGCGGTTGCTGCATCCTCCTCAGTCCTTTCCGATTTGCTGACGATACTTCAGCCCATCGACAGCACACGCACCTATGCTTATGTGCCTTACGGGCCGGAGCTGGAGCCGTTGGCCGAAAACCAGGGGACCTTCCTCGAAGAGCTTTCGGAGAGCCTGCGGCCTTATCTGCCCGCTTCCTGCATCATGATTCGTTACGACCTGCTATGGGAATCACCGTGGGCTGCCGAGGAGTCGTTTTTTGATGCGGAAGGAGTGTGGGCAGGACCCCCCGACAGTCGTATTCAGGAGATGCGGCTAAACTACAATACTGCGAAATGGAATCTGCGAAAAGCACCCTCCAATATCCTGCCCAGCAATACCATTTTTATAAATTTGAAAAAACAAGCCAATCATTTGCTTGGCGCAATGAAACCAAAGACACGCTACAACATCAGGCTTGCCGAGCGTAAAGGCGTGCAGGTGCGCACGGCGGGTGTAGATGAAATAGAGATTTGGAATAAGCTCTATCAGGAAACCGCGAGCCGCAACGGCATCTTCCTCAACGACATCGACTATTTCAAAACTGTGTTTGCCACCCGTCCCGACAAAGATTCGGTGAAAGTGAAATTGCTGCTGGCAGAGTATAACGAAATGCCGCTGGCAGCTATGTTTTTGGTTATGTCGGGCAGGCGCTGTTCCTATTTGTATGGAGCTTCCTCGTCGGAGCATCGCAACCTGATGCCAACCTATGCGCTGCAATGGTATGCCATAAAAATGGCGCAGGAGCATGGCTGCACGGAGTACGATATGTTTGGCGTGTCGCCCGGCGCCGACCCTGCACACCCTATGAACGGACTCTATAAATTTAAAAAAGGATTTGGCGGCGATATTTTCCATACTCTTGGCTGCTGGGATTATCCACTAACGGCTGACGAATACTTACAGCACATCGCCCGCGAAATGAAGCAGCAGGGTTTTCACATCAATTAAAAAAAGAAATAAAAAATAAAATAGTTGTGGTATTGATTTAAAATATACTTTTGCCGAATTAATTTAATTTATTACAATTACCATTACAATTATTTATTACAATGAGAAAAGGAACAGTGAAATTTTTCAACGAATCCAAAGGCTTTGGATTTATTGTCGAGG
>JAAYIU010000084.1 GCA_012523265.1 Bacteroidales bacterium | reverse complement strand
TATGCGATTTTACAAATCTCTTTTCCCGTTGCTGCTGCTGATGGTTGCAGCCATTTTTTTTATTGCTAATACTCCCGCCATGCAAAAAGACTACGACAAATTATGGCAGCGCGTCGATTCGCTGAGTGCACTGAGCCAGCCACGTTCGGCGCTGGAGGTGGTCGAAGAAATTCATCGCCTGGCTGTCGCCGAAAACAATACGCCACAATTGCTCAAAGCGGGCATCTACCGCATCAGCCTGATGGCAAATTTTGAAGAGGATTATTTTCCAAAAGCCATCAGCCAGATCGGGCAGGAGATAGCGCAGTCGGAGCCGCCCGCTACACAGGTGCTGCACTCGATTGCCGGCGAGTTGTATCTTAAATATTTTCAAAATAACCGCTACCAAATTCTGGAACGCTCCACCACCGGCGGTTATAACAACGACGACATGCTGACGTGGGATGCGGCTAAAATCAACAAAGAGGCCGCCGATCATTTTCTACAATCATTAGAAAACAAGAAAGAGCTGCAAAAAACAGATATCACCAATTTTGCTGCTATTCTGGAGCGTGAAAAAGAATCAGAGATTTTCCGTCCCACGTTGTACGATTTCCTGGCATGGCGCGCCATCGATTTTTTTAGTAATAACGAAACAGATGTAAAAGTTGCCGCTCAACAGCTCATCCCCACCGAAGCGAAATATTACGATCAGGCTGCTGATTTTATAAAGATTCAGTTGCCGGCACAATATTCCCAATCCAACACTGCGCAGGTGCTGGAACTTTATCAGCAACTGCTGGCTTTTCATTTGGATGATAAAAATCCCGCCGCCCTGATCGATGCCGATGTGAAGCGGCTGCAATTTGTCCATTCTGTGTCGGCGGCTCCCGCTACCGACAGCCTTTACAGCGCAGCCTTGCAGACTTTGCAAACGCGCTACGCCGCTTCGCCCGAATCCACAAAAGTGGCTTTTGCGCTGGCGCAATTTTATTACCACCAAACCGGCGAATATTTTCCATTAAAAGAAGTTGAGACGTCCCCATCCAATAATGCCAAAGCTGCCGAAATTTGCCGCCAAGCCATCCGCACTTTTCCCGAATCGACCGGTGCTAAAAATTGCAAGCTATTGCTTATGCAAATTACCGATACGGAGGTGAAGCTACAAGCCGAAGCCGCTGTGTTGCCCGGCAAACCTTCGTTGGCGCTGCTCGGTTACAAAAATGTAGCATCGGTGCAGATGAAGATTGTAAAAATGGATTATGAAGAGTACGACAAGGCGCGCACTGAGGATTTTGCCGCCAGGCTGCTTCGCCGGAAAGCTTTGATGGAATGGGAAGTAACCACGCCCGCCTGGCAGGATTATGAAAACCATCAAACCGAAATAAAAATTCCGGCCTTGCCCAAAGGGTTTTATGTGCTCATAGCTGAGACGCCAAAATCGGACAGCGCCACTGCAAAAGCTGTTTATGCCGGCATTTGGGTAACCGAATTAAGTTTCGTTTCCCGTAAATTGGAAGCCGGTGGCTACGAAATTTTTGTTCTCAATCGCGAAAGCGGAAAACCAATTCCGGGCGTAACCACAAATGTTTATACCCGCGTCTTCGATCAACGCACCCGCTCCTACGAGCTTAAGCTGGCTAAATCCCTGCAATCCGACCGCGGCGGCTTCCTGGAGCTGAAGCCCGACGCAGGGTTTCGTGGAGCCATCACCCTGGCGCTGGTGCAGGGGGATGACCGTTTTGTGTCGTCCGGCAGCTTTTATCTTACTGCTTCACGCGATCGCGTCGAGAAACCACAGACGCGTACTTTCTTTTTTACCGACCGCAGCATCTACCGCCCGGGACAGACGGTCTATTTTAAAACCATCCTCCTCGAAAAGATTGGCAACAAATACGATATCCTTCCCCGGCAGCAATTGACCGTGGAGTTTATGGATGTGAATGGCCAGCAGATTGCGCAAACGCAAATTAACACCAATACTTTTGGCTCGGCCAACGGCAGCTTTACCATTCCCACCGGCGTGCTCAACGGACAGATGCGCCTGAAAACCGAAAGCGGAAATCATTATTTTAATGTAGAAGAATACAAGCGCCCCAACTTCGAGGTGGTGTTCCTGCCCGTGGAAGGCTCCTACAAACTTAACCAACCCGTTACGGTTTCGGGCAAAGCGCAGGCTTACGCCGGAAATACGCTCGATGGCGCCACGGTGAAATACCGCGTAACACGAAGCGTTTTCATGCCCTGGCGGGGTTATGGACATTATCGCCGCTTCATTTGGCCGCGGCTGCAACCAATCGAAATTGCCGCCGGAGAGGTGATGACCCAACCCGACGGAACTTTCGAAATCACTTTCACGGCAGTGGCGGGCAAGGAGCAGGATATTTCTTATCAATATCAGATAGAAGCCGACGTAACGGATATCACCGGCGAAACGCATTCGGCTTCGCAATGGGTAAATGTGGGTAAAGAAGCATTGCTCATCGATACCGAAATTCCCGAAAATGTGAATCAGCGCAAAGCTGACGACTTTAAGGTTTTGGTAAAAAACCTCAATGGCCAGCCACAAGCTGCCGCGGTAAAGGCGACGATTTATAATCTGAAGCAGCCTGCCGGACTTGTGCATAAGCGCCGGTGGGAGATGCCCGACCAGCAGACAATCCCTGAACAGGATTTCCGAAAAGATTTTCCGTCGGCTAATTTTAATGATGACGATTTCTCCAGTTGGGAGCGCATCGGCGTGGTTTACGAAATAAGTTTTAATACTGCCACAGATTCGTTGATAAAACTTCCGGGCATCGAAAAATGGAGCCAGGGAAAATATCTTGTGGTTTTGGATGCCACCGATAATTCAGGCGAAAAGCAAAGCGGGAGGAGGTTTTCACGCTCTTTGATCCGATGGCCAAAAAGCCGCCCATTACCACCTACGAGTGGTTTGAAGTTTTAAATAAAAAAGGAGAACCCGGCGAAACGGCCACTTTTCTGCTTGGCTCGTCGGCCAAAGATGTGCAGGTGCTCACCGAAGTGCAACTACAGGGCAAAACCAGC
>JAAYIU010000067.1 GCA_012523265.1 Bacteroidales bacterium | reverse complement strand
TGGCCAGCTCACGTCCCCGAAAGGCAACAATGGCGCCCGGAAAAACCATTGTATTAGAGGTCCCTTTCCTGGTTTTTACCCGCAGTTCGGTAGGTTCCAGACCTTTTTCGACCAGCATGATGAAGATGCGTTGCCGCTCCGTTGCATTGCTGCTGCCTGTGGGATTGATAAACTCGTATTCGATATTGGAATTGTAGGCTCTGAACTCATTGAGCATGTCGAGGGTTTCGCGCTGCAGCTTTTTGAAGCCGGCCGGAAATTCTCCTTCAAGATACACCCTGAAATACACCAGGTCGTCGATTTGCGCAAGCATATCTTTGGTGGCTTTGGATAGCGTGAAACGCTTCTCGCTGGTCAGATCGAAACGCGTGAAGATGTGTCCGCCGATGATGTTGACAAGGATAATGATAATAAGCCCCAGCGCCAGCGCCATCAGATTGTTGTGTCGCAATTTACGGGTATTGGCCACAGGTGGGGTGCTATGATTTTCTTTTACCATTTTCTGCTTTCGAGTGAGATGCGCGTGACAAGGATAAAAAAGGTGATGATGCTCACGAAATAGATCAGATCGCGCGTGTCGATAACGCCGCGGCTCATGGAGATATAATGCGTATTGATGCCAAGGGATTTTACAAATAAATCAACCGGACCAAACAATTCGAGGGAGTGGATAAAATCGAAGCCAACGTAAAAAAACAAACTTAGAAACACGGCGATAATAAACGACACGATGACGTTGCTGGTGAGTGATGACGAAAACAGTCCGATGGCTACGAAGGTGGCGCCCAGAAACAGCAGCCCGATATACGAGCCCCACATGCCGCCGGTATCGAGGTTGCCTTTGGGCATCCCCAGTTGATGCACCGACCAGGCGTAGATGAGTGTGGGCAAAAGCGAAAAAATTACCAACACCACACCGGCAAAATATTTGGCCAGGATGATGCTGTTGTCGCTCAGCGGACGGGTGAAGAGCAACTCAATGGTGCCGCTGCGCTTTTCGTCAGCAAACGACCGCATGGTGATGGCCGGGATGAGGAATAGAAATACAAACGGAGCAATCATAAACAACCCTTCCAGGCTGGCGTAGCCGAAATCAGGGATGTTGAAATCGGAGGCGAACACCCACAGAAACAAGCCGTTGATGAGCAAAAACACCGTGATAACAATGTAGCCGATCAACGAACTTAAAAAGGCACTCACCTCTTTTTTGAGCAATGTGATCATAATTTATCTCTTCTATTTTTCTTTGAAAACAGGTGCCGTTAGTATGCTCTCACCAGAAGTCAGCCCGATGAATCGCACACTGAATTTCGTCTGCGAAAATAATTTTAAAAACGGCACCAGCCTCCACCAATAATCAACACCCACCCGATGCTGTGCTGCAACGTTCTTGTTTTTCAATGACATCAGGCGATGCAGCAATTGTTTATTAAAAAATTAATACAATTGAGCCAACGCAGAGGAGGGTTCATTATTACAGAAAAAGTGGGGGAGGGGATTTTTTTTGAACGCAACATGTTTTGCGTCCGGCGGGGCAGAATCCCGGAAACAGAAAAGACCTGGCGTTTGTTTTTAACTCAAATGCGGCAGTTCACCAATAAATTCCAACCGTCAGAGGCCGGTGTGAACAGCGGCAATGAGACAAACTACAAATAAATCCTAAAAAACAACAAGGCAAATCACAAATAAATTCCTAAAACAATTATCAAAATTTCGCCCCGGCTTGAATTTTCATTATTGAAATTTATTTGTAATTGTTCACCAACCACCCGATCAGCCCTCGAACGACATCTTCTGAATCTGCAAGCCGTCAATGTTTTACAGGGCAGCTTTCTGGTTGTTTATCTCCTTGCCATCGCCCAAATGCTCAAGCCGGATTATGCCCTGTGCGCCGCTGGTGGCGCTAAGTCCCAGTCGTGTGCGGATGACGTTGCCATATTGCGTAAGCACCTGCTGAAGCAGGTTTTTGTTGGTCACTTTGTCGCCAACATACAATCCTAAAATTTCCATCATTTCCATAGCGCTTGTATTAATAATGAAACAGCATTTCCTGAACTTCTATTCCGCCGATGGTTTTCAGCTCTTCTTCCAACGCCCGCCATGCGTCGGGCATATCGTGAAGTACCAGCGTGATAATGCCGGCCCGGCTGCACGATGCCTCGTCCAGCTCATGAAATCCCAGCCGCGAGCGGATGAGGTGGTGGTGCCTGGAGAGCACTTGCTGTGTGCGCCCTGCCTCCTTGATACGATCCTGTATCAAAATGCCTAAGATCTTGGTTTGTTTCATTGACGATTAGTTTTTTATTAAAATATCAAAATCCATTTTATTAATCAAAAAAGCTATGATATTACGTATTGAGTGTAGCTCATCTGCACCATGTCAAACCCCGCCCTTCAGGGCGGGGCAGAAAGCCCGGTTAGAATCCGGCGGGCTTTAGCCCGCAAACATTTACATCAATATCCTTCCATGAACTTATCAAAACATTTTTATTATTTGGGATAGAGCTTACTGAAATGTTTTGCCTTTTATCCCCGGCCTAAAGGACAGGGTTAGTGATCAGTGGGCTACACTATATTATATCAACCATTAAAAATAAAGATCGCGCTCACCTTTTTTGATGCGTTCGATGCGCTGGTTTAGCTCCTCCAGCCGGTCGAAGCCGGACAGCTCTTTTTTGTTCTCTTCGATCACCTTCCAGCCTTTGGTCACCACCTCGGGTTTGGCGTAGTCTTCGAGATATTCGGCAAGGGTGAGGATGGCGTTGGGGGTGCAGAACCTTTTGATAAATCCCGGCACCGAGAACTCCATAAAATGCTCGCCGGTGCGTCCTTTGCGGTAGCAGGCCGTACAAAACGAAGGCAGATAGCCATGGTCGAGCAGCTCATCCACCACGTCGCCCAGTGAGCGGGGGTCGTTGATCTTAAACTGCTCGCGGTTGAGGTTTTGTTCCTCGTTGAGCGAGTCGGAGTAGCTGCCTATTTCGAGCTTGGTACCGCCGTCGATCTGCGACACGCCAAACTGCATCACTTCGGTGCGCACGCGCTGCGTTTCGCGGGCTGTGAGTATCATCCCGGTGTAAGGCACTGCCAGCCTGAGGATGGCGATGATGCGTACAAAGTCGTCGTCGTTAACTTCATATTTAGGATCGATATCGAATTCGGAGGCGTCCTTGATGCGCGGAAAAGAGATGGTGTGCGGGCCAACATTGTAAACGGCTTCGAGGTGGTTGGTGTGGCGCACCAGCCCCATCACTTCAAAACGCCAGTCGTAGAGGCCAAACAGGGCGCCGATGCCCACATCGTCCACACCGGCTTCCTGTGCGCGGTCGAGGGAGGTGAGACGGTATTCGAAGTTTTTCTTGGGGCCGCTGGGATGATATAATTTATAGGCCTCCGGGTGATAGGTCTCCTGAAAAACCTGGAAGGTGCCGATGCCGGCTTCCTTCACGGTGCGGAAGCCTTCAATTTCCAGCGGCGCCGCGTTGATGTTGACGCGCCGTATTTCTCCGTTTCCTTTTTTTACACCATACACCAGGCGCACGGTATGCGCAATGTACTCGGGGCTGTACTTTGGATGCTCGCCGTAAACCAGGATCAGCCGCTTCTGTCCGTTGTCTTCGAGGGCTTCGGTTTCTTTTATGATCTCCTCGTCGGTGAGCGTTCGCCTTACGGCAAATTTATTAGAAGCTTTAAAACCACAATATTTGCAGTTGTTGATGCAATGGTTGCCAATGTACAAAGGGGCAAAAAGCACGATGCGGTTGCCATACACTTTTTTCTTCAGCTCCCGGGCGCCGTTTTTTATCTCTTCTATCAGCTCCGGCTCATCGGCCAGGATGAGCGCCGCTGTCTCTGCCAGGGTCAGCCGTTCTTTGTTGAGCGATTTGGCAATGATTTGGCGTACACGCGCTGCATCAGGTTTGGGTTGCTGCAGGTGTCCCCACAGCTCGTCAGCATCGATAAAGGGTTTCATCCGTTCATCGGCAATGGCGCATTTTTCTGGATTGAATTTCATTATTATTAATATCAAATTTTGCTATAACAAAGGAACGATCATTACAGCAGAACAGGGCGAAACGCGTATTACAAAATTGAACGACGAGCCGGATTATTCCTGCAAAGTAATTTTCAATCCATCGTAGGCGGGCTGAATGTGGGCAGGAAGACGTTTGCACAAGTCGGCGTGTTTGCCAATGAAATGGCTCATGTGGGTAAGGTATGCCCGCTCGGGTTGTATGCGTTCGATGATTTCTACAGCTTCGTCCACCGAAAAGTGTGACGCATGTTTTGAATTGCGCAAAGCGTTGAGCACGAGTACGCGTGAGCCTTTCACTTTTTCAAGCTCCTGGTCGTCGATGCGGCTGGCGTCGGTGATGTAGCAGAAGTCGCCCAGACGGTAGCCGGTAATAGGAATTTTGTCGTGATAAACGGTGATGGGGATAAAGGTATGCCCAAAGATGTGCAGCGGCTGGTCGTCGATCTCGTTCACATTTATTTGTGGTGCGCCAAAGTAGCGTTGCTCGGTAAAGATGTAGGGAAACTCCGTTTGTATCATCTCCAGGGTGCGATGGCGGCCATAGATGTCGATGCGTTTGTTGAGCACATAGTTGAAGGCGCGCACGTCGTCGAGGCCGGCGATGTGGTCGCGGTGCTCGTGGGTGAAAAGGATAGCCGAGAGATTCATCACTTTTTCGCGTAGCATCTGCATGCGGAAGTCGGGGCCTGAATCGATCACAAACACTTCGTTGCGGCTCTCTATCATCACCGAGGTGCGCGTGCGGTTGTCGCGCGGGTCGGCAGAGGTGCACACCGGGCAGTCGCACGTTATTACCGGAACGCCAATGGAAGTGCCGGTGCCCAGAAAAGTGATGGTAGTGATTTTGTCTTTTTGCAGCATCAGTTGTTGTGTTTTAAAATTCGATATTTTTTCATCGGCTTTTCAGGTGGCAGGTGTTAATAAATCATCTCGTCGATAATTTCGCGCAGTTGGTTCAGGTAAATGCGCAATTTATCAATATCCTGCAAAGGCATGTTTTGGCTCAGCTCACGGTGGACGAATACTTTGCCGCACTTTTCGCAAAAGTCGTCGGTCATCTCAAAAGGCATTACCTCTACCTCTTTATTTAACAGCGGGTTCTGCAATGTTCCGTGGTAATTGTTCAGCAACATCCCTTTGGCGGTGTTCCCATTGCTTTGTATGGGCACGGCGTAAATGCCGTCGGGAGGTATCAGCTTGCTGTCTTCATCTATTCGCACGACAAATGTCTCAAAACCGGCTTGCGCAAACAGGGGGCTGCCTACGCAAAATCGGGTGTCGATAAAATAGATGTGATCGAGGTAGGCGTTGGCGTGCATGATTTTGCCATCGCTGAGCGACTGGCGGATGCGGGTGGAGCCAACAGTTTCGTTTTCCAGATCCTGGCGTGGTATCTCTACTACCGAAAAGTTTAGCTCGCGTCCCAGCTCCGTTAGCTTGTCGTAGTTGCCTTCTTTGTTGTGACCAAAATAATGGTTGTAGCCTACCACCACAACTTTGGCGTGCAGCTTGCCTATCAACAGATGGCGCACAAAATCCTCTGCCGAAGTCTTGGCAAATTCCAAAGTGAAATTGATGATCACCAGGTTGTCGAGGCCGGCTTTTTCGAGCAGCTCTATCTTTTCGGTTTGGGTGTTGATCATCTGCAGGCTCTTTCCCTCAGTGGCAGGATAGAGCACCTTGCGCACATGCGGATAAAATGTGATCAGCACCGACTCGCCATCCACCGAGCGTGCCAGCGCGTTGAGCCGGTTGATCAGCACCTGATGCCCGATGTGTACCCCGTCGAAAGAACCGGTGGTAACCACCGCGTTGCGGATGGGTGGCAGGCTTTCTATGTCTCTGTATATCTTCACGAAAAATTAAGGTTGAAATAGGTTTTAAAATTTAAAAATGCTAATGATGCCGCCCCTTTGGGGCTATAAAATTCAATTTGTTCTTGTCGTCATTTTTATCATAGCGTTGCACTATGCTGGTGATGTCGCCCCTTTGGGGCTAAGACATTTGTTCATGTCGTCGTTTTTATCATAGCGTTGCACGCTATGCTGGTGATGTCGCCCCTTTGGGGCTAAGACATTCGTTTATTCGTATCGTCTATTCTTATCATAGCGTTGCACGCTATGCTGTTTGATGTCGCCCCTTTGGGGCTAAGACATTCGTTTATTCATACCCTCTGCCATAGCTGCTGCCATAGCACTGCATGCTGTGTTGTTGATGTCGCCCCTTTGGGCTTTGATTCATTCTTCAAGATTCATTATTCGATATTCAAAATAGCTTCTTTTGTGTCTTTGATCAAGGCTTCCATGTTTTTAGCTCCAACGGGGGGTCATCGCAAACCCATGGCATAGCCGTGAGTTTTTCGGAAAATGCGCGATCCACCAAAGCCCCAACGGGGCGACATCCTTTTTCGTCTTTTCGTCGTTAATCCCAAACATAATGTTCGTCGTATTTAAACTAAAGATTTGGCATGATACGCCACCTTCTCGATGGAGGTGAGCATATCGTACTCTTCGAGGTACACGTGGGCGGGCACGCTGAGCGGGCGCGAGGTGTAGTTGAGAATGCCCGCCACCCCTGCGTTGACGAGTCTTTCGGCTACCTCTTCGGCACTCTCCTCAGGCACGGCGATGATCCCGATGGAAATCTTTTGTTGTTTGACAACCTCGTTGATTTGTGATACCGGATAGGTGCGTATGCCGGCAAAGAGATGCCCATATTTTTCCGGGTCGTTGTCGAAGGCAGCGATGATGCTGAGCTTGCTGCGCTTGCCATTGAAGTGGCTGATGATGGCTTTGCCCAGGTTGCCGACCCCTACCACGGCCACATTTTTCCCGTCGTGGCTGTCGATGATATTGCCGATACGCTCTACCAGATTACCGACGTGATAGCCTTTGCGCATGGTGCCGGCATAACCTATCAGCATGATGTCGCGACGCACCTGTACCGGTGTAGTGTGCATGAGTGCTGCCAGCTGATGCGAAAAAAGATATTCAGTGCCATTGTTTAGAGCAGCCATCAGGTTGCGCCTGTAGATGCTCAGCCGTTCGATGGTTTTGTCAGGGATGGGTTTCATGATTTCAGGATTGAGAAGTTGTGGTGGAGGTTGCGGATAAAGGCTTCCCATCTTTGGCTTGGGGTGCGGGCAGCCACACGTTGAAGGTGCTTCCCTGCCCGGGCTGGCTTTCCACCGTGATACGACCCTGATTGAGTTCCACCACCTTTTTCACAATAGACAATCCCAGGCCGCTGCCGGTGATGTTTTTGGTTTGTGTGTTTTTAATACGGACGAAATCTTTGAAAAGCCTCTCCTGATCTTCCTGGCTGATGCCTATGCCCGTATCTTTAACGCTTATCATGGTTTGATGGTCGTCGTGTTGCAGGGTGATGTCGACAGTGCCGCCCTGGTGGTTGTATTTGATGGCGTTAGAAATAAGGTTGTTGAAGATAATTTCTATCTCGTCGGCATCAAACATCAACACCAGCTTTTCGGGAGCGTCCAGGTTTACGGTCACCTCTTTTTGAATGGCGAACGGCATCATGGTGTCGATGGCGTTGCGGGCAATCTCTACCAGGTCGGTATTTATGGGTCTTTGGCTTGGCACACCCGATTCTATCTTGGTAAGATCCAGCAGGTCTAAGATCAGGTTACGCATTCCGTGCAGTCTTTTTAGCGAGCGATCTATCAGGTCGTTGTAATCGTTAAGGTTGGTGCCGAGCTGGCGTTCTTTTACCATGTTCAGATAGCCTTCCACGGCGTTGAGCGGAGCCTTTAGTTCATGCGACAGCACCGAAAGAAACTGAAACCGTATCTGCTTGCCTTCGTGCTTCATCTTTCGCGCCATGCGTTTCAGGTAAATTTGTTTGGTAATGGTTTCGAGCGACGACTTTAGCTCCTGTGGTGTAAATGGCTTCGGAATAAAGTCGACGGCGCCGTCGTGGGTAACCTTAATGGCCAGTTCCAGGGAGGCGTATGAGGTGATCATCACTACAAAGATGTCGTACTTTTTGTTGCGGATGTCCTCGAGTACCGTCACGCCCTGTATGCCAGGAAGTTTGTTGTCGAGCAGCACTATGTCGGGCTGCTCCCGGTCGATTTGTTCGATGGCTTCCTCGCCGGTGGCTGCCTCCGTAATCTCAAAATCGTACATCTCATCCATAAAAGGATAATCTACTTTGAAATTGCGCAGAATGCGTGTCACCCCTGAACGGATGCCCGGCTCATCGTCGACCACCAGGATTTTTAATGTTGCCATAGCTGCTATATTTTCAATAGTTTCTTAATCTCTTTCTCCAGTTGATCGCCGCGGATGCCTTTGTCGAGAAACAGGTCGGCTTTTATCCATTGATGATTGCTTTCTTCGCTCAGGTCGAACGACATGCCGGTTTCGGCTGTAACGGCGGTAGCCAGTATTACGGGCACATCGGGATACTTTTTCTTCATCTTGTAGCTAAGCACAAAGCCACTGTCTTCATTTTCCATCATCAGATCAAAGATCGCCAGGTCGGGTTTAAAGGTTGCTATCACCTGCTCGCCTTCGTGCTGGCTGTCGGCGGTGACAACCTCAAAACCGAAGCGTTCTATTTTCAGCTTTAGCTGATATAGATAATCCATGTCGTCGTCTACAATAAGAATCGTCTTTTTCATGATCAGTTATCTTTTGGAATTCGTAGTCAAAATATATTTCAAAGTCTTAGGAGCGGGGCAACTCGATGCTGAAAGTAGTCCCGGTTTTCCCGACGTTCGGATCAGCATTGGTGGTGGTTTCAATTTTGCCTTTGTGCATCTTTACGATGCCATACACCAGCGGCAGCCCCAGCCCGGTTCCTTTGCCGATTTCCTTGGTGGTGAAAAACGGAGTGTAGAGATGCTCCAGGTTTTCTTTACTGATGCCAGTGCCTTCGTCAGCGATGCTAATAAAAATGTTGTCGGCATCATCATCCAGAGTTATGGTGAGTTGCCCGCCATCGGGCATGGCTTCCACACCATTTTTCTCCAGGTTGGTAAGCACCTGCATCATCTGATCGTTGTCGATGTTGGCAAAAGGATTTTTTATTAAATTTTTAAAGTTTATCGAAACATTTTCTGGTTTCATAATCGACAGAAAGCTGGTGCGCACAAAGTCGATCATGTTTGTCTCGGTGAGGTTTACCTGATTTTTGCGGGCAAAGTTGAGCAGGCCGCCCACTATTTTCTTGCATCGTGCAGCTTGTTCCACAATCAGGTCGAGATCTTCGCGCAACGGATTTTCTTCTCCAATTTCATCTTTTACAATATTGCTGTACATGGTGATCACACCCAACGGGTTGTTGAGTTCGTGTGCGATACCGGCAGAGAGCTGACCCATGCTGGCAAGTTTCTCTGATTTTTTCAAAGCCTGCTGGGTGCTGGCCAGCTTCATATTCGATTCGTTAAGCTCCGCAATGGAGCTGTGCAGCATTTCGATGCTGTAAGGCAGACACATCTCTGTTTCGGCCAAACCCTGTACGATGGCCACAGCATGCTCGTAGCAGGTGTCGTAGCCACAGGCGCCGCAGTTGAGGTGGTCTTTTTCTTCATATTTTCCTATCGAGCGCAGCACCTCTTCTATCTCGTTTTCTGATGGCATGGGGTTGCGTCGTTCGTGCACCTCGAAGGTCTGTGAAAAGTCGAGCGTGCTAAATTCATCTACGTCGCGCTGCCATTGTTCCAGGTCGATTTCCTGCAGACGCTGTCGCACAAACTGGCTCACCTCCGACCGGCGGCTGTAGCGCGAGCCGCGTTTTGTCATCCCCGGCCCCATGATGCAGCCGCGGCAACAGAGCAGCTCCAGATGATGCCGCTCGTGCGTTTCGGTCTCAAACTCGCGCACTGCCTCGCGAAAGTTGATGCGTCCCGAGGCAACAATCACATTTTCGTTGAGCAGGTCTTCGGAGATATTGGCCGTTTGCAGCAACCCGCGGCTCACCGGAAAAATGGCGCCTTTGCCTGCATGGGGCGGGTCGAAGTCGCTGGGAGCCACACGCTCCGGACGGATTTTGTTTTCTTTAAACAACTGGCGCAGCTCCCTGAAAGTAATGGCTTCGTCGATTTCGTCTGATTCGGCTTTCTTGGCGATGCAAGGACCTATAAATACCACACGGGTGCCGCTGCCATATTTTTTGCGGACGATGCGCGTCATAGCTACCATCGGCGAAGCAATCTTTGCCAGGTCACCTACCAGATCAGGGTGGTAGTGTTCGATATAAAAAACAATGGCCGGGCAGTCGCTCGAGATGCTTCCCTCCGAGGAGTTTACCTCATGAACTTTCTTGTATTCGCGCGCTACCATGTCGGCGCCAAAAGCCACCTCACACACATGGCTGAAGCCCAGGGCACGCACCATCCCTACAAATTTCTTATAGTCGTCGATCTCGGGAAACTCTGCCGGGAAGCTCGGCGCTACTATGGCCACCACATTGTCGGTGTTGTCGAGCATCAGCTTCATGTCGTCGGCGGTTTGCAAAAAAACCTTGGCGCCCTGGCTGCATACGATGGTGCAGTTGCCGCAGCCTATGCAGCGCTCGTTCATCACCTCGGCCTGGCCGTTCTCTATGCGGATAGCTTTTACAGGGCATTCGCGTACACAGGTGTAACATACCCTGCAACGGTCTTTTACCGTAAATACCAATTGCTTGCGATTGCTGTGGCTCATTGTGGGTTATGTTTTAGTTTTTAAAAATCAAATTATTTTATTAAAAAATAAAAGGCCTGTTGGCGATGATAAAACGCTACCGCATCACCTCGCGCGGGCGGAACGATGTCTTGAAATTCTCCCGGAACGATTCGTATTCGCGTCCCTGATATTTGTCGAGCAGATCGATGACCGATGGATTTTTGTGTGCCACTTTTATCGATTCTTTCTCGTCGATGTCGTAAAGTGTTTTCATCCGAGCTTTGACGGCTTCGGCATTTTTGGTCAACGGCTGTCCGCCACCGCTTATGCAACTGCCGGGGCAGGCCATCACCTCGATAAAATGCAGGTCGTCGCGTCCGGCTTTGATTTGTTTTATCAGATCAAAAGCATTGGCCATCCCGTTTACCGCTGCAAAACCAATTTTGGTTTTTCCTAGTTTCGCATGTATCTCTTTGACGGCTTTGTTGCCACGCAAAGCAGTGACTTTGAAATTGACCATTTGTTTGCCGGTGAGCTTGTAATATAAAGTGCGGTAAACGGCTTCTGCCACGCCGCCGCTGGCACCCACAATTTATCCTGCCGAGCTGCGGATTGCAAAGGGCGAGTCGGGCAGCTCGGGGGCAACCTGCTGTATGTCGAGGCCATAGAGGCGGATAAGTCGCGCCAGTTCGCGGGTGGTGAGCACAGTGTCCACATCACTTATGCCGCGGTGGGTGTTCTCGTCGCGTTGTGCTTCAAATTTCTTGGCGGTGCAGGGCATCAGCGCTACCGAATAGATGACCTCGGCTTTGATTTTTTGCTGACGCGCAAAATGATGCTTGATAAGGTTGCCGGTAATCTGCTGCGGTGATTTGCATGTACAAAGCCGATCCAGCAAGTCGTGGTGGTACTCTTCCATATATTTTACAAAAGCCGGGCAGTCGCTCGAAAACATGGGCAGGAGCGTTTTATTTTCAATGCGTTGCATCAGCTCGTCCACAATTTGCAGCACCATCATATCGGCACCGAAAGCTGTTTTAAAAACTTTTTGAAAGCCTATTTTCCGCAGTGTAGCTACCAGCAAGCCGTCAAGCTCACGGCCTGGTTTTACGTTAAATTCTTCGGCCAGCGACACCGACACCGTTGGCGAAATCTGCACTACGGTATATTTCTGAGGATTTTGCAGGGCGTGCTGCACCTGGCTGATGTTGTCTTTTTCGTGCAGCGCTCCCGTAGGGCATACCATGATGCATTGCCCGCAGGTGATGCAGTTGGATACGTTGAGCTGGTTGTTGAAAGTAGGTCCCACAAGGGTTTTCATTCCTTTGCCAATAAAGTCGAAGGTGGAGATGCCGATGCGCTCTTTGCAGAAGCGCACACAGCGTCCGCACAAGACGCATTTGGCCGGATCGCGCACAACACTGGCGCTCGAGGGGTCTTGTTTTATAAAAGTTTTCACCATGGGCAGGCGGCGCTCGCGGATGCCCAGTTGCTCGGCCAGATCCTGCAGCTCACAGTTTCCGTTGCGGATGCAATAAAGGCAGTCGTCGGGATGGCTCGAGAGCAGCAGCTCCACAATCGTCTTGCGGGCATGGATTACACGCGGAGAATGGGTATGGATTTTCATCCATTCTTCTACAGGATGCGAGCAGGAGGGAACCAGGTCGTCGCGCCCTTCTATCTCTACCACACAGATGCGACAGGCGCCCGTTGGTGTAAATGTCTCCATGTTGCACAACGTTGGCACGGAGATACCGCTGCGCCTAAGCGTCTCCAGTATCGTGTCGCCTTTGCGCGCTTTTATCGTCTTTTGGTTTACTTCTATATTAAATATCATGAGCTTTCTGCCTTATTGTTGTGAAGCCGGTGGCGTTGAAATTCCGCAATAAATCGCATTTTTATAAAATATCAATAGCTGTAAATTTGCACACGTCGAAGCAGATGCCGCAGCTATTGCATTTCTCCTGAATGATAAAATGGGGTTGGAGTGCCGCTCCCACAATGGCATCTTCGGGACATTTGCGCAGGCACACCATGCAGCCGGTGCAGCGCTCGGCGCTGATGAGAAAGGTGCGCAGGTCTTTGCATACGTTGGCACGACAACGGCGCTCGTAGATGTGCTCTTCAAATTCTTCTCTGAACCATTTCAGTGCCGTCAGCACCGGATTGGGTGCCGTCTTGCCCAGTCCGCACAGCGAAGTTTCTTTTATTACCGACGCCAGACTTTCGAGCTGCATAATGCCCTTGAAACGCGACAACGATTCGTGGTTGGCGTCCTGCCCGGGACGGTGGGTGATGGCTTCCAGGATTTTAAACATCCGGTTGGTGCCTTCGCGGCACGGGATGCACTTGCCGCACGATTCCTTTTGCAGGAAGTTGATAAAGTATTTTACGATATCTACAATGCACTTGGTTTCGTCCATCACCACCATACCTCCCGACCCCATGATGAGGTTTTCGGTGCCAAAGCTTTGATAGTCGATGGTGATGTCGGTTTGGCTTTCGGGAATCAGACTTCCTGAGGGGCCGCCAATCTGAACTGCTTTTAGTTTTTTGTCTTCTTTGAGGCCACCGCCGATGTTATAAATAATGTCGTGAACGGTAGTGCCAAAGGGTACTTCCACCACTCCGGTGTGGAGGGTGTCGCCGGTAAGTGCAAATAGTTTGGTGCCTGTGCTGGTGGCGGTGCCCATTTGCCGAAACCATTCCGGGCCATGCAGCAGGATCAGCGCCACATTAGAAAGCGTTTCGACATTGTTGATGGCGGTAGGTTTATTAAAAAGGCCTTTTTCGCTGGGATAGGGCGGCTTGTTGGTGGGAACGCCACGTCGTCCTTCCAGGCTTTTTATCAATGCAGTCTCCTCGCCGCACACAAAAGCGCCAGGGCCTTCGCGCAGAAATATCTGTAGTTTGAAACCGCTCTTGCCGATGCTGTTGCCCAGCAAGCCAAAGCTGTAGGCTTGTTCGAGTGCCAGCTTCAGGCGTTTCACGGCTATGTGATAATCGCAGCGTATGTAAATGTAAGCTTTGGTGGCGCCAATGGCATAGGCAGCAATAGCGATACCTTCGAGCAAGCGGTGCGGGTTTCCTTCTACCAGCGTTCTGTCCATGTATGCGCCGGGGTCGCTCTCGTCGGCATTACAAATCAGGTATTTCTGATCGGCGGCATTGCTACGTACCTTTTTCCATTTTTCGCCTGTGGAATATCCGCCGCCGCCGCGTCCGCGCAAGCCGCTGCGCGCCAGGATGTCGCAGACCTCTTCGGGCGGATAGTTAAGAATGGTTTTCATAAAGGCTTTGTAGCCGTCGCGTGCCAGGTACTCGTCGAGGCTGGCAGGCGCTATCTCGCCACAATCGTAGAGCAGGATGCGTTTTTGATTTTTAAAAAACGGCAGGTCGTTAATGATGGGCAGGTTGTGATAATATTCATGACTTTCGTTGCGCACCTGTCCCAGCACATGGCTGCCCGAGAGCTGGTTGTGGAAGCATTCGTCGAGCAGGCTTACAACGTCGGCAGCGTACACTTTCTGAAAGCTTACACGTGCTTTTCCGGGCATCTGAAAATCCATGAGTGGCTCGGCGCTGCACAGTCCAAAGCATCCAACCTCTGCCACCTCGGCGTCAATCCGGTTGTGGGCCAGGTATTCTTTGATGGCCGCGAGGGTTTGTTCGGCTCCGGCGGCAATGCCGCAGGTTCCCATCCCGACATAAATTACAGGCTTGCGCAGGTTGTCGTGCAGCAGCAGCTCACGGCGCCGAAGCACTTCATCACTGTACTCGTTGGTAAAGTTGAGTACCAGATTGTCGATCAAAAAGTGGGTGTTGGCGGTAGCGTCTTCCATTATTTCTCCTCCTGATTTTTGATCATATTGAGTAGCTCAGCCACCTGGTGGATGGTTACGCCGGTATGGAACTCGTTGTTGATCCTTACTACCGGAGCTTTTCCGCAGGCGCCCATACAGGGCGAAGTGTTGAGGCTAAAAAGCTTGTCGCGGGTAATTTGTCCGGTGGTAATGCCCAGTTGTTTTTCAAACTCCTTGATCAGCAGTCCGGATTTTTCCATGTGACAGGCCGTTCCGCTACACAGACAGATGGCATATTTGGCGCCGGGAGCAAACCGGAAACGCTCGTAAAATGCCGACACAGAATAGACTTTGCTGGTAGGGATTTTTAAGTAGTCGCTAATCAGAACTACGGCTTCCGCCGGTATGTAGCCTTCGCTGCGTTGCACCTCCTGGAGGATGGGCAACAGCAGGCTGCGATCAGGTGTAGGGTAGTTGCGCAGAATGTTTTGGATAGTACTCATGCAGCCGATTTTATCTTTTTAGTAAAGCATTGCCAAAAATAATATTTTTATGTTATTAAATTCACAATGTTATTTTTTTAACGTAAAAAAAACCTTGCATCGTTTTTTTATGGATATTTGCTCACGCAATTTTAATGGATTCATGCTACAGAAAACAGAAATCGTAATTTGCTTAGGAAGCTCCTGCTTTGCACGCGGCAACAAACATTTGGTTCAATTAGTTAAAACTTATTTAGCCGACCGCCAGCTTACGCACAAAGTAATTTTCAAAGGGAAACACTGCTTTGGGAATTGCGAAAGCGGACCGGCTATCGAGATCGACCAGCGCCGCTACAATAATATTACATCGGAAACCATCGTCGAAATACTTGATAAAGCTTTAGCCACCAAAATATGAACCTTATCCGGATCGATACAGAAAAATGCACCGACTGTCAACAATGTGCGCGGGTGTGCCCGGTGCATGCCATCCGCATTGTTGCAGCCAACGAGCCACCGGTGGTCGAGCATCATAGATGCATAGGCTGCGGCGCCTGTGTGCGCGCCTGCGCCGATGGTGCCATCACTTATCTCGAATCGATAAGCCTGGTGCGGCAGATCCTGCAGTCGAACGATAAAGTGGCTGCTTTGGTCGATCCGAGTATCTCGGGCGAATTTCCCGACATCACCGACTATCGCAAGTTTGTGGAGATGATACGCCAGCTTGGCTTTGAAGTAGTAGCCGATGCTTCCTTTGGCGTCGATTTGGTGGCACGCGCCTATAGAAATCTTTTTGAACGCGCCCGCGGCAAGTTTTATCTTATGGCCAACTGCCCGGCCATCGTAGCTTTCGTTACAAAATTTTACCCACATCTTACCGATAACCTTGCGCCTATCGTCACGCCCATGGAAGCTATGGCAGGCGTGGTGCGGCAGAAGTTTGGGAAAGAGTTTCACACGGTTTTTATAGGTCCGTGCATCGCTGCCAAGGATTATGTCGGTGTGGATGGCGAAAAAGGTGTGGATGCCGTGATCACCTTTACGGAGTTGCGCGCTTTGTTTCAGGAGCATCACATCCACGAAAGTCAGCTTGAATATTCTGATTTTGATCCGCCGCACGGACGTATGGGTTCGTTGTATCCCATCAGCAGCGGCATACTGGAAGCGGGCGGCATCAGCCAGAATCTGATTGGTGGTACCGCCTTAACAGCCGAAGGTGATCCGGAATCATTGCAGGCTGTGGCTTCCTTTAGTAAAAATATCGACCAGATCCGGCATCATTTCAATATTTTTTATAACAATGGCTGTGTGATGGGGCCTGGCATGACGGCGGGTAGCGACAAACATTTGCGCGATGCTTTGGTAACAGGCTATTCGCAGCGGCGCCTGGCCGGTACCGATGAAGCTGCCTGGCAACAAGCCATGGAAGAGTTTGCCGCGCTTGATCTCAGCCGCCTCCATGTGTCCGACGACCAACGTATGCCCGATCCGCCCCAAAAACGCATTGATGAGGTGCTGGCCTTGCTCGGAAAAACCGGAAAGGCTATTACCACAGAGGCCTGCCACGGATGTGGATTCGACAATTGCCATGCTTTTGCCAAAGCCGTGGCACAGGGGCTTACCCGCACCGATATGTGTCAGGAATTGAATATTAAAAACAAAAACAACTATATCGTCACCCTGCGCGAGAGCAACACACGCCAGACAACAGAGCTGGAGAAACTGAAACAAGAACTCCTGGAACTGCGTGCTACCAGCGAATTGATCAATGATAAGCTGGAGACTTCGCGTGCCATTCTCAACCAGATTCCTTCGGGGGTGGTGATTGTGGATGAAAAGCTGAAGATACTCTCGTCGAACCATAGCTTCATCGACTTGCTGCGCGACGAAGCGCGCGAGATCGACGACATCATTCCCGGGCTGCGTGGTGCCAATCTGAAAACACTGGTGCCGGTGCAGTTTTATAAAGTTTTCCAGAACGTGCTCGATACCGGTGAGGATATCCTGAGCCGTGATGTGAAAATTGAAGAGGCTTTTTTGAACCTTAGTGTTTTCTCGATAAAGCACGGCAAGGTGGCCGGTGGCATTGTGCGCGATATGTTTTCGCCCGAGGTGCGCAACGAGCAGATCATCCAGCGCGTGACCGAGGTAATCGACCAAAACCTGGGCATGGTGCAGCAAATTGGTTTCCTGCTGGGCGAAGGCGCCTCCAAAACCGAAGCCATGCTCAACAGCATCATCCAGTTGCACCGCAAGAAGAAGGGAGAAGGTAGAAGTTAGAGGTTAGAGGTTTGAGGTTAGAATGAATATTTTGTAGAGACGCACTGCCTGCCCCGCCCAAGCGGGGGACGTGCGTCTAACCGGACGTGCGTACAAAAATGTAAAGAGCGATTGAGTTTTTAATATTGAGATTTATTTGTTTTTGCCTTTTGTCTTTTATCTTTTGGAATTTATTTGTTTTTTGATTTTTGCTTTTTGGAATTTTAAAAAGGTATGTCTAAGAATTTTCACATAGAAGTCAACTGCCAGCAGCGCAACCACCACGGGGAGCGCATCTGTGGTGACGTGTTCGTACATCGGAAAGTGAAAGAAGAGAACCGGCTCATTGCCGTGCTGAGCGATGGCATGGGGCACGGCGTAAAAGCCAACATGCTGGCAACGCTCACCGCCACCATGGCGCTCAACTTTACCGAAGAACACCAGGACTTTAGCAAGATTGCCGAAATAATCATGAACACGTTGCCTGTGTGCAGCGAACGCAAGATCAGCTATGCTACTTTTACTATTGTCGACATAGAAATTGGCGGCCGCGTGAGCATTCTGGAGTACGACAACCCGCAGACTTTCATCATCCGCGACGGCGCTTTGTTCGATCCGGAGTGGGAGGAAGTAGTGCTCCAAAGCGAAAAAAACCAAGGCAAAGAATTACACGTTTGTTCTTTCATTCCTGAAAAGGAAGACCGCATCGTGTTTTGTTCCGATGGTATTACACAGTCGGGGATGGGTAGTGAGAAACTTCCTTTTGGCTGGGGGCGCGACGACTTTTCGGAGTTTATGCTGGCCGAAGTTAACAGGCAGCCCGTGATTTCGGCTTATGAGCTGGGCGAGCGCGCCGTAAAACGCGCCACGCTCAACGACTCCTTTACGCTGAAAGACGATACCAGTTGCGCGGTGATTTATTTCCGGGAGCCACGCAAGATGCTCATTTGCACCGGCCCGCCTTACGAAAAAGACAAAGATGAGGAATATGCCCGCCGGGTAAAAACTTTCAACGGACTGAAAGTACTCAGCGGCGCCACCACCGCCGACATCATCGCGCGCGAGTGGAACAAAGAAATCACCGATTCGTTTGAGTTTGACGACCCCGACCTGCCACCCACCTCCTCTATGGAGGGCGTCGATCTGATCACCGAAGGCATCCTTACCCTGACGAAAGTTGCTAACCAGCTGCGCCAGTACAACAACCAATGGGTGCCGGGCAAAGGCCCCGCCGACAGCATCGTGCAGATGATTCTGGAAAGCGACGAGATCAACTTTATTGTAGGCACGCGCATCAACATAGCACACCAGGACCCCAACCTGCCCGTAGAACTCGAAATACGCCGCACCGTAGTAAAACGCATTGCCGCCCTGCTCGAAGATAAATTCCTGAAAACCGTGACGATAGATTATATTTAGTGTCAGAAAGTAAACCCTGAACTTCGATTTTTAAGCGTTTGCCAAGTAATGGATCCCTGCGTACGAAATTTTAAAACCAATCAGGCGTTTGCTAAAAAATAAAAGAGTTATGAAGCAAGTAATTTTAAATATCCCTGAAAGTAAATATCCGTTTTTTATGGAACTGGTGAAGAACCTTGCTTTCGTTAAAGTTCCTGACGAAGCTGAGTTGAACAAAAAACAACAAGAGTTTGTGGACGGGACTAAAAAATCTCTCGAACAGGTTGAGCAACACTTAAAAGGAGAAATTAAGTTAAAAACTGCAGACCAGTTACTTGATGAGCTTTAATGTTTATACCACCGATTTTTTCGACAAGGAGCTAAAAAAGCTTTCCAACAAATACCCGTCTATAAAGAGCGATTTCAAAGTTTTGGTTGATGGTGTGAAAAAGGGGAGGTCATCAAGTTGCGCAAAGCAATCATTCTTCTGCTTCAGAAATCATTTTGGATGGATGTTGGCTGGTTTGAAAAACATCTACTATGATTAAGCAATCATCTGTAATCTCGTAAATGATTTTGTAATTCCATTTTGATACCGAACGATAGTTTTTAGATTCATCGGTCAAAAATTCTTCAATTGAGTATTTTTTAGGGAAATCATCTAAACTATGAGCCAGTTTAATTAGTTCCTTTTTAACTTTCCTGGCTGCTGTTGTTGAGTCTTTGGCAATAAATTCGAAAATGCTGTCAAGATGTTTTTTTGCCAACCCGTCCCACCGGATTGGAAGGTTCTTTTTCTTTACCAATTTTCGATCTCCTTTTCAACCTCTTCCTGAGTTAAATAATCTCCTGATTTCACCCGCATAGAAGCAGCCTTAGCCCTTACTTTTAATTCTTCTTGCGTTATTGGCGAGCCATCTGCATTGTAGCCAACAACTATAGAATTTTTATGTGCTTTAATGATTTTGTAAATCATCTTCAGAAACTTTTCGTCTGCATGATTAATAAAATCGTGTATCTCACTTCTTAGTCCTTGTACTTCCATGATAAATTATATTTTATTTCAAGTAAACGACTAACCTCCACTTTTAGTTTCTTTTTGTGTTGGTGGCCGGTAAAGCCGCGGATATCATCGCTGATGCCGCCGGTGGAAGCAGCGCGGCAGCCGAAAAAACAGACCGATATGAGTGGCAGGCGTTTCATTGCGCTAAAGTAGGAAAAATATAGAATGTCTGTCTCTTCTTGTTTATCGATTTAACTTTTTTGCTACAATCTCGCAGTTGTTTTTGTCAATCGGCGTCTCTGCACCATTCCTAACTCAATAATCCATCTGGCAAAACTATAGAGAATCATCGTGCTAATCATTTGCTTATTCTGCTTTCGTAAGATATTAGAAACTTTCACCTTTCATCGGGGTAGCCTCACTCGGGATAAAGAATACCTGCTTTTTCAAATGTCGAATATTCAAGGTATAGCATTCTCAAATACCATTCATTATCAGCGTTTTCAAATTCCATAGCACCTACCATACTTATATCTGTGGGACAATGGTTATTGAATTTATTTAAATTCTCAAGTGGCAAAGTAGGATTTCTTACTATGTATTCCAATTCTGTTTCGCTGTAATTTTCAGTATTTAACCCTGAAATTTGGTTCAAAAAAACGTTGAAAATAGTTGTGAAATTTTCTTTGTTTAATTCAACAATCGGTTCACCGTCAAGGGGGCCTCTTACCTTTATAGGAAAAATAGTATGTTTAATTATAAAAGAGGTGTCATCCTGAAGAATAGCATGACGAAAAGTGAACCAAAACTCGTTAAATGAATCAGCATTATTGATTTTAGATTGTTTAATGGTATCAGATGAATTTCTCTTTTGAACAATCTCCACACGTTTTTTTGTGTAACTATTTCCTGTGTCATTCGCAACTATTTTGAAAATTACACATAGAAAAAAAATAATTGAAAAAATTGGCTTAGAAAACTTCATAAAAGTATTTTTTTAATTAAGGCCATCTTAAATCTAATAATTTTGATACATCAAAGGGGGTAATACGAATTGTGTTACTCTGATTCCCTCCAAGTATTAGCAAATTATTTCCATTTTGCCCGACAACAAACCCTACGTGCCCCGACACAGAACTTGCGCCTCTGGAAAAAACCGCCACCATTCCATACTGTGGATCAAGAATCTTACAAGGATCCATCGCCGATGATCCCCAATTCAACCAGCTCCTGGCCATGCCCGAACCTGTGCCATTCACTCCAACATCACTAAAGACTCTGTTTGCATAACCAGAACACCAAGCGTCACAACTTCTTAGACCAATAGGCTCCTGGAACAAACTGTAAATAGCATCGGCATTTTGTACTTCACTGTATCCTGTGT
>JAAYIU010000175.1 GCA_012523265.1 Bacteroidales bacterium | reverse complement strand
CGGCAATCGCCGAAGTTTATGCGGCATCGGTTTCGGCCAGCGACGCCATTAATGTTTCAATTTCAGAAATTCTTGTCTGCGGATAGGCTTCCTCTGGCTTTAGTCCGGCGGCTTTTTTGTATTCTGCTTTCGCGGATGAATATTCCTGTGCAGCAAATGCCTGATCGGCAGCGGCAATCGCCGAAGTGTAGGCGGCGTCGGTTTCGGCAATTCCGATTTTTGCCTGAAGCTCTGCCATTTTATTGCGCGGAAATTCTTCCTCCGGTTTGAGCGACGAAGCCATGGTGTAAGCAGCAAGTGCCGCCTGGTCGTTGCCGGCTTTTTCGGTACTTTCTCCATCGGCAAGCGCCTGCAGATATTGCTCTTCTGTGGCCGCCATTTGTTCGATGAGGCGGGTGGCCTCGGTGATGCGTACTTTGGGATAACTCTCGTCGGGCATCAGCCGGCTGGCCTCTTGGTAGAGCGGCAGCGCTTCGGCATATTTTTTCTGATTAAAAAAATCATCGGCATTAGCCAAAGCAGCGTCATAAGCCTGCTGCCGTTGCAGCGTCTCTCCCTCGCGTTTGGCAATTGTTTCATCGATGCGGCTGATCATGCTCCCGGGGTAGGCCTCATCCTGTTTTATCTGCTGTGCCTGCTGATAGGCGGTGCGCGCCTTTTGAAAATCCTGATTAACGTACAGTTCGTCGGCGCGGGCTATGGCTTCTTCATATTCGGATTTGGTACGCAGATATTGGTCAATTTCAGCAATCTTATCTTTCGGCACAGCCTCCCCCGGCTTTATCTGCAGCGCTTTCTGAAACTCCGTTTTTGCCTGTTCGTACTGTTTGTTTTCAAAATAGGCCAGGCCAAATTTCATAAAACTGTTGAAGTCTTTTTCAAGGCTCTCGTTTTTTTTGATCATTGCGTTAAGCTCCAGGATGCGGCTGGTAGCATGCTCCTGACCGGGGTTCAGGTCGTTGGCGGCAATATATTTATCCAACGCCTGCTGCCATTTTTCTTGCTGGTACAGGTTGTCGGCCTCGCTCACCAGGCTGCCGTAGCGATTGCTGGCGGGTTCGTCGATGCCGAGCATCTTGTTGATTTCGGTGATTCGCTCCTGAGGATGTTTCTCGGCGGGACGCAGCTCCAAAGCCTGCTTAAAAATGGCTTTGGCGCCGGCATAATCTTTTTCAAAATATAGCTTCTCGGCCTGGTTGAGCACATTATTGTAATCAGCTTTTTCAGCACCGGTTTGTGCCGAAATAAGATGAAACGAGAAGGAGAAAAACAACAATAAAATCAGGCGATATTTATAGGTAGGTTTTGCCGCAAACATGCACATGCTTCTTTGGTTATCAATAAGCTATTCGATATTATTTATCAGGAAATTACAAATCAATCTATTAACCGTCAAGAGCCGAAAATATTGTTTTGCAGCCATTGTCGAAAGAGGGTTTTGGGTTAAAGAATTCTGCCGTCGGCGATGGTGAGTTTGCGGTCGGCCATATCGGCCAGGGCGGTGTTGTGGGTGACGATGATAAAAGTTTGGTTGAACTGCTTGCGCAAATCGAAAAACAGTTGGTGAAGCTCCACAGACGATTTCGAGTCGAGGTTGCCGGAAGGCTCGTCGGCCAGGATTACTGCCGGGTCGTTGATGAGGGCGCGGGCTACGGCCAGCCGCTGCTGTTCGCCGCCGGAGAGTTGCGCCGGTTTATGGGTGGCGCGATCTTCCAGATTTAAAAACTTGAGCAGTTTATGCGCTTTTTCCTCGGCTTTGCTGCGGCTGATACCTTGTATAAAAGCAGGGATGCATACATTTTCGAGCGCTGTAAACTCAGGCAACAGGTGGTGAAATTGAAACACAAATCCTATCTCACGGTTGCGAAACTCCGAAAACTTACGTTCGGGCAGCAGATCGACCTGAAGGTTATCATAAAAAATACTCCCCTTGTCGGGGCGGTCGAGCGTGCCCAGGATGTGCAGCAGCGTACTCTTGCCCGCCCCTGAGGCTCCGACAATCGACACTATTTCTCCCTTTTGTATCTCCAGGTCGATGCCTTTGAGCACGTGCAGCGCGCCATAGGATTTGTGGATGTTTTCGGCTCTGATCATATTTTTATTAAAATGATTTAAAAAGGAGTTTTAAAATTCTCGAAAAGAGGAGCCGACTGATCTTTTGCGCTAAGCACCGGATTTTCGATGCCCCATCGGATGTTGAGGGTCGGGTCGTTCCAGCGGAGTGCTCCTTCGGAGGCTTTATTAAAAACGTTGGTGCATTTGTAAAAAAATACCGTTCGCTCGGCCAGGGTTAAAAAGCCGTGGGCAAAACCTTCGGGAATCCAGTACATCCACTTGTTTTCTTCCGAAAGCACGATAGAAGCCCACCGGCCATAAGTGGGGGAGTGGCGCCGCAAGTCGACGGCCACATCCAGCACGGCGCCCTGCATCACGCGCACCAGCTTTCCTTGTGTGTGAGGCGGCTGCTGAAAATGCAAACCACGCAACACATGTAGCCCGGAGCATGATTCGTTGTCCTGCACAAAATCGGCTGGAATCCCGTGCGTGATAAATTTTTCGCGGTTATAACTTTCAAAAAAATAGCCGCGATCGTCTTCAAACACATCGGGCTTAATGATCAGCAGGTCTTTTATTTCTGTTTCTACAACATCCATCTTGGACTTTATTTTGCCGCCAAAGATACACAACAACCCGAAACCTCAACTTGTCGCATGAGTCAATCCATTTTATCCGGCAGTTATTATAGCCTGCCACGTGTATAAAGACCTCATCCCCCAGCCACTCTCCTTCAGGGGAAGAGGAGTGTCCGCGCACAAGCCGCTGCTGTGAATGGTTTCGGGCGGAGAAAGAAACCTTATTCCTGTCTTTTTGACCTTAGTGGAAAAAAACAACCTCTCCCAACAACCTTATTACCTTATCCAATTCAAGACAATAAGGTAATCAATAATAGCAAAAAAGTTACAAAAAAGAAGCGCTAAAAGAGGATGCCGATTTTTAAACCTGCCGAAAGGCTTAACGGAACCTCGTTGTAGATGATGGCGTAGCCGTAGTGGTATTCGCCCTCCTGATTGTCGAGGCCATAGCCGGCGCCGGCATAAAAAT
>JAAYIU010000076.1 GCA_012523265.1 Bacteroidales bacterium | reverse complement strand
TATAGTCTGTTCGGGACAATTCTGGCTATCACGTTTCAAATATTAGTAACACCGATTAATCCAATGCTGGGCATTCTGGCTTTTTCGGTAATTATGACAATAGATTATGCTATCGAAAACGGGAGAAGTGTAAATATTGGTCAATTAGGGGCATATTTTGTTCAATCAGTTGTTTGGAGTACGGCAAGTATGGGTCTATCAAAGGGAGTAGGCGACATTTTTAAGCATGAGATAAAAACATTAATAAGGGAGCTTGGGAGGGCTGCGGCGCACGGTATAACAAACGGGGGCATGCGCTTGATACAGGGCGGAAAATTCGAGCACGGCTTTCTCTCAGGATTTGTATCTTCGCTGGGTGGTTCAGCAATGATAAAATATGGAGGAAACATGGACATCGGAAGTAAAGTAGCGCTAAGCGCCGCCTTGGGCGGCACTGCCGAGGCATTAGGCGGCGGCAAGTTTGCCAATGGCGCAATAACCGGGGCTTATGTAGTGTTGTTTAATCATTTGATGCATCAGGGTGGTGGCGGAGGTGAGCCGACAAAAGAAGATGGTGGATATATTAAAGGTGGACGCAAAGCTGCATTAGAGTTTATGGAAAAAACTGCTGTGAGAGAAAATGTTGAAGTATCTGTTTATGAGCTTGAAAATGGTGAGTTTTTTGTAAATCCCTGGGAAGGAAATTCTATCGATGAAAGCCATCAATCTTTTGAGGTTCGTAGTGATGGTATTTATCACGATGATTCGAAGATTGTTAGCCAATATCATTTCGGGCCAACTACTCAATCAGGATACCAATCAATCGCTGGATATAATGATATGCAGTTTGCACAACGATATAATGTGAATGTTTATCATATTAGTTCAAAGTATGTCTATAAATTTAGTCCACAAGACTTATGGTTATGGACTCCGAAACCAAAAGTTTTTATGACTAAAGATCAATTTTACAACTTCTAAGACTGTAATTATGAGAATCCGAAATATCATATTCATAAATATACTTTTCATCATTTTATGTTTTTCTGAGTCTATTAATGCTCAAAATGTAAAATATAATTCCTTTTTCTACATGGCGATATCTAAATGCGTTATGAATTATGATAGTATCCGGCATCTGGATTCAAAGTATAATCATGAAGATGCCTATATCATTAAAATTCTTGAGTGTAAAAAAGGCATAAAAGAGATCACCTTTTCAATTACAAGTATTATCAATGGCAATATTTTAGAAAACCTAAAGCCGTTTTATTATACATACGTTGATGGTGATTTGATTATCATTACTGCTGATAATTTACATGACTCTTCTTTATTAGGGAAGCATTTTTATTTAAACGACAGTTCTTTCAAAACAAAAACCGAAAAGAAGTATTTGATATATGACTTTAATAACTATGGTCTTGTACACACTCCTGAATTGGCAATTTACAATATTAAATTAAAGAAACTTAAAAAAAATGTCAAGGTTAGGTATTTTTTAGTAAATCCAATTGGTTTAGCACCAGTAGAATACAGACCTATTGTCAAGTATAATGTTAATAAGGAGTTAGATAAATTTTATTATGTTTACCCTAATGGCGAAATACCTTTACGAGGGAAGAGTCCATTTGAAAAGCACCAAAACATAGATGATATGTATGACCATGAATTTGAAGTACGATTTGACAAAACTAAGGAAAAGTAAATAGGTTGAGCCTCTCAGGTTTTGTATCTTCGCCGGGCGGTTCAGCAATGATGAAATACGGAGGAAATATGGACATAGGAGCTAAAGTAGCTTTAAGCGCCGCCCCCCGGTTGCTGCGAACCGGACAGGTGGGCGGAACAGCAGAGGCTCTGGGCGGCGGCAAGTTCGCCAATGGTGCCGTTACCGGTGCGTACGTGATGATGTTTAATCATTTGGCACATCCCCCACAAACTAGTGCAACACCACGTACGTTAGCAAATAATGATCAAGAAAAGTTGCTAAAGAAAGTAAATGAAGCTACACGCCAAGAGAGAGCCAACAATATGGCAAATAATGACCCGTGGAATCCTGAAATCGATGATTCTATCTCGGTTGATTTTAATATTGATGGACTGCCAGAGGGTAATTCGTTAACTGGTTACGAAATATACACAACTGGTGGTGTTGAAATAAATGTTGACAATATATCTATTCAAGCTACGGTAATTTATTCTCCATCCGCCAATTCACAAAATAATATTGTGCGTCAAATTGGTGACTATCGTATAGATAATACTCCCGGTAGGATGAGATTTGTAAATTCCATTGGTTATCCTGTAGTTGAAATACAATTCAATAATAATAGTGATTTCTTAAAATACAGACAATACATTTATGGAGGAGAATAAGTAATGAACAGGAGAATAAAACATGTTATTTATGTTACAATCGTAGTTTGTGTAGTTATTGTAATAGGAATATTTTTATTAAAACCTATTGCCACGAACTTTAACTACTATCAATCAAGAAAATTTTCGTTAACAGCCTGGAGAATTCAACAGCAATTCTACGATATGTTCTTAACGACATACTATCGTAACCCCTCAGATGAAGCTGAATTTTTAACCTTTTGTGATAGCATGAATTATGAGAACTTTAACGCGAAGTTGGATAAAATCCTGCTGCGTGATCGAATAGATTTATTAGATTATGATGATACTGTTTTAATAATATCTTTGGGATATGATAAAGTCAGAAATCCTAAGCAACTTCAGGATTTTGCTGATAAGATTGGATTCATTGAATACTTAATAAAACAACCCGACATAATTATTGGAAAATTTATAAAGTATTCTATCTGCGACATTTCTCCAAAGCGCACAAAACTTTTCCGAAACGGTGTTCCTTTAAATGAAGATCAGTACTCTGAAGCAATCAAAACTATAAATCAGCGGGCATATTTATTTTCAACCAAAACGTTCGGTAAAATTCCAGCACCTCGAAGTTGGGATACCACTTCCTTATTTCTAAAGGGAATTACAAAAGATAGGTATGTTAAGATTGAGGTCATTTGTGATCCGTGTGCGGAAAAACATTACAATTATTCACCAGTTCTTGATTCCTTGTCGGCATTTTTGAAAAACGAAATGCCTTTTATTGACACCGCTGATCAATTCTATTTTCCTTTAAGTATTGATACTTTGTATTTTGAAAAATGATAATCAGTTTTATAATGAGTATTTCATTTTCGCTAAATTCCGATATGAGGTTTAATATACTTTCTCATGGTTTTGCTGCCGGGGCAATGGGATCGTTAGCCGGTTCATATGTTCCGGAAGACCTTCAATTAATATCAGCCGCCGCCATTGGCGGTACTGCCGCTTCCATCAGCGGAGGAAAATTCGCTAACGGTGCAATAACTGGTGCCTATGTGGTGTTGTTTAATCATTTGATGCATCAGGGGCAAAACCAAAATGAAAACGACACTCAAAAAGTAGATTTAACGAACCAAGATACCGCCATACCAGATCTAATTGAAAAAATGGAAAAAATTAATAATGAAAATTTATCTGGCGACATCAAAGAGATAATTGACCTCGATAAAATCGAATTTGGAAAACATGAAAGATATAAAGTATTCACCTATCATTATGATGATCACTATTTGAATGTTACTATAGTAAACCCTATTTTTAAACCAGATCAGGGATACTATTATCGTGTAAGCTATCGTGACTATTCCAGTTTTGGACGCTCAAGTTTTGGTCAAATTGATATTTCAGGTGATTATTCAGTTATCTCAATCAAAATATTTAACGAACAGCAATACAATGAAATTTATAATAAAATATTTTAGGTTTCCCATGATAATTATTTGTTTGTCAATGATGCTGTCATGTCATCATAAGGGAGAAAGTACTCCGGCACCCTATTCAACACCGTTTTCGGTGGCCGCTGATTATTATTCAATACTTCATTCTCAAGGATGGAGTGAAGATTTGATTTTGGAGCAAAACAATAAAAACTACATCGATAGTATAGATTACTTCGGCGGATTTTATTATTACAAAAAACTAATCAACGACACCATCGAATTCTTATCCTTTGAATATTACGAATCACTTTTTGATACGATTTTTATTCCCAAAGAATACTACCAATGGTTCAGAAAGGATTTGACACAACATGTTTTGTTATTTGGCGAAAAAGAGGATACATTGTTTTACTACAAAGCATCTCTTATCGGAAGTCAGAAAAAGATTTTTCATAAAGGCATGTACAATTATCAATACAAGTTTAATTTACTGTCTGACAAGCAACGCCTATACTATAGAAATCATCAGGATTCTCTGTCGAAAATTTTTGGTAATAACCTTGCCCCATTACCAGAGGAATGAAAGCTCACATTTTATTAGTAGAAGAACGCGACGATTTTCGTGTTGCGTTATAAGCAGTAAAGAATAAATATTACACTTCCGGCCCCGGCTTTCTCTCAGGATTTGTATCTTCGCTGGGTGGTTCAGCAATGATAAAATATGGAGGAAACATGGACATTGGAAGTAAAGTAGCGCTAAGCGCCGCCCTGGGCGGCACCGCCTAATCTGTATTTATTTCCGCAGTCCGATGGCTGTGCCTGTGTTTTCTAAATCATTGTAACAGGCAAAGCCTATAAAAATAGGTCGGACGAGGTACAGCCTCGCCCAAAACCGGTGCAACCTTATCCAAACCCGCAAAAAGAAAAATGAACTCTCTTCGTAAACCATATTTCTAATGCAGTTTTATGCTAAAGCCATCAGTACTCTATGCGCGCTACTGCCAAACCACAACACCCGGAAATGCCTGCTTTATTTTATCCAGGATTTTTTGGTTTGGCTCCGACTTTGCCGAATAATAAATCCTTTCGCCATCTGCTTTTGTAAATAGGATGTATGGCTTATTGTCGGAGTTCAGGATCAATTTGATTATTTCACCGTCTTCGGTTTTGAAATATCCTTTATTAATGCTGCCAAGTGCAAATCCATTGGTCTTTAAAGTAATCCGGGGGATTTGATTCACAAGTTCAATGCTTGCGATTTGCGATGCACTGAGGGTTTCTCCATACATTCATTTAAATTCGATACTTTGCGAATCGAAAGTCAGTGTGTTTTCTTTGAAACCGTATCCCAAAAGCACAGTCACGAAAACCAAAGTGCCAATAAGGATAAGTATTCCAACCTGATTCCATTTAGTACTTAAACCTTTTGAATATTTAGCGCTTGTTGCAACAAAACCAATGTAGGCCAGAACCGGGTAAACGACTAAAAAAACGCCTGCCCAATTTCGGCTAATAAAATAATACAAGAGCGCCCCCAGAACCAGGAAGGAGAGGCCTAAAAAAATGTGGAACTTCCTGAAATAGGCGATGTATGCTTTAATATCCACTTTTTTTCTGTCGGCTTCTGGCAGGGTGTTGTAACCAGATAGCAGATATTTTGCATTATTTTCTGTCACAACAAACCCAATTGCGACAAACAGCACACTCATTCCAATTAATACATAAATCATCTTGAAGGTTTTGTTTCATTAATAAAGACTGCGTCCTGCGCCCTGCGCCCCGCGCCCCGCGCCCCGAGTCTCGCTTACTTCCACTTACTCATTGCCCATCGCGCGCCGCTCCATTCGCCATGCGCCCTGCGCCCTGCTACTTCTTCTCGATCACATACGAATTAGCTTGCGCCAAAGGCGTAATCGCCACGTCGTTGATGCAAACGTGCGGCGGCAGCGTGGTGAGATAGAAGGCTACGTCGGCAATATCTTCCGGTAGCAGCGGCTGGTAGCCCTGGTAAATTTTTTCGGCGCGCTCTTCGTCGCCTTTGAAACGAACCTGCGAAAATTCCGTTTCTACCAGACCCGGCGCTATCTGCGATACTTTGATGTTTTGCCCGAGTGTATCCATGCGCAATCCTTTGGTGAGTGCATCCACAGCATGTTTGGTGGCGCAATAGACGTTGCCACGCGGATAAACCTCCCGCCCGGCCATCGACCCGATGTTGATCACGTGGCCGCCGCCGTGTTTTATCATCATCGGCACCACCTCGCGTGTGACGTACAGCAGCCCTTTCACATTGGTATCGATCATGCGTTCCCAATCGTCGATAGAGCCTTCGTGCAGCTTATCGAGGCCCACAGCCAGCCCGGCATTATTTACCACGATGTCGATCTTTTTCCAATCGTCGGGCAAATAATGGAGGGCATGCTCCACCTCGGCACGGTGGGTAACATCCATTTGTAAGAGCAACACACGAGCGGGAGCAGCTTTTTCCAGTTTTTCTTTGAGTGCCGAGAGCCGTTCCACACGCCGGGCGCTAATGATCACGTCGTTGTTGTTGTGGGCAAATTTTTCGGCGATGGCCTCGCCTATTCCGGAAGTAGCGCCGGTAATCAATGCAATTTTGTTCATAGATAATTTTTTTAATAATGATAAAAAACAAAAATAGCCTTTTTGATCAGATCGGGAAACCGACACCCTTACAACGCGACAATTTCTTTTCTACAAAACAATTTTTTCTTACTTTTGAAACCAATTAATAATTCCACACCAAAATTAATAAACCATGAGCAGGGCATTTGTTAAAGAAGACGACCAGCAGGAAGCTCCCAGAATACCACAGCGTCCGGATTTGCCGGAAGGCGTCACCAATTATGTAACTTCGGAAGGCATGCAGGCTTTGCGCGACGAAAAGGAGGCACTGCTGCTGGAGCAGAAAAACCTGGAGAGCCGCAGCGAGAGTGAGCTTCGCTCGATGCATACCATCATCAATGGGATGCTGCTGCAACTCGATCAGCGAATTGCCTCAGCACGCGTAATCGACCCGGCAACGCAGCCAAAAGAGACCGTTCACTTTGGCGCGCACGTGCTGCTGCAGATGCTGCCATCCGAAAAAACGCAGCAATTTCAGATTGTGGGTGTGGACGAAGCCGACCTGAAGAAAGGAAAAATTGCTTTTACTTCGCCGCTGGCAAAGGCGCTTTCGCTAAAAAAAGCCGGCGACATCGCCGAGCTGCATCTGGCACAAGGCAAGCGCAGCTTTAAAGTTATCAGCATCAGCTATTGAGTTTTTGGCCATAGAACACTTGAAATGGTTTTGTGATTAAAACAGGCAAAGCCTGCTTTTTTATGAAATTGAGCACTACCAATCCCCTACTACCGACTGTGATCTGTGGACGGTTGACAGCCGACTTTCCCGGCGTCGAAGTGCTGGAGAAAATGGAACAGCAGCCGGATTCCTGTGCCGGTACCTCCCAGCCCGCGGTAGCTGTCGCGTTTTTCGGCAAAGGCTACTCCGGCAATGTCGAGATGGATATAGGGATAGCTGGTAAACTTCTCGAGAAATTTTCCGGCGGTGATCATGCCCGCTTCGGCGGGGCCGGAGTTTTTCAGATCGGCAATATCGCTTTTCATCAGCTCGCCATATTCGTCCCAAAACGGAAAAGTAACCACCCGCTCGTACACCTGCTCGCCGCTGGCGGTAAGTTGCTGCATGGCTTCGTCGGCTTTCGTTTGCATGGCCGCCATGGCATATCGTCCGAGTGCGCGCACCGCCGAGCCTGTTAAGGTAGCTGCGTCGATTACCAACAGCGGGTTGTAACGACCGGCATAGCTTAGCGCGTCGGCCAGCAAAAGGCGCCCTTCGGCGTCGGTATTGGTGATTTCTACGGTGGTGCCATCGCTCATAGTGATGATGTCGCCCGGCACAACTGCATTGGCATTAAGCCGGTTGTCGGTAGCGGGCAGCAGTGCCACCAGATGCAGCGGAAGCCTGGCTTTGGCTGCCAGGCAAACGGCAGCAGCCATCGTGGCAGCGCCACTCATATCGCTCTTCATATCGTTCATATAGCTGCCGGTTTTAATATTGAGGCCGCCGGTGTCGTAGGTTACGCCTTTTCCCACCAGCACAATCGGTTGCTCGTTGCGCGGTTGTTCCGGCTTGTATTCGAGGATGGTAAAAGTAGGCGCATCCACGCTGCCGGCATTCACGGCCAGCAAGCCGCCCATCTTGAGGGCTTCTATCTTTTTCCGCGTCAGCACCTCTGCATGTATTCCTGCATCTGCCGCCATGGCTTTGAAATGCTGCGCCAATTGCGTGGCATTAAGATGATTTACCGGTTCGTTCACCAAATCGCGGGCTTTGCTTACGGCTTCCACTGTTTGCTGAAGCACCTGAATCTGCTCATCATCCACCTGCTCATCTGCAATGGACAGTGTGGCAAGCGTATTTTTTTTGTCGGTTTCTTTTTTAAAATATTTATTAAAATGATAATTGCCTAAAGCTGCACCCTCAGCCATTGCCAGCAATTGCGCTGCGTTAGCTCCGGCACCCACCAGAGTAAGCTCCGGCAGTTGCAGTTTGTTGGCTTCGCTCTGCACTTCATCACCGGCTTTGCGGCACGCTTCAAGCAGCAGATGCCCCTCCTTGCCTGCCGGCATTATCTTTACAAAAACCCAATGGTTTATTTTATTAAAACTAAAAGAGGTGAGCTGATGCGTATTGTTTTGGGAAATGATGTAGTCGCGTTCGTCAGTGGTGAGAAATCCGGCGTCGAGATTGCCAGCATCAAAAGTTAAAATAGCAATGGAGGCCTTTTTTGCAGGGAGTGTAGTTTTTTTTATGGTAGTCATGATAGTAGATTTTTTGTTTGGAGTGCAAAGAAAGGAATTTCCGGCGGGATACTTTTCAACCCATCCATGACAGGAATTCAAGTCTAAAAAATTTGCAATACAGCTATTTATCTGCTATTTTTGCCAGCAATCTCAAGCACAAAGTTTTCATTACTTTTACCAATTATAAAAATGATTTTTACAACACATCATACACGTAACTTCTTTTCGACGGCATGTCTTGTGGCGAGCCTGTTTGTTATGGTTGCGCTTAGCGCAATGTTCACATCGTGCAACCCCGCCAACGATCCTGAACCGGAACCCTACACCCCTACTCCCTATCAAATAGAAATTCCGTATGGGTTTCCTACGCGGCTCAACGTTCCTGCCGACAACCCGATGACGGTGGAAGGCGTAGCGCTGGGGCGAAAACTTTTTTACGATGGCCGCCTCAACGGGCGCACGCACCCCGACTCGCTGATGAGCTGCGCCACCTGTCACCGCCAGGAACATAGCTTTGAGATTGGTGCCTCGCGTCCGCATCCTTTTGGCGTTACCGGCAAACCTACGCACCACGTGATGCTGCCCATGATCAACCTGGTGTGGAACATGGGTACTTTTGGCTGGAACGGCAGCGTGCCCTCCATTGAAGCCGACGTGCTGGCGGTGATCAGCGATCCCACGGAGTTCGATTCGTCGCCGGAGCGCGTGGTGCAGACTTTAAAAAATATCGAAGGCTATCCCGAAATGTTCCGCAAAGCTTTTGGCACCAGCCAAATCACTGCAGACCAAGTGGCCAAAGCCATCGCTCAATTTGTGCGCACGTTGATCTCGGACAACTCCCGGTTTGACCAATATATGCGCGGTGAAGTGCAGCTTACGCCCGAAGAGCTGCGGGGTTTTGTGCTGTTCACCACCGAAGAGGGCGCCGATTGTTTCCACTGCCACGGTGGCTTCGGCAACCCGTTGTTTACTACAAATTTGTTTTACAACAATGGCAAAGATTCCGTTTTCACCGATCCTTACGATCGCTTCAGCGTAACGGCTGACCCGATGGATCGCGGCGCCTACAAAGCCACTACCCTGCGCAACATCAGGCTCACCGGCCCTTATATGCACGACGGGCGGTTTGAAACACTTGAGGAAGTCATCAATTTTTATTCGCATCATCTTGTCAATACTCCGGTCATCGACCCTTTGATGCACCATGTAGCCAATGACGGCGTCCAACTTACTCCGCCCGAAAAAGCCGATCTGATCGCTTTTATAAAAACGCTGCACGACGAGGATTTTATCAACAATCCGGCATTTGGGAAACCGGAAGAGGAGAAGTGAACCGCTTTTTGAGGATGTGGGGATGTGAGGATGTGATGATTTGAGGATGTGATGATTTGGGATTTGGAACTTGGAATTTATTAGCTCAAGTTCCAAAAAACAATAAAACAAGCTCCAAATAAATCTCAATAATCAAATTTCAATGACCAAACGGCTCCGTGGTTTGAGTTTTGGAATTTGGAATTTATTTGGGATTTGGGATTTGGAACTTGGAATTTATTAGCTCAAGTTCCAAAAAACAATAAAACAAGCTCCAAATAAATCTCAATAATCAAATTTCAATGACCAAAC
>JAAYIU010000409.1 GCA_012523265.1 Bacteroidales bacterium | reverse complement strand
GTCGTAAGATTCCTGCAACCGCAGCGGAGCAAATTCTTCGATGGCGGCTACAATTTGGGCTATTTTCATTTTAATTAATTTTAAATACAATTTCTTTCATGTCGAAGGTTTTGGTCTCTTCGCCCACCGTCATCATCAAATGACCGTAAACATCTACGCCTGTGATGCATCCGGTGAATTCTTCGTGCCCGGCCTGGTAGGAAGCCGGTTTCTGGTAGTTCAACAATACCCGCAGATATTGTTCATCAATTTTATAAAATTGGTTGGTACGCAGCAGATGGTAAAAATGCCCGAGTGCTTTGAGCAGGCTTTGCAGCACCTGCCGCCGGTCGTGATCTTTGCCGCTGATCATCTTCAACGAAACCGGATTAGGAATTTCTTTTGGAAAACTTGTTTGATTTACATTAAGCCCCAGGCCGGCGATCGTAGCTTCGAGGGTGCTTCCGGTGATGGTGTTGCGCGTGAGGATTCCGGCAATTTTCTTTTTACCCACATAAACATCATTCGGCCATTTGATGAGGACCTGATGTTGGGGAAGCTGGCCGGCGACGCATTGATGTACTGCCAGCGAAAGTACTTTGTTGAGCATAAACTGCTGATGGGCCGGCAGAAAGGTCGGGTACAAAATCGTGCTAAGTAACAGGTTGCTGCCAGGAGTGCTTTCCCAGCTATTTGTGCCCACACCTTTTCCGCAGCTCTGGTGGTCTGCCAAAACTACCGATCCTTCAGGAGGGCGCTCTTCGGTGAGCCATTTTTCGGCAACAGCATTCGTGGAGCCGAGCGTGGCGTAATGCCTGATGTTATTGAATTGCAAAGGTTTTTCCATGTGAACATTCACGGCCTGAGAGCGGTTAAGAGTACAACGTGCGAAAGTAACTCTTTTAAAAATTAACAGGGCACCCTTTTTGATCTGACAGCTCCTTTACATCAGGTGATTCAATGGAAAAACAACAGCCGGTAGATGAAAAATAGTACTTTTGCAATGAAAACTTAAATATAGTAAATGACTGAAAACAAATCGGTAAGCAACACCAGGAATATCTTAGAATCCGTTTTTAAAGGCATCCAGGAAAAAAAAGGTCATCATATCCTCGACCTGGATCTGAGCGAGATCGAAAATGCCGTTACCAATCATTTTGTTATTTGCCATGGCGATTCAAACCGGCAGGTGACAGCGATTGCTGAATCTGTGGAAGAGGTAGTGCGCAAAGAAACCAGCGAAAAGCCCTGGCACCGCGAGGGCATGCAAAATGCCGAATGGGTTTTGCTGGATTATGCTGATGTGGTGGTACACATCTTTAACGAAAACACACGTAAGTTTTACAACCTCGAAGGCTTATGGGCCGATGCCCGCATTAGGAAAATTGAAGCATAACCCGAATTTTTTGAAACAATAATGGGAGAAGAAAATATCAATAAAGAAACTACCACAGCTCCAAAAGTCGATAAAATTGATCCTTTGCGGGGTTTGCGGGGGCCGGCAAAAAAGGACGGCAAGCCTAAATTCAATTTTTATTGGATTTACACCATCATCGCTTTAATATTCATTTCATTTTTCTTTTTTAACACCGACACACCACAAAAAGAGATCACTTGGGGTGAATTCCGTGAAATGTTGCTGGAGCAGGATGTCGAGAAAATTATGCTGGTCAACAGAGAGTTTGCAGAAATCTACATCAAACAAGACCGCATCAACAAGTCGCGTTACAAAGACCTGACCGTAGAAAAACAAAACGGAATGTTTGGCGCCAAGCCACATTTTAAATTCACCATTGGCTCTCTGGAGAACTTTGAACGCCAGGTGGCAGAGCTTCAGGAGGGCTTTGCCGATCCTATTTATATCCAAAACGACAACCGCACCAACTGGTTCGACAATGTGAGCTTTCTCCTTCCGATGATCATCCTGGTGGTGATCTGGATTTTTATCATGCGCATGATGGGGCGTGGCGCCGGTGGCGGTCAGATATTTAATATTGGTAAAAGTAAAGCAACACTCTTTGATAAAGATTCCCATGTACAGATTACCTTCAAGGATGTAGCCGGCCTGGAAGAGGCCAAGGTGGAGGTGATGGAGGTGGTGGATTTTCTGAAAAATCCCGGGAAATATACCGAGCTTGGCGGTCAGATACCCAAAGGAGCCTTGCTGGTAGGCCCACCGGGAACCGGAAAGACGCTGCTGGCCAAATCGGTAGCCGGCGAAGCTGACGTGCCGTTTTTCTCCATTTCGGGTTCCGACTTTGTGGAGATGTTTGTTGGCGTGGGCGCTTCACGCGTTCGCGACTTGTTTCGCCAGGCTAAAGACAAAGCGCCATGTATTATTTTCATCGACGAAATCGACGCCATCGGACGGGCGCGCGGCCGTAATGCCATGACCGGCGCCAACGACGAACGCGAAAACACGCTCAACCAACTGCTCACCGAGATGGATGGCTTCGGCACCAACGCCGGCGTCATCATTCTGGCAGCCACCAACCGCGCCGACATCCTGGATCGTGCGCTCTTGCGTGCCGGTCGCTTCGACCGCC
>JAAYIU010000099.1 GCA_012523265.1 Bacteroidales bacterium | reverse complement strand
GTCCCAGGGTAACTTTTACGGCAATAGAAAGTGCGTCAACACCTTTCTTCAGGCCATCTCTTGCTTTGAGATCAAAAATTATATCTTTTGCCATTTTTCTTCTTGTTTTATAAATTAGTTAATGATTTTGAAATTTTGTTTGATTACACAATAGCCACCACATCCGACTCGCGCATGATGAGGTAGTTGGTGTTGTTGATGCTGATTTCAGTTCCGGCGTATTTTCCATAAAGGACTACGTCGCCTTCTTTCACTGTCTTTGGTTCATCTTTTTTTCCGGGGCCTACCGCTACAACGGTGCCGCGCTGTGGTTTTTCTTTGGCTGTATCAGGAATGATCAGGCCACCTGCTGTTTTTTCTTCGGCTACGGAAGGCTCGATGAGCACTCTGTCGGCCAATGGTTTGATGTTAATTTGTCCCATAATCTTCAACGAATTTTTAATGTGATTTTTATTGATATATTTCTTTTGTAATATTTTCAGATGTGGCTGCCCCAAATCAGATTTTGTGCCAAAGCACTTTTTCAACGTTTCCGCAATTTTTACAGTTCATCTTGTCAGGTTGTCTGACAAAGCAGGACATATTTCACATACATCCTCCGGGATGAAGCAGCAACACCTGCTCAGATCAGAACCGGGAAGTCAAAGATTGGTGAAATAAAAAATGCCAGATTGTTTGGTGACAACCTGACATTTTTAAGATATGTGTTTTATGTAAATGAACGACTATTCGCTTTCCTGCTGTCCGCCTTGCTCGGGGGGCGCTTGCTCAGTAGCAGCCGGATTGAAAGGAGTAGTAGGCACAGGCAATGCGTTCACATTTATCTCCGATTGCGTTTCGATGGTAGTTCTGGTGTACTTAGGGATAATTTTGGATGTTCCCAGCACAATCAACAGCATGGCGATGGCCAGCGTCCAGGTAGCTTTTTCGAGAAAATCAGCAGTTTTGCGCACGCCCATGTACTGGTTGGATCCGGCAAAGTTGCTGGCCAGTCCGCCACCTTTTGAATTTTGTACCAAGACCACCAAAACGATCAACACGGCGATGATCAGCAAAAGCACCGTCATAAAGTTGTAAAAAGCCATAATATCAATTATTTAGATTAGATTTTTTCTTAATTTTTTCAATTTGGGCTGCAAAGTAAGTACTTTTCTCCGGAACTTTCAAAATTAATTTCTCATAAATTTTAATAGCCTTCTCATCGTTGCCTTGCTTGAGGTAAATCAATGCCAGCGTTTCGCTGATGATGTCGTCGCGGTCGATGGCGCTGGCTCTGGCATAATCGTTTGGATTGAAGAAGTCGCTACGCGTGCGCAGCCTGGGTGCATTCCTGATGAACTTATCGATAAGCTCGGCTTTCGATTTCTGCTGTTTATCGGGAGAAATCGCCGGTGATGATTCAGCCGAATTGTCAGCCACTGTGTCATCCAGGCTCCTTTCACTACTCTTTTCCGGATCAGAATCTTTTTGAAGTGCCTCCTGTATCACATCCACCGGCACCTCCGGCGGACGTAGTGTCTGAACGTGTTTCACATTTTCTTTAGTAAAAGCTTCTGTCCTGGCAGCCTCATCCGGTTTTTGCTGCATCAGCTCAAGGTGCTCTACATGATCTTTAAGTACGCCACGGTCGGCAACATACGCGGCAGCCACACGCAGCCGGCTGTGGCACCGAACGTCGCTGCGCTGAAGCAGCCACAAAAAGTAGAGCATCTGCAAGCTCTGACAATACGGAAAATGTTTCAGCACATCTTCCAATCCCGAAGCGTCAGCACTTAGGGTGGAAGTGTCGCGGAGCGCCTGCACAAATTCTTCTCTATTCATCGTGTCGGTTTATGTTTGATGCAGCATCAGACGGACGCATGCGCGGATAGTCGAGCGAATAGTGCAATCCACGGCTCTCCTTGCGCTGCATGGCCATTTTTATAATCAGATAAGCTACATTGATCAGGTTTCGCAGCTCGCAAATTTTTACGGTAAGAATTGATTTTTCATACAAATCTTCTGTTTCCCGATAAATTATCTCCAGACGGTCGAAGGCGCGCTTGAGGCGCAGGTTGCTGCGTACTATTCCCACGTAGCTGCTCATGATGGCCTGCAGATCTTTCAGGCTTTGGGTAATGAGGATCATCTCTTCGTTGAGCACCGTACCTTCGGCATTCCAGTCGGGAATATCGTCACGAAAATCAATGCTGTCGATTTGCGAGGCAGCATCCAGGCTTGCGCGATGCGAAAACACCAGCGATTCGAGCAGTGAGTTAGAGGCCAGCCGGTTGGCGCCATGCAAACCTGTAGAAGCACATTCCCCGCTGGCGTAAAGCTGCTCGATGGAGCTACGGCCAAATTCATCGGTTTTTATGCCGCCACAAGTATAGTGAGCCGCGGGAACCACCGGAATCAGGTCGCGGGAGATGTCGATGCCGAGGGTCAGGCATTTGGCATAAATCGTCGGGAAATGATTGATAAGCTCATTCTTGTCGAGGTGGCGGCAATCGAGATACAGAAAGTCGTCGCCCGAGAGTTTCATCTCATTGTCGATGGCGCGCGCCACAATGTCGCGCGGTGCCAACGAAGCGCGGGCGTCATACTTCTGCATAAACTCTTCGCCTTTACCATTTTTAAGCACTGCGCCAAAACCGCGCAAGGCTTCCGTTATCAAAAATGATGGTGATTCTTTGGGGTTGTAAAGTGCTGTTGGGTGAAACTGGATGAATTCCATCTTCTCAACTACACCCTTGGCACGATACACCATGGCCACGCCGTCGCCGGTAGCCACCCGTGGGTTTGTGGTGGTAGCGTAAACATTTCCGGCTCCGCCGGTAGCCAGCATGGTAGTTTTGGCCAGGAATGTATGAATCTGGTTGCTTTTGACATCCAAAACATAAGCACCAAAGCAGGCGATGTCGCCGCGGCGTCGTGTCACCACCTCATTCAGGTGATGCTGGGTGATGATGTCGATGGTGAAGTGGTCTTCGTAAATTTCGATGTTAGGACAGCTGCGCGCCTGGTGCAGCAGCACCTGCTGTATTTCCAGTCCGGTGCTGTCTTTGTGATGCAACACGCGTTTCTCGCTGTGGCCACCTTCGCGTCCCAAATCAAACTGTCCGGTGGTGGTTTTGTCAAAACGCGTCCCCCACTCTATCAGCTCTTTGATGCGTTGGCTGCTTTCGGTGATGGTGATGCGAACGATGTTTTCGTCGTTCAAATCATCGCCGGCTATCAGGGTATCCTTGATGTGTTTTTCGTACGTGTCGGGCGTGTAGGTTACTGCGGCAATGCCTCCCTGGGCGTAACGCGTGGCAGTATCGGCAGCGCCCGACTTGGTAACGATACACACTTTGCCGTGCTGCGCCACTTTTAAGGCATAACTCAACCCGGCAATGCCTGATCCTATAACCAGAAAATCAAATTTTTTTCGCATAAAGGGTTAAATTCCAATTCACAATAAAACAAATTCCAACTTTTAAAACTCAAAAATCAAACTCTCGGAATACCCTGAAATTGTTTACAGCGGCTGTCAACGTTTGTATTTTGTCGTTTTGTGTTTTAATGGATGAAAGACGGGCTAGAGATGTGCGCGAATGTCGGCAGCGAGTTTTTCAAATTCCCCGGTCGTAAATTTTAATTTTTCTTTACTAAAATCAATATCAAAAATGGTATTGATAGGAACCAGATGAATATGGGCATGGGGCACTTCCAGCCCCAGCACGGTGATACCCATACGCTTGCACGGAACTACCTGCTCTACGGCACGCGCTACTTTTTTGGCGAATACCAACATGCCTCCCAGCAATTTGTCATCGATATCGAAGATATAGTTGATCTCCTTTTTGGGGATTACCAACGTATGACCTTTGGCCAGCGGATTTATGTCGAGAAAGGCGAAGTAATTTTCGTCTTCGGCAATTTTGTACGACGGCACATCGCCGTTGATAATTTTAGTAAAAATAGTGCTCATAATAATTTTTTTAATGGTGATGGTTACGACGAGCAAAGGTAACAAAATCCAAAAAAAATTGCCAAACGTTTTGATCCCGTCTGGCAATCTTCTTTATCAGGTTCAATGGTTTTTATCGTGACACCTCTAAAATCTCGAAACTAATCACTCCGGCAGGCACTTTAATTTCGGCCACATCGCCTGTGCGTTTTCCAAGCAAACCTTTAGCAATGGGTGAGTTCACGCTCAATTTACCATTTTTGATGTCGGCTTCGCTTTCGGGCACGATGCAGTATTTCATCGTTGCATTATTTTTAAGGTTGCGGATGGTAACATTGGAAAGTATCAACACTTTGCTGGTATCGAGCCTCGATTCGTCGATGATACGGGCGTTGCGGATGGTATCTTCGAGCTTTGAAATTTTCATCTCAAGCATTCCCTGTGCTTCTTTGGCAGCATCATACTCAGCATTTTCCGAGAGGTCGCCTTTGTCGCGTGCTTCGGCAATTTGCCTTGAGGCTTCCGGGCGGTCTATGGTTATCATACGATGTAAATCGGCTTTGATTTTTTTAAGCCCCTCCTCGCTATAATATTTTGTCTCTGACATATTGGTACTGCTATTTGGTTGGTGATTAAAAATATAAAAAAGACCCTTTCCGAAAAAAGGGCCTTAAAATGTGGGTGCAAATATAAATCTTTTCTGCTGAGCAAAAACTTTTATTACAGGCTGATGCGCGCTCCGATGGTATGTACGCCATCGAAAGGATCGGTATCGCGATAAGAATAATCTACCGCGAAGATGCTTCCTTTTTCTTTGTTTAGTGGTATCTGGACAGAAAGCCCTGCGCTGGGGCCAGTGAATACGGTAGTGCGGTCGGCTTTATTGGTGATGCCCTCTTCGTAAGTATAGCCGGCACGCAGCACGAGATAGTTTCGCAGCGAGAACTCACCACCCAGGGTTATCTGGTCTTTGGTGAAGGAGTTGGAAACAAATGCTCCGGCCAGGGTAAAGCGGCTTTCGCCAAAGAGAAAATCGTAAGAACCGCCTATCATCAACTGGGCGGGAAGCTCAAAATCAGAAATGCGCTGCTGGAAGGTAGGCGAAGTGGTCGAGAAGGGTGTGTAAAAACCACGGAAGGTTAATCCGTCACCCGAGAATTTCATGGTGGGTCCCACGTTTTTCAGTGAGATACCAAATTTGATATTCTCCAGCTCACCAGTCACGTATTGTATCCCTGCATCGATGGCAATGCCCTGTGCGCTCATATCAGCAATCGATTCGGAAATGATTTTGATATTAAAACCGCCATAAATACTGTTAGAAAAAGCCTTGGCATACGCAATGTTGATGTTCAGCAAGCTTGGGCTGTAGGTACCGATGATGGCATCTGTCGGGTCGGGGTTAACGATAGTGGTTCGTGAGATGTCGCCAAATCCCATCGCCATGATAGCGATGGTAATGGCGCCGGTTTCGCCTACCCTTTGAGAGATACCAAAACTCATGAGATTTACGTCAGCACCTTTCAGATAGTCGGTATTGGCAAAAATGATTTCGGTGCGACTGGTAAAAGCTGTGCCGGCCACGTTGGTAAACAAGGCTTCCAGCCCACGTGAACAAGCCACGTTGGCGCCGCCCCATCCAGAGCTGCCCGCCCATGGATTGATGAGCAACTCGGAAGCTCCGGACTGCCCCGAGCGGTCTTTATTCCCGGCAAAGGTGCCTTCAGTAGGTATTGTCAGCATTGCAGCTACAAAGACTGTGAAGATGTATCTATAAATATTTTTCATACTTTGAAATTTTATTCGTTCTTACAAATTGCTAACAGTGTCGTTTAGAAAGTATTGAGGTCGATGGGTCGCATAGCACCAAACCATTTTACCACCCGCTCGCCATGACGGCCACCGGTTTCTTTCACATGGATAAGATAAAGCCCGCTGGCGATAGGAATGCCGGCAAAGTTTTTTAGATCCCAATCGATGGACGTTTTTGCGTCGGTCTCCACCCCACTGGTCGAGGTGGTGGGATTGCTGATTCCTGACTTATCCACATTGTATTGTCGGATGAGTGTACCGCCCATATTGTAAATGGTAACAACACAGCGCTCCGGGAGATTGGTAATCTTAACGCGGGTGTCGAGCTGGTTGCGCTCATATCCGGGACCATCGGCATAAGCATAGTAGGGATTAGGTACCACCGAAATCATATCCAAATACTTATTGTTAGCTTTCGGCGAAAATTCGACAGGCTCGAAGGCAGCCGTGCTGAACTTGTACATAGGATTGAAGCTATTGTCGGCTTTAGGATTGTTAGGCGCCAAAGTCTGCTCGGAGAAGTAGCGGCGGTACTGTTTAGCAACTCTTATCTTCACATGCGCATCATTGCCTTCGGGCAACCATAAGGTATCGGCCATCACCGGGATATTCACCCACAGCGTACTGGCAAATACTCCGGCAAGCCTTACGTTGTCGGGTAAGCCGCCATTGGGAATACCCACGCCTACAAGCGAGTCGCGATAATAACGGCCTGCATCGTAAGCAGGGAAATTAAAGATGCTGCCGGTGTAAACAACGCGTGTAGGATTCATGATGTAGAGATAATGCATCCCGCCGAATACGGGGATACCGTTGTTATCAGTAAATCTGTTGGAAGGATTCCATTTCATGTCGCGGCCATTGTCGCCACTAAGCCAGGAGTTTTCGCCGTACATCACGTTGAGCCGCTCGCCAGTTTCCACATTAATGGCATATCCGGGGAACCATCCCATTCCTTTGGCAGAAATATAGTTTGGATCATCGGGATTGTCGCTGTCGGGCATAGTCATGCTCTCGGCAAAGTTGCCATCTTTATCTATCGAGGGCGACTCGCGCAGATAGAGCTGTTTGGCGCGACCTTGTGCCAGATTCTGGTCGGGACAGGTTTCGATAACCGGACAGCGTGTCCATTTCGATTTATCGGCGGTAATTACCACATCCACGCTTGCCAGCGTCCAAAGCTTGGCCTTGTCGCGCGATAAGAAGTCGTAGGCTGGTCCTGTTTTTATATCCTGTTTATCAGCAGTAAGTGCATAAGGCGACCAGGTTCCGCCAATAAGTTTCTCGTAGTTCTGTGTCGGGTCCCATGGTTGGGGAGGATCCAGCGACATGCGCCAGTCGTTGAATTGTGTATTGTCTTTGTCTTCGTACACACCCGAACGAATCCAGTTGAACGGGCTTGCCGGCACATCAATATCCGGTACACCAGTGAGCCAGCGCTTGGAGCTGTCGGTAAACTTCATGGTGGCACTGATTAATCCATTATTTACAGAGTTTGCTGTGCCCGGTGCGGAAATCTGTACAATATCAACAGAAAGACCCAGCTCAGGAATCACCTGCTCGTTGCGAACATTAATGCTTGTGTCGGAATGCCAGCTATTGCCATCAGCATCGGTAATTATCCAGTGGGCGCGCAAGATGGTGAGCGAATCAGAAACCACAATCTCGCCTTGCGGATTCTTTTCTGTAGGATGTTTTACATCTACAAACCGCAGCGTGAATTCTCCGGCTTTTACATCCAACGGATTGACCACCTTAATATTCAGGGGTCCCTTGTTTATTTTATAATCCAGCTGATAGGCCATCGGATAGTTCTCGCTTCCAATGGTATCATTTGTAAAATAACCTTTGCGTACCGGATCCCATGTGTATTTGATGGCTGGTTTCGACATAATTTCGTCGATAACGCTTTGTTTGAGTTCCAATTCAAACCCACCGTTGCCGTGGCCCTGCAGACGTGATATCTCAAAGCGGTCGCCGTAAACAGAATTCAGCACCTGTCCATCCACAACTTTGTGTGGAATAGCCGTATAAACTTTAATGTTTTTACGTCCCGCCAGATAGGGTTTCTTTTGTCCGTAAAGCCCGTTTTCGATACCAGGATCCTGCGTGTAAGGAGAGTATTCGTTGTAGGCGTAGGCTATTGCCATGAAATAGTATTGCTTGTGATTTACAAGCTTAGGATCCTTATCAGCAAAAGCGTCGTTTGTAATTTCGAAGGTATGACTGATGCCCTCATCGCCACCGTTCACTTCAACCACCGGCACAGTAGCACCAATGCTGCGGTCGAGGTAGTAGTTGATAAGTTTTGTAATACCGTTCTTTTTGTCAAACTGAGCAACCAGACGAACCAGGTCGGGGTCGTCGAGGCTTTCAACACTAACATCGGGACGGCGCAACTGATAAATCTGATAACCTTCGAAGCGATAGGTTTTCAGTGAATCTTCTTCAGCCTTGGTGCGGGTATTGGTAGTATCTTCAAGCAACTGGATATTAGGATCTATCTCTGAATATTCTTCCCGATAGTTGTTAGACCCCTTGCGGTTGCTGATATTAACGATCAATTTGTGGTCGAGTTCCAGGAAGCTCAAATCCGGCGCGCTTGGACCGTCGAGGACTTTAAAACAGTTGTCGAACAAGGCCTGTGCTTTGTCGTCGACAACGCGCAGCAGCAATACCGATGCCCAGGCACCACCAGAGGTAGCACGTGCCCAGGGAATACCTACTGTAATATAGTTTACAGCACCGGCTTCCAGGTCGAAAGGACCGGCTGACTGCATGAAGCGGCGGTCGCCAGGCTGGTTATTTTCAGTTTCTTCTGTCCAGTATTTTCCATTTTGGTTAAATCCATCGTTAGGCGGTGTACCACCGGTTCCCCAGTTACAGGGGTCGGTATCGCCGGGAAACATAAAGTCGCATTCAGGACCAACAGCCTTCGGATCATTCACGTGTGCCGTTCCGCCATAAAGCATCTTTGTATTGTCTTTCCAAATACCACGCAGGTAGTTGTAATATTCAGGAGCAGTGTGGGGGTCGGTAGTGTTGGGGTTAGAAGAGGTATTATTGTGATAAACAAAACGACGCATCCCGAAACGTTCGTTGTCGGCGATGCCGTCGCCAAAGTTTACTCCGTTGATGGCAGCAGCCCGCACAATAGACTCTTTAGTTACAAGTTCGCCATTTTCGTAATAGGTCATGTTACGTTTTTGACCATCCTGGTTTACGATTTCGCAACTTCCGCTAAAGGTAGGCCCCATTGTGCTGTCACCTTTAAAGGAAGGATTATCATAACCATCAGGATCCATATAGGGACCCTGGAAAAAGTCGACACCGATGGCGGGAGGCTGGTCGCCATAGGCTTCTACCTCGCCCGAGCCATCAATCGGGAAACCATTATAACAATATCCCAAACCACGCTCCACATCACAGCCAACATAGTCGTCCCAGGCGTAACCCAGGTCGGTATCTACCCATTGCGAAAAGTAGGTGTTGGTTAGCTTAAAGGTAGAGCGGTTTATAATTTCGTAGCTGTAAAAGGTCATGTTGTTCACCTCATCGTTGGTAGCAAAGGCAAAAGCCTGGGCACGAATTTCCATACCGATAGGCGCCCCGGTAGTTTCGGTGTGGATGTTTCCTTTATCATTAAAAACCCACCATTGCGTCTGGTCGCCTTTTATCACCTGGTCGGCCAGAATTCCGTACTTCCAGTTGTCGGAGAGATCAGGGTAGTAATAGTCGGCATCCATTGTAGGGGTTTGTGTTCTACACAGGCTGTTGTCGATGTCGTAGTAGGGATAGTCGCCCTGACGCGGGTCGTATTCTCCATCGTAATTGGCATCGAAGAAGGGAGCCAGATAATAGCTTTGCCCCAGGCTCTCGTCGCCATGAGCCGGCCAGTTGAGGATGCTTTCGGGGATGCTGTAATCCGGGTACTCTTTGGCGGGATCGGTGCTGGTAGACCAGGCAATAAATTCATCCACCTCGGCGCGTGTCATCTCGAACAGTTTGTCGTATTCGGCGCAGGTTTCTGCATCTATCGAGGCGTCGATACGCGAAATAGGACCAGTCCAATAGTCGATACCTACCTGACGGTAGCGCTGGGCGGCCAACTTGAGCTGCCCGTTGACGTCTACACCACCAATCCACAGCGATGCCGAAAACATCGAAGTTTTTTGGGTGTTGCCGGGAACAAAATATTGACCGCGGTCGAAGTTCCACCACATGTCGCCACCCGTATTGATACGGGCACGGATATTATTTACATCAAGAAAAGCAAAGCCCCCACCGGCCGAACAACCGGCAGCACTCGCTTTAAGCTTATTTTTCTCTGCATTGGGTTGTTTTTCGGCATAGCTTTGGGGAGCTGTCATTAGTATTACCGAGAAAATCAGCAGTATTTGTAATATGTACCTCATCTGTATGATATTTTTATTTTTCCTGATTAATCTTTAAAAAAAAGGGATTAAAAGTTGAAGATCACACCCAGCCTGATCTGACGCGGTGTACTGAAGTTGAAGGGCGAATTCATGCGCAACGCATAGAGATCGCGATAAGCAGCCGGATCGATAGAAGCATTGATGTTGCTCTGCCATTCGGGAGCTGTCAGGTAACCATCATCATCAGGGCTTCCGGTAGCGGGATAAACGGAGATGATGTTTTTGGTGTTCAACAGGTTGAGCACCTGCAGATAGACGTTGAAGTAGGTGTTGGATTTTGGGTCTTTATTGATGCTGATGTCGCGATCCAGACGGGCATCGATCCTGAACTGCCAGGGCAGACGCGAACCGTTGATGGTGCCATCCAATACGTAGCCGCCACCGCCGCCATAAACGCCAATAATGTTTTCGGCACGGGTGTAAGGAGTTCCCGAACCACCACTAAGGGTAAGGTTCAGACCGGTATTTTTGAGCCACTGCGTGGTTTTTACTTTATCAGTGTCTTTTATGTTGCGGGTAGAAGTGGGGCCACTGTATGCTTTGCCTTCGCCAAAACGATAGTCGAGCACAATGTTGAAAAAGTGACGACGATCCTGGTCGAGCGGGAACAACTGACGCAGGTTAGGCAGCCCGGCGCTAACCAAAGCGGCTGCTGTGCTGGGGCTTGATCCGGTACCTTCGGCAAATTGCAGCGTGTAGCTGATACGCGCCCGGATGTTGGTGGTACGGCGCAGGTCGTATTCTATGGTCAACCCTTTTACAGTACTAAAGTCGAGGTTAGCATAAGAGTCGTAAAGGTTAGAACCACCCGTGTAGGCACCCGTAAAACGGTAATATTGTATATTGTCGCGAATCTCACGAAAGAAAGTGGCTATCTTAAGTGAAGAGGTGTTGCTGATCTTCTGCTGGAATCCCAACTCATAGTCGATGGTTTTCTCAGGCTTCAGGTTTGGATTATTAATAGCTCCCTGACGGTCGATAAAGAAATATTGGGTTGGATCCATGCGCAAGGCAGCCGTAGGACGCTGGGTAAGAATGTCGTAGTGAGCAAAGAACAAGGCCTCGTCGGAGATGGGGAATGAGAACGAAATTCGTGGCAGCACGCTCACCTGCGGAGTATAGTCTTCAAATACTTCGCTCGTCATTTTGGTTTGGTTCGGATTTTTGAGATAGGGGGTAATACCATTACCAACATCAAGGATATCCGGGTTTTGAATGATGGTACCCGAAGAATTGTACCAGGTATTATCCACACGGTAACCAATTACATCAGCAGGGTTGTCCTTGTTATCCACATAAATAACAGCATTGCCAGGAATGTTAGAGGGGTGCTCTCTGTTGTCGAAAGTCCTGTTCCGTTCGTCCACTGTGTAGGCTGAATAGAACAGATAGGGATCTTTCAGCACGTTTTGGTTGGCGTCGAAGCGGTCGACACGCAGACCAATGTTAAAGATCAGGTCGTCGAAAGCAAACTTATCCTGTATGTATCCGGCCATGTAGATAGGCTCAAAAGCACCGATGTCGCGGGTGTAATATTTTTTTGCCTGGCCATTGGGCATCATAATTTCGTCCTGTGCATTAAAGAAATCGTCGAAGGCCGGACGGCTGCTGTGCTTGTTTCCGTATGGATCGTAGCCATAATAATAAACGTAGTTAACACCATCGTTGAGCAGCTCATCGGGACTAAACATATCTATCGAAAGGCCACCATTTACAGGCGTATTTTTGTGTATCACGCCATTTTCGTCGATGTAGCTGATGGTCTGGGTACGCGGATCGTACGAATCGATGTCGATCCAGTCTACGCCCTGAATGTCGATGCCCAATTTTTTACGCAGGTTGACATCAAAGATGCGCTGGTCAGTGTAGCTGTACAAGCGGTTATAGTTGATGGTGTCCTGAAATACGCCATCAATTTCGACCAACTGTGGGTTGCTCTTGTCGAGTTCGTTGATGTGCGTATTGGTGATCAGACGCATCAGCGACCACAATCCTACAGGGCCATAGCCGTAAGCGCCCTCTTTGCGCTGCTCGTATTGCAGACCAAACTCGATGGCATGGTTACCGATGTCGGCACTGGCATTGGCAGAAATACCTATCTGCGAATCGTCGTCAACGGAATAGCCGTTGTACTGTGCGCCAACGTTTGACCACATGGTGTAGACATTATCAGGAGATTGTCCGTTGAGCAAGCCGCCATAAAGCTGCACCTGGTTGTAGTTGAGCCAGTAGCCACCCTGTGGGTTGTTGCGCCAGTCGCCTTTCTCTTTATAACGCTCATAATATAGTTCGGTGTAGCGGGCTACCACCGGGTTGATGTCGTAGGGCTGGAAAGTGAAGGCAGTATCCTGCCAGTTGTTTTGCACCCACACATTATTATATATGTTGCCATTGATGGTGTCGCTGCCAAGCTCGTAGGAGCGACGTTTGTAAGTATCAAATTTTCCCAGGTAACCATAGTTGAAAAGATTGTCACCATGGGTTTCATCTTCTACAACTTGATGAAATCTTGAATAGTCGGCCTGGATGGAATAGTAGACATTCTTGATGAGCGAGCTACTTTCTTTGTCGGCCAGGAAGCGCTGGGTAAAGCGGCCAAACACACGCCAGGTGTTGTTTTTCACGTGGGCGTTGTTTTCTGAGTTGAGCAAGCTGTTGCTATAGCTAAAGGCGCGGTAGTCCTGCAGGTTGAACGATCCCCCGATAGTAAGATTGATGGTGGGCGAAGTGCGCAGGTCGATTTTTCCGGAAAAGTTTATTTCGGTACGCTCTGTATTTTGCGATTGCTTTACTGTTTCGGTGTTGCTTTTGCGCATAAATAGCGCGTTGTTGAACAAGCCGTAACCACTGCCGGTCTCGCGTTGTGGGTTTTCTTTAAGGAAATTCAGATATTCGCCGGTAGCTTTATCGAGTGTTCCTTTGGCCGAGGGCCGTCCGTCTTCGCGGTAGATAACTTCGCCGGCCAGGAAATAGCCCACCAGGGAGGTCTTATTGCCATTTTCTTCAGTTCTGGTGATCAGCGGTCCCTGTACGTTCAATCCCAGACGGTTGTAACCGAAGGCATCCAAGAATTCGGAAGTCTGCAATTCGGCACCGGCACCAAATTGCCGCGAAGGACCTTTGGTGGTAGCACTGATGATACCCCCGGTAGCATCGCCAAATTTGGCGGGCACACCACCCAGAATTACCGACACTTGCTCGATGGCCGATTCAGGCAACGATAACGATCCCAAAACGCGCATGCCGTCGATGTAGTAAACAGTACCGCTCGAACGCTGTCCGCGGATACTAATGTTACCACCATCGGCATCAGAATAAACCCCTCCCACAGTAGTTGCGATAGAAGTGGTGGAGCGGTTGGGCATCTTTTGGATTTCTTCGCTGGTAACAGTGGCTCCTGAGGTAGTCTGGTCTTTGGAAATCAGCGGAACTTTGTATTCCACCACTTCCACCGTCTGCAGCACTTCGGTAGTACTCGACAACTCGATGTCCTCAAAAACGATCTGGTCACCTTTTACAATGACGTTGGCAATCTCTTTGGTTTGGTAACCAATAAAGGATGCGCGCACGTTGTAATTACCTGGTGTCAAAGGCTTTATTACGTACTTCCCATCAAAATCGGAGGTGGCCCCCGTTATCAGATTACCCCCCGAAAACAACGCCACGTTGGCAAACGGAATGGGCTCTTTAGTATCGGCATCAAGGATTTTTCCTTGCAGTGCACCCGACTGTGAAAACAGATACAGGCTGGACGTGAGCAGAATACCAATAGTTAAAAGTAGATTTTTTAACATACTAAATAATTTTATGTTTATTTTTGCTTTGCTAAAGGGCGGTAAAATTAGTAATAAAAAAATGGATTCTCCAAAACCTTTTTGTCTCTCCCTCTTATTTAAACTCACACTTAATTAGCAGTAACGACAATTGAGGATTTCTGAATAGATAATTGCCTTCCGTAAATCGAAATACGGGGCGTCAAAAACAGGCTCTTCTGCTATCTCAACCCCTTGCAAATCCTGGGTTATTTCATGCTGCAGCTCGTGCCGGTATTCGTCCAGCTCTTCAGGTGTTTCCTCTTGCGCCGTTACGGGTACTAATTTAGCGTCATAATATTTCTGATAAATGTTGATTTCGTCGTTGTCGTCAATCTCGGTCATCTTTGCCGCTTCGGGGATTGTCTCGAGCGATTGCGCTTCCTGTTCCGGTATCTCCTCCAGGCTTTGAACTTCTCCGGCAAGCATGCGCTCCAGCTCCTCCACAAAGTTGCGGCGACGCTCGGGCTGCACCTCCTGCACCAAAGGCTCATCCACCACTTCCTGCCCGTAACCAGCCTCCTGTTCTTCAGCTAATTTACGCCGGCGCGCAGCCTCCATTGCCTCCTGCTGGCGCTTTTTCTTGACGCCCTGCTGGTAAAAGCTGAATGCAAGCCAACCGATTATTAATAAAAAGAATAATATGTCATTCATATGGTTGCAGTGAATTTTCGATGCAGAAAATACGTAAAAGTAGATGTGCCCTGCGAATGGATGCCCTGAAACAAGTTAAAGGTTTTTAACAATCAGTTGCCGGCTTACCTCCACCGGTGCTCCCATCTGGCGCACTTCATCAGGTGTCTTTCTGTTTTTCAAAATTTTCTAATCTTAAACCTATTTGCTTTACAAATTATTTAAAGTTTCCATAATCAACTCCTTACGGCGGCGCGACACCGGCACTTTGCTGTTGTCGCTCATCAGGATGTATCCGCCATCGCTTTTTACAAAGCCTCTGATGTATTTGGTGTTTACAAGATGCGATTTGTGTGAGCGGATAAACTGATGACCGCGCAGCAGGCTTTCGTTTTCTTTCAATGTCTTACTTATCAAAAGCCGGCTGCCATCCAGAAAGAAAAACTTGGTGTAGTAATTATCCGATTCACACCTTATTATATCGTCAACATCCACCACATGGATCTTCTCGGCGGTGCTGAGGATAATCTTACGCGATTCAGCGGGATTTTGAATGTTTTCGAGCAGCACATTGATATTTTCCTGAATGTTCTGCTGCCGCGCCATCTTTAGGTCTTCCACTTTGCGCACAGCTTCCATCAGCTCCTGCGGCACAATGGGCTTTAGCAGATAGTCGAGGGCGCTAAACCTGATCGCCTTGATGGCGTACTGGTCGAAAGCTGTGGTGAACACAATTTCAAAATCTATTTTTTCAAACGATTGTAACAATCTGAAGCCACTGCCGTCTTGCATCTGTATGTCGAGAAAAACCACATCCGGGCTGGTACTTTTTATCATTTCAATACCCGAACGTACTCCTTCGGCCTCGCCCAGAATGATCACATTGTGGCAATAGCGTTCCAGCAGGCCGGTGAGTGCCTGCCGCGACTTCTTCTCGTCATCGATGATTACTGCTTTTACCACGTTGTTTTTTCTAAAAATAAACGGGCAAATATCTAATTTTTATTACTAATGCTACCTCTTTTCCCATTTTTACCCATTAATTTTTAACTATTATAAATAAGAGTAAGCGTGCCAATCAGAACGTGTGCATTAGATTTCCTGAATAGGAATGGTAAGCTCTACCTGTGTACCCGCAGCCTTTCCCGCTGCATCTTTCAGGTCGATGATGCGCACACTGAACTCACCATCGGCGTTCTGACTTAAAAGCCCGAGCCTTTCGTTGGTGATGGTCATGCCACGCGATTTTGCAGCCAGCCCGGAAGCATTTTTTATTTCCATGGCGCGCTCGCGCCCTACCCCATCGTCGGTGATGGTACACAACAAATTGTTTGCTTTTTTTACAAAAGCTATCCATACGTGGCCTTGTGTGGCCTTGTGCATCAGCCCGTGAATGATCGCGTTTTCGACAAAAGGCTGCAGAATCATGGGTGGAATGCCTGCAAACTCTTCGTCGATATCAGGATCGAGATGAATCTGATAGTCGAAACGATTGTCGAAACGAAGTTGCTCGATATCCAGATAAAGGGTAATGGCTTTTATTTCGTCGGCCAAAGCTATCACCGATTCGCGGGAGTTGGCCAGGATGATACGCATCAGTTGCGAAAACCGGCTGAGATAGTTGATGGCCATGTCGACCTCGCGTGTGAGGATAAAACTCTGAATGCTGTTGAGCGAATTGAAGATGAAGTGCGGATTCATCTGCAGACGTAATGCTTTTTGCTGTATCTCCAAGAGTTGTTTTTCGACGATAAGTACCCGCTTTTCGTACAGATGCTTTTTGCGGATATGCCGCACCCTGCCGGAAATGAGCAGCCAGATCAAAAAAACAAAAAGCAGCCCCGCGCCGGCTCTAAACCACCAGGTGGCAAACCACGGCGGGCGGATAATGACGGTTAGCTCAACACCTTCGCTGTTCCACAGTCCGTTGCTGCCAGCACCGGTCAGCCTAAAAGTATAGCTGCCGGGCATCACGTTGGCGTAATCGGCATAGTGGCGCCCGCCGTCCACGTACACCCAGTCGCTGTTGTAATCGTCGAGCTGGTAGGCATATTTGCTCTTGTGCGGATTGAAATAATCAAAGGTGGAAAATTCAAAAGAAAAAAAGTTTTGCTGGTAGGATAAGATGATGGTGTCGCCGTCGAGCAGTTGCCCCGCC
>JAAYIU010000057.1 GCA_012523265.1 Bacteroidales bacterium | reverse complement strand
CTTAGCCGCGTAGACGCGGAGAAAACAATCATATCGCTGCGCCTCTGCGCCTCTGCGCCTCTGCGGTGATTCTTTAAAAAACGTTGCGCCTTTGCGGTGATCCTCATAAATAGGGCTGCGTCTCTCCGCTACTCCGCATCTCCCCAGCAGAGGCAGTTTTGCTGGTCGTAATGAATCGCATCGTTGTCGAGCAGCCAGTCGAGCACCTGAAGCAGCTTTTCGTTGTTAAGGTTTCGCACCCGCTTGACCAGCTCTTCCGGAGGATATGGCTGCTTTTGCAGCAAAGATTTGATCTGTTGCACAGCGGCATCCAACTCTGCCTGATTCAAGGCGGGGCGGTTGCGTTTTCGACACACATCGCAACGACCACACAGGCTCGTATTGCGTTGGCCGAAATATCCCAACAAAAACACGCTGCGGCAGGTTGCGGTGTTTTTGACAAATGCCGTCAGCGCATTTAGCCGTTGGCGTGCCGTGATACGGCGTAGCTTATAATTTTCGGGCGAGATGTAGAGGTCTTTCGCATCCATGCGCCCGATGGTGAAGATGATTTGCGGTTTACTTTTGAGCGGGACAAAAGTGATGACTTCGTGCGCATGGAGCTGCTGCAGCAACTTCATGGTTTGTTCTGCGGTAAGTCCTGTTTTTCGGGCGAGTTCGTTGATATTAATTTTAACATACTCGCTAAACAAGCCAGTATAGAGCCGAAGGATTGTTGTAAGGAAGCCATCCAATGCGCTATGTGCTACGCGAAAGCGATATAAGTCGTCGCCCTGGAGCCGGACGTGAATCCGGGCAGGAAAATGCAAGCCCTCGCTAAGGATGAGATATCCTTCTTTTTCGAGAAAACGCATCGCGTTGTAGGCAATCAACGGCACAAAGTTGTACTGACGGCTGAAGTCGGCGATATCGAAATCGAAGCCCATATTGAGGCCGCTTCCGATGGCCAGCTTAAGGTAATTGCCGAGAGCCTGATACACGTTGCGGATCTCTTCGAGTGGGGGGAAGGCACTCTCGAATTGTTTTTCGGCATCCAGAATATCCGACTGCTGCCACAACATCACGGCATGGGCCGTCGCACCATCGCGGCCGGCGCGGCCGGCCTCCTGAAAATAGGCTTCTACCGAGGCAGGCAAATCCACATGAATTACCAATCTGACGTCGGGCTTGTCGATGCCCAGCCCAAAAGCATTGGTGGCAACCATGATGCGCACAGCGCCACTCATCCAGCGATTTTGCCGCTGTTGCCGCTGCTGACTGTCGAGGCCGGCATGGTAGTAATCGGCGGTAATGCCTCTTTTGTTGAGCATCTGCGCCAGCTCATAAGTACGGCGCCGGCTGCCGGCATAGACGATGGCCGAGCCGCGCAGCTTTTGCAGAATCTCCAGCACCTTTTCGTTTTTACTTTCCTCTTCCAGAACATTATACGACAAGTTCTCGCGCTGAAAGCTCTGCCGGATGACGTTTTTAGTTTTAAAAAGGAGCTTCTGCTGAATATCGTCCACCACTTCGGGTGTAGCCGAAGCCGTAACGGCAAGCAGCGGAACATCGGGGATGATCTGCCGCACTTCGGCGATGCGCAGGTATGGCGGGCGGAAGTCGTAGCCCCATTGCGAGATACAATGCGCCTCGTCGATGGCCAG
>JAAYIU010000302.1 GCA_012523265.1 Bacteroidales bacterium | reverse complement strand
GTTGAAATGTATTTCGGGGTGCTTGTCGAAAAAAGGTTTCCCGATGGGAAGTTTTGCTACCGTCAATTCATTGGCAGGCAAGCTATACTTCTTTTCTGCCGCCCACTGAAGCAACACCCTTCCCAGCACCTTGCGCTGAAACACTGCTTGATGGCCATAACGCCCAGGTTCCGGACGCCGCGTTGGCTCCAGCACCTGCAACAACGCCGGTTCCATTTTATTAAAAACGCCATCATCAGGCAACATTATAGCATACACTTCCGTCATCTCTTCTGTTTTTTTTTATAAAAAATTTTTTTACACAAGAATCCGCCTGTTCAGCAGTTATTAAAACGCTAAATCAGAAAAGGAAAACCGAAAAGATTTCTGATTTATTATACATTTGCAGCCAAATGCTTTAGGGGACATAGTTTTATTATGATGAATCTGAGATTTGTAATCCTGTTTTTTGTACTTGTATTCGTTAGCTTTAATGCGCCTACCAACCAAAACGTAGCGCCCGACAGCAAGCCGCTGACCATACCCGATGCCCCCCCGCCACTGCCCGCCTCTTCAATCAGTAAAATAGATTCGCTTGTGGAGCGGGTTCTCAGGCTCAACCGTTTTAACGGTGCGGCGCTGGTGGCTGTGGATGGTTATCCTGTGGCCCAATACTGCCATGGTTATGCCAATCTCGACACCAAAGACACCCTGGACGATAACACCGTTTTTCAGATTGCCTCGGTGAGCAAAAGTTTTACAGCACTCTCGGCACTCATTCTATACGAACGCGGCCAACTTGATGTGAATGCACCGGTAGTGAATTATATCCCCGAGTTTCCCTTTCCTAAAGTAACGATAAAACACCTGATGCAGCACACCTCAGGACTGCAGAACTACATGTATTTTGTTGATAATTATTGGCCCGAAGAGAAACCTCTCACCAACGAGGAGGTCTTGCAGTTGATTATTGATCACAATCCGAAACGTGACTGCTGGCCAGGGCAACGGCATATTTACAGCAACACCGGTTATGCCATGCTGGCACTGGTGGTAGAGCATGTATCAGGCAAGCCTTTTTATGAATTTTTACGCGACGAAATTTTCAATCCGCTGGGAATGAACAACACCTTTGCCTGGAATACAGCGGATGCCGAAACAAGCCGGATGGCCATTGGTTATGCCCGGCGCTACCGTGGCAGCCGCTACAACCACAGCCCGCTCGACGAAGTGCTGGGCGACAAAAGCATCTACAGCACCACGCGCGACTTGCTAAAATACGATCAGGCTTTGTACACCTCTTTGCTTGTAAGCGACACCACGCTGCAGCAAGCCTTTAGCCCTACCGTTACACGCCGCGGGCGCTCCTACAACTATGGCTTTGGCTGGCGCCTGAAAGAAATGGATGGCCACCGCGTAATTTATCACAACGGTCTCTGGAACGGTTTCACCTCAAGTCTCACGCGTATTCCCGACGAGCGCATTACCGTAATACTGCTCAACAACACCAACGCACAGGTGTCGTTGCTGGTAGAGCAGCTCTACCGTATCACCAGCCGCGAAATGAAATCACAGACTTTGCTTGCAAGCAAACAGTGAAAATTTTTGTTGCAATGGAAAAGAATATCCAAAGAAATATTTTCTATTTTTGTGGCTCATCAACTGACCTAATTACAAAACATATAATAACAAAACATTATGACTGAAAACATGAACAACCTCGTTTTGGTGCCCACAGATTTCACTGCTGTTGGCGACAATGCCATCAGCCAGGCCGCCGAAGCAGCCCGTTTTTTAGGTTATAAAGTGGTGGTACTTCACGTAATCGACAAGACCACCAAAGCGCAACTTAAGAAAGAAAGCCTCGACGAGACTTCGGTAGAAGACAAACTACAAGTCATCGTCGACGATCTCAAATCAACCTATGGCATCGAAGCCGAAGGGATGGCACGTGAAGGCAGCATCTTTACCACCATCAGCGATGTGGCCAAAGAGCTTGGCGCCAAGCTGCTTTATCTGGGAACACATGGCAAGATAGGGATGCAACATCTCACCGGCAGCTATGCCCTCAAGGTAGTTACCAGCTCGCCGGCGCCGGTAATTGTAGTACAAAAGCGCTCTTTTGGCGAAGGGTATCACCATATTGTCCTGCCTATCACCAGCGATTCAGGCCCCTGGGAAAAAACAAAATGGGCAGCACATATTGCCAAACAGTTCCGCTCGGAAATTCATATCTATCAAATGAACGGCTCCCAAATCGACGAAGCTGTAAACCAGATCACAGAATATTTTGATAAAAATGATGTGAAATACACCGTACGCGAAGCAGCCAAAAACACCAACTTTGCCAAACAGATCATCGATTACGCCACCAGCAACAATGCGGACCTGGTGATGATCATGACCGACCCCGACCAGAGTTTCGCCAAATTTTTCCTCGGCTCATGGGACGAACAAATCATCTTCAACGCTGCACAGATACCCGTGATGTGCATCAACCCCCGCAAGCTCAACTGGCAAAAAATTGTTTCTTACTAAGCTCATCAATAAAATACCATCAGGAGCCGGATAGAAAACTTCCGGCTCTTTTTGCTTTAATCCTTAGCTGACTAACCAACGATGTCATGGATTTTGAAAATCTCAAAAAAGCTGTTTTACAGATGTTGTCGCACGAACTGCGGCCTACGCTCTATTACCATGACGTCCACCACATCCTCGACGTTTACTACTCTGCCGAAAGGCTGGCAAAACTCGAAGGTGTGAGCGCCGATGATGAGCTGTTGATAAAAACCTCAGCCCTGTTGCACGACACTGGCATGGTGCATACGTACGAAGACCACGAAAACGCTTCCTGTGAAATAGCCCGCGAACTGTTGCCCGGGTACGGCTACTCTGAAGATTATATCAGGCAGGTTTGCCGGATGATTTACACCACCCAATTGCCGCAGAAGGCCGTCACACTATCCGAGAAAATTCTTTGCGACGCCGATCTGGACTACCTCGGACGGGAAGATTTTTTTATGATCTCCCACCGGCTTAAGCTCGAATGGAATCTGCAAAAAGTCAGAGCAACCACCCTGAAAGAGTGGTACGAACTTCAGCTAAGATTCCTCGAAGCACATATCTATTTCACGCCATCGGCCAAAGCCACACGTTCTGAAGGCAAACTAAAAAATCTGAACCAAATCAAAGAAATTCTCTGTATTAATCATTGATATGAATCACATCACGAGCCTCAGAACCGACGCTGGCGACTGGCTTTTACTTTCGATATGACTTCCATAAAAACTTTGATAATAAACTACCGGGATCGCCACCCATTGCAATTGGTTATGTGGGTGGCAGTGCTTCTTCGCCTGGTGGCTGTAATTTTTGCCCGTGGCTGGGGCATGCTCGACGATCATTTTCTGGTGATAGAAATAGCACAGTCGTGGATCGACGATGGCAACTTTAACCACTGGCTGCCGTGGGATGCCGAAAACGAAGGCCCCACCGGTCACAGTTTTTTTTACGCCGGCCTGCATTATTATTTATTTCGACTTCTCGAATGGCTGCATCTCACCGACCCACAAAGCAAAATGCTGGTGGTGCGGGCATTGCATGGCGCCTGGTCGCTGGTGGTAGTTTATCTTGGCTTCCGCATCGCTCACCGACTTGCCGATGTGAAAGTTGCATACTTAACCGGACTACTGCTGGCGGCTTTCTGGTTTATGCCCTGGATGAGCGTTCGTAATTTGGTAGAAGTTTTCGCCATCCCCTTTCTTATCATCAGCATCTGGATGCTGATGAATAAAGACCGGAAGCAGGCATGGTTGTGGATTTTGGCGGCGGGATTTATTGCAGGTATTGCGTTTTCGGTAAGATTTCAAACCATTCTCTTTGCCGGTGGCCTGGGGCTTGCGCTGCTATGGCGCCGCGAAATCTGGCAGGCGCTGCTGTTTGGCGCCGGCTATCTTTTGGCGGTTGCGCTGCTTCAGGGCTTCGTCGATTTTATTATTTGGCAACAGCCTTTTGCCGAATTCACCGAATATGTGCGCTACAATCTCGAAAACAAATATGGCTATATCACCGGTGATTGGTACAATTATCTGGTGCTGCTTTTTGTTTTTCTCATTCCACCGGTAAGTATTTTTTTCCTTATCGGAATGTTCAGACATCCGCGCAAGTATCTACTGATACTATTACCTACGCTGCTTTTTCTGGCTTTTCACTCGTGGTTTCCCAACAAACAGGAAAGGTTTATCTTAACCATTGTTCCATTTATCATCACCATCGGCATGCCGGGCTGGCTGGATATAATGCGCAGCAATCACTGGCTGCAGCGCCACCAGAAATGGATCAGCGGAAGCTGGATCTTTTTTTTGACTATAAATAGCATCCTGCTCATCGGAGCAACAACCATGTATTCTAAGCGGGCACCCGTGGAAGCGATGAGTTATCTGAAAAGGTATCCGGGCATCGAAGCCATCGTCATCGAAAACAGTACGCGCGCCAATGCGCCGATAATGCCGCAGTTTTATCTGAATCAGTGGATCAAAACTTATGAAGTCACTACGGTACATCCTGTCGGGCTGTTGCCGGGAACTATAAACTTTGCTGATGCGGAACCTGACTTTGTGCTGTTTATCCGCGACGAGGAGCTGCCACAGCGCCTGAAAGCTATGCGCCAACTATTCCCTGACCTTGCCTACGAAACTACCGCCGAACCAGGATTTGTAGATAAAGTAATGCACTGGCTCAACCCCCACAACAAAAACGACCGGATTTTTATCTATCGCAACAATAGCAAGAAGACGCGTTGATTGTATTTCCATTCACGTGCTCATTCCGTTTTTACGAAATGAAATATCTGGCCATTATCATTTAATATTGCGGAGCGCTTTGTACTGGTATCGTAAAAATGCACCACAGTTAAATCACGGTTGTACATCAAAAAAATATTTGTGTCGATTTTCAGTAAAGGAGTTTCATCAACCAGCAAGCGCTCTCCGTCGCTGTTTATCATAAGTTGAATTTCCTCACCAAGTCGGTGTGCAACATAAATGCCGGCTCGTTTCTTATCTACTTCCGTTGGTTCCATCTTAGGAAGCCCCGATACAATGTAGTCGAAAACCGGATCTGTGAAGAGCGGCATCATAAAATCGCCGTTATTTGCCAGGATAATGATAACCAGACCAATTTCAGGAATGGTTTTAAAATAAGAACGGTATCCCAAATAGTATCCACTATGCTGAACCAGCATCCCACGCCACTCTGCATCAGCCTCTTTCTGACTCTTTAACGCATAATTATACAAGTCGCTGGTAGTGGAATAAGCATTGCCTGACCCCCAGAAATTCGTGAAATTAAAATCAGGAAGATACACAGCTTCATGATTTCTGACGTAGAACCCTTGCGCATGTCCTGCAAGATGGCTATGTTCTGCATACAAGCCAGTAGAAATCATTTGGTAAGGCTGAAAAAGATTTTCCTGCAGAAAAACATCAAGGGTCTCTCCGGTGATAATTTCGATGAGATGCGCCAAAACCAAATAATTACTATTAGAATACGACTGCTGCGTACCTGGTGCAAACAGAAGGCTGTCGCAGGAATCAATTTTCTCAAAAAGATCTGAAGCCGCAACGGCCTTATTAAGTTGCCACGGATTCACAAATTCAGGCATGCGGTTGTGAATATCAGGAAGCCCGGAGGTATGATGGAGCAGATCAGCGATAGTTATTTGGCTGGCAAAGCGGGTACACTGGCAATAATGCACCAATGTGTCGGTTAATTTGACTTTCCCCTGATCAGCTAATAAAAAAAACGCTTGTTTTACAAATAATTTCGTGATGGAGGCAATAGGAAAAATCGTGGAAGCTGTATTCCTGATTGATCTGTCATCATCAGCAAAGCCATAGGCTGTATCAACCAATATCTGATTATTAAAAGCTACCAGCATTGCTCCCGAAAAGTTAGCACCGGAGGCAATTTCAGCTAATTGTTGTTGTAAGGATGGCTTTTCATTCCGTGTGCATAAACTCATCACGGCAATTAAACCCAGGGCTGTAATCGTTTTTAGCATTTATCTTCAGTTCGGGCATTACAACAAAACTTTTTCTAAAAAACAAAATGGAAAACTCTCATTTGCTCAGCAAAGCTAAAAGTAATTAGCGTAGCGCAATAGAAAAACTCTTGCCGGTGCGGAACCCGACTTTATTCTTTTTATTCGCAACAAGGAGCTGCCACAGCGCCTGGAAGCTATGCGCCAACTATTCCCTGACCTCAAATACGAAACCACTGCCGAGCCGGGATTTGTGGACAAAGTAATGTACTGGCTCAACCCCCACAATAAAAACGATCGGATTTTTATCTATCGGAATATGGGGAAGACAGCACGGTAAGCACGCCGAAAACCAATGCTTTAGCGGCATTCGAAAATTTTATTTTTAATAAAAAAATATTCCATCACCTTTCGCTTTCGAAAATAGCGATACCGGTATTGAGATCACTTTTAAAAGCAAATCACCAACAGCTGAAGTCACAGAAAAGAGCTAATCAGAATTAATATCGGTGAGATCAACCCGCTGAGCTAAAAAACAGGCATTCTTATTAATAGAAAGAAAGCTTGTTTTTTTTTAATGAAAAATGATTAATCGCGACGCCCCAGGAAAATCATCAGGTAGTACATCAACGTAGCCAGTGAAGCAAGTGCAGCCACCACATAAGTCATGGCGGCAGAGCGCAGACTGTCTTTGGCCATGCCATGCTGCTGCGATGATACGATGCCACTGCTTTCGAGCCATGCCAGCGCGCGACGTGAGGCGTCGAACTCCACCGGAAGGGTAATAAAACTAAATAGCGTAGTGGTAGCAAACAAGAGGATGCCTATGAGCAGCAACTGCGGGAAAACATTGATGAGCAGAATGCCGGCCAGCAGCACCCACTGCACCCAGCGCGAACTGATGCTTACTACCGGCACCAGTGCCGAACGCATCCGCAGCCATGCATAGGCATGAGCATGCTGAAGCGCGTGCCCTGTTTCGTGCGCCGCTATAGCTGCCGACATTACACTACGCCCCCGGTAAACTTCAGGACTCAGATTGATGGTACGGTCCACCGGATTGTAATGATCGGTAAGTCGTCCACGCACCGATCCAATCTTTACATCATGGATGCCATTCTGGCGCAGCATCTCAGCGGCCACCTCATGGCCTGTCATACCTCCTGCCAAAGGAATCTTTGAATATTTGGCGAACTTTGCCTTGAGCTGCGACTGTACCAGCCAGCTTAGCAGCACAAAAAAACCAAAAACGATCAGATACGTCATCATAACAATTTGCTTTTTTTAAAGTGTTCGTATCGATTGACAAATTGTTTGCCAGAGCCTTATTCTATCATCTTCATAAAATCTTCTTCGCTGATGATTTTAATGCCAAGCTTCTCAGCTTTGGCGAATTTGGTGGGACCCATATTTTCGCCGGCTACCACATAATCGGTGTTGCCGGAGATGGCGCTAATATTTCGGCCACCATTGGCCTGGATGGCTTCTTTGATGCCGTCGCGTGAGAAGTGCGCAAAAGTGCCGCTCACCACGAATGATTTACCCGCAAGCTTCTGCGACTGTGCTGCGGCGCGCTTTTCCATTTCCATCTGCAGACCATATTCTTTGAGCCGGCTCACCAGCTCCTGATGCTCGGGGCGTGTAAACCATTCGAGCACACTGCCGGCAATGCGTTCGCCAATTTCGTGCACCGCCACCAGGGCATCGTAGTCGGCTTCCATAAGTGCCTGCATCGATCCGAAATGTTCGGCCAGTTTGCGAGCAACCGTTTCACCCACATATCTTATCCCCAGGGCAAAGAGTACGCGTTGAAACGGCACCGCCTTAGAAGCTTCGAGGCCTTGCAGAATTTTTTCGGTAGCACGTTTCTGAAAACTTACGATGCGCTCTTTGCGGTCGCCCTCGGCAGGATATACTTTTTCTAATCCAAAAAGTTTATCGTAATTCAGTGCGTACAAGTCGGCGGCATTTTCCACCAGGCCTTTTTCGTAAAGCAACTCTATCTTACCCTCACCCAGGCTGTCGATGTCCATGGCGCGGCGGCTGATAAAATGTTCGAGCTTACCTTTTATCTGCGGCGGACAGTGGTCTTCGTTGGGGCAGTAGTGAGCAACTTCGCCAGGCTGGCGCACCAACGCTGTTCCGCATTCGGGGCACGTATTTATAAACTCTGTGGGTTGTGCCTCAGCAGGGCGATTGGCCAGATCGACGCCAACGATTTTGGGAATCACCTCGCCACCTTTTTCAACAAACACGCTATCGCCTATGCGAACGTCAAGCTCCTGCATGATGTCGGCGTTGTGCAGTGTAGCGCGTTTTACGGTAGACCCGGCCAGCAACACCGGCTCCAGATTGGCCACCGGCGTAATGGCACCCGTCCTTCCCACCTGATAGTCGATGGAGAGCAACCGCGTAGTTTCCCGCTGCGCCTTGAATTTGTAAGCAATGGCCCAACGCGGCGACTTAGCCGTAAAGCCCAGTTGCTGCTGCTGGCGGTAGCTATTCACTTTTATCACCACCCCGTCGATGTCGAAATCGAGTGTGGTGCGGGCAGTATCCCAATGATTGATGTAGTCGAAAATTTCGTCGATGGTTTTGCATCGCCTGATATGATCGCTCACGTTGAGACCCCATTGGCGTGCAGCCATCAGATTGTCGTAATGATTGTCGTGCGGCAACGCTTCACCCAGAACAAAATAGACCATGCAGGTGAGCCGACGTTTGGCAACCTCTGCCGAATCCAGCATCTTAAGGCTCCCCGAAGCAGCGTTGCGCGGATTGGCAAAAGGCATTTCATCGTTTTGCGCCTTCAGACGGTTCAGGTGTTCGAAAGAGGTGTGCGGCATCAGCACCTCGCCACGAATCTCTATATCTTCCGGCCAGCTATTGCCATGCAGTTGCAACGGCACACTGTGTATGGTTTTAACATTGTCGGTTACTTCGTCACCGGTTTCGCCGTCGCCGCGGGTAACGCTCTGAGTGAGCCGCCCCGATTCATAGCGCATTCCAATAGCCACGCCATCGTATTTCAGCTCGCATACAAATTCCACTTCTTCGGAGATGTGTTTGCGGATACGTTCGATAAAATCGCGCACCTCTTCGCGCGAATAGGTATTGCCCAACGAGAGCATCGGATAGCGATGCCTGACTTGCGTAAATTCTTTATTTATTTGCCCGCCCACACGCCTGGTTGGCGAATTGGGATCGGCAAGCTCCGGAAACTGCTTTTCGAGCGCTTCGAGTTGCTTGAGCTTTTGATCAAAATCATAATCCGAAATTACGGGTTGCGACAACACGTAATATTTATAGTTGTGCTCGTGCAGTTGGCGGCTAAGCGCACTTATTTGCCGGCGGGCTTCTTCCTGAGTCATTCAGTTGCTGGTTTTTTTAATTTTGCGGCCAAAGATAAAGAAAAGCAGAGAGGCAAGATGGCAGAATGCAAAAACCAGATTTATGGATTTTAATAACCAAACCCCGCTGGAGCTTCCCCTTTTTTCATCAGTTAAAATATTTTTTTTAATAAGCCAAACATAAATTAAGCTAACTTGTTATTTTTTTTAAGGATACTTAAATGTTTAAAAACTTTTAAATAAAAATGGAAACAGGAAATGTTTTATTTGCTTTTGGGCTAACTCTTTTAGCAGGTCTCTCCACCGGTATTGGGAGCGTGATGGCGCTGCTTTCGCGGAAGTTTAACCCAAAGTTTCTGGCTGGCTCGCTTGGCTTTTCTGCAGGGGTGATGATCTATGTCTCGTTCGTTGAGATTTTTGCAAAAGCGAAAGATTCGCTTGTGGAGGCACACGGGCTTCAAGCGGGAAATATTTATACCGTCGTAGCTTTCTTTGCCGGCATTGCACTGATAGCCATAATCGACCGTTTGATACCGTCATTTGAAAATCCGCATGAGATCAAAAACATAGAGATGAAAAACATTGATCCCGTCAACGACAAAAAGCTTTTGCGCATGGGGATGTTTTCGGCGCTTGCCATTGGCATCCACAATTTCCCTGAAGGATTGGCCACTTTTATAGGAGCTTTGGCCGATCCGACACTCGGAGTGAGTATTGCGGTGGCCATTGCTATCCACAACATTCCCGAAGGAATTGCTGTATCGGTACCGATTTATTATGCAACCAAAAGCCGCAGCAAGGCTTTTTGGCTTTCGTTTCTCTCAGGGCTTGCTGAGCCTGTAGGCGCTTTGCTTGGCTTTTTTATCCTGATGCCCTATTTCAACGAATCCACCTTTGGGATCATTTTTGCCGGCGTGGCAGGCATCATGGTGTATATCTCACTCGACGAGCTATTGCCCACTGCCGAAGAGTATGGCGAGCACCACGTTGCTATTGGCGGACTGATAGCCGGCATGGCCGTGATGGCAATTAGTCTGCTGCTGTTTGTCTGAGAGGGGTTCGGCTGATTCGTTATAATTTTTATAATTAAGTTTTTCTACCACACCCTGAATTCGATGTTGAGATAAAGAAATGCTTCGTTGTCCAGATTCGTGGCATACGGAAACCACTCCTGATACGACAATGCTGTGCGCACTTTGGGGATGGGTCGGTACTCAATGCCGGCGATCAATGTGCTGCCATCGCCGGTAGGATTCCATGGCTGCGTGTCGCCACGCGGAGTGTTGCTGCGCCGGAGGTCGTAGCGGCCAAAAAACTCAAACTTGCTATTCACATGATAAGTGGCGTAGGCGGAAAAAACCCGCTCATGATGATCTTTGATAAAGTCTTCGTTGCGCTTGATGTCATATTCCGCCCCAAAAAGAAATTTGTCTTTGATTTCATACCCCACAAAATTTACCAGCAGCAACTCACTGTTTTTCTTATTAGTAATATCGGCATAGCTTCGGATGATCAATCCTTTGTAAGGCTTCAGCGTAACGCCCAATCCGGTTTTGAAAGAATTGTCGCTTTGCAGATTATTAAAACCTTCTCCATTCATCAGCGTAAAATCCAGCGCCAGCCAATCGGTAGGATTGTATTTAGCGGAAGCGCCCAAATCGGCGCTCGAGGCCAGGCCAAACTCGTCGAGTGCTGATTTGGCAATGTAGCGATGCCCCCAGACACGCTCCTGCAGGCTAAATTGCTGCAACGGAATGATGCCGATATTAAATGCCCATTTACCGGCACTGTATTGCAGCCATGCATCTTTGAAATAGGCAAAACGGCGTAGCAGCGTATCTTGTGACACGTCGCCGGGATTGCCGATATCGAGCTGTAATTTGGCTCTGAAATGTTTATCCAAATCGAACTGATAGCCCAGATAAGCACGCTTCAGCGCAAAGCCTGACGGATTATCTCCCTGGTTGATGCCTGTATAAAAATTTGTAAACACCAATCCGATAGGTTCGCCACGGGCAAATGGATGAGTGGTATCCTGTGCTGCCATTTTTCCGGAAACGGCCAACAGCAACATTAAGAAAATTATTTTAATCTCAGCTTTCATGAATGGTAATTTGGGATTCCCTTAGGCTAACCTTCCGGGCAAGCATTTTGTGATATCCAACATTCCTGCATTCAAATTCAAGATCGTTATTCTAAATTCATCTCTCACTTTCGGTTTCCAATTTCAAATCACATAAAGACGCCCAAAATGGTCGCCTCTACGTCAAATCGGGCATCAGCAGCTCCATTTGGCCTATCAGCTTTTCAAATTCTGTGAAGCAAATGTTGATCTGATTGCGGTCGTCTGCTTGCAGGCTTTTGGCGATGACGCCACAAAAATTCTGAAGAGGGACGATGCGATGGAGCGTTGCGATTTGTTGCAAAATTCCGATAAATGCCTGAATAAGTTCGGTGGAAGCATGTTTGTGGCAATCTTTAAACTGAGGAATCACCCTGTCATGAAAATCGCGATACAATTGTTTATTACCATTTATATGCTGAAAAATCTCACTGAAATTGTGAATACAGCTTTGATAGCAAACCGGACTATTGAGTGTCGAGTTGAGGGTAAAGTAAAAAGTGCTTCCTTTTCCAGGGGCACTCTGCACCCAAATTTTCCCGCCGTTGCGTTCCACAAATTCGCGGCATACGATCAGTCCCAGGCCGGTGCCTCGCTCCTGCTGGGTACCCACGGTAGAGTAGTTGCTTTCGGCATCAAACAATAGCGGCACCCTTTCGGCAGGAATTCCCACACCGTTATCCGTCACTTTTATCACCGTATGAAGCGGGTCGCCTTGCATAGCCGAAAGTGTAATGCAGCCGCCCTCGGGTGTAAATTTGATGGCGTTGCTCACCAGGTTGCGCAGGATGGTGTCGGTCATCTCACTGTCGGCGGTAACCTCCATATTGTCATCAGGCAAACTGAATTCGATGGTAATATTTTTGGCTTGCGCCGAATAACGCTGTATCTCTGTAACATCCTCAAAAAGCTGTGCCACCAGCAGCACTTGCGGGCGGAACGCAATTTTGCCGGCATTGGCCCGCGACCATATCAGCAGGTTGTCGAGCAATGCAAACGACTGCCGGGTGCTGTTATATAAATAGTGGATGATGCGTTTACGCTCGCCGGGCGAGTAAGGGCTTTCCTCCTCGAGCAGTGTTTCGAGAAAACCCAGTTGTGCATTGTAGGGGCTGCGCAAATCGTGGGCGATGATAGAGAAAAGCTTGTCTTTGGTGGCATTGATCTCGCGCAATTGTTTCTCGCTGTTTTTTTGTTTGGTAATATTCTGATGCGTCCCTACCATACGGATGGGGTTTCCGGCCTTATCGTAGTCGGTAATCATGCCACTGCCCAGGATGTAAAGCCAGTCGCCGGTTTTTGTTTTCATCCTGAAGGCGCAGCGATACAACGGTTTTCGGCCTTGTAAATAATCCTCCAGCGCTTTTTGAAACAGGGTTATATCATCGGGATGCACCATGCTCTTCCACGTTGCCAGACATGGTTCCAGCTCATCGAGGGTATAGCCCAGCATATCGGCCCAATAGGTGTCGAAGACCATTTCATCTGTTTTCATATCCCAATCCCACAAACCCGCTTTTGTACTTTGCAATGCCAGGGTGAGGCGCTTCTCGTTCATGCTGTGGGCCTCGGTTATGGCTTTGCGCAAAGTAATGTCGACAACTGAGCCATATACCCTGCCGTTGCTGCTACCGCGCAAACTCATCTCTGCCCAAAACAGGCTTCCGTCTTTGCGCCGGCATTCCACCTCCCACTGAGCAGTGTAGGTTTCATCTGTTTTTTTTATAAAACATTTTTGAATTTCATCTGCCTTTTCACCACACACCAACTCCCACGCTTTCATCCCCAGCATTTCCTGCCTGCTGTAACCAAACATCCGCATCGCATGGTGGCTTATTAGTTTCAAAATTCCGTGCTCGACAACGAACAAGCCTTGGTTGATGTTTTCGACCAATTCGCGGTACTCTTCCTCGTCACTTGCTGCTGATGATGGAGCCGGATCGACAAGCGGTAATCCGGCTTTGCTGCTTTGAGGTGTGTTGGTGCTTTTCATGATGACTCAAAAATTTAGGGTTAATTTTGGCTGTTAAAAATAGTTAATTATCACCACCTACAACCAATCCCCGCCTTTTTTAACAAAATATTTTTTCTATGGCCGAATCAACAGGTCGAAATAAACGGGCAGATGGTCGCTGAATCCGCCCCGGTATCTGAAGCCGAGATAGGTGCGATAAGGCTTGTAGCCCAGGTAGGTAGCATCGGGTTCGAGTAGAAAATCCGCATGAAAAACATGTGCACGCTGTTGCTTAATATGGGTGGGCAAGCTATCGGCAAGCAGAATCCCCGAAACCACCAGTTGATCGAAATGGTTCCAGCTTTCGCGATATTTCAACGAGCCGTAAGGCCATTCGGGGTCGGGAACCAGCATCAGATTGTAAAGGGCCGCGGGATCGAAGGGCTGTTGCGGCTTTTTTGCCTGAAGCACTTTGGTCATACTTTCGTCGGTAGGATCATCATTAAAATCGCCCATGATAATAATGGCGGGCGAAGCCAGGGCAGCGGTAAGGGAATCCACCTGACGGCGCAGCAGAGTGGCGGCATCGTTGCGCCGGCTTACGGTATTCATGTAGCCGCCATAACGCGACGGCCAGTGATTGACGAAGATGTGGAGCATCTCCCGTCCCATGGCCAGACCTTTCACATACAGAATATCGCGGGTGCGGTAGCTGGTATCGTCGGCAAAAGTGAGCGCAATGGCGCTGTCGCTAAAAGGGCGGAACAAGTCGGCGCGATAAAGCAGGGCCACATCAATGCCGCGCCGGTCGGGCGACTCATGATGAACGATGCGATAGCCATAATTTTTTAAAGGCGTTTCATAAATCAGTTTCTGCAGCACGCGCAGGTTTTCGATTTCACTCAGCCCAATAATAGCCGGCGGATCGTATTCGCCCACGGCCATGATCACTTTATAAATCTTATTGATCTTGTCGTACATGCGCTTGTTGGTCCACCGGCGCTCGCCACCAGGTGTAAACTCCTCGTCTCTGTTCAACGAATCGACGAGCGGATCGAAAAGATTTTCGACGTTGTAAAACATAATGCGGTAGCGCACTTCATCACCTGCCGCACCGGATTGCGCCATAACAACCACATTCGTGATCAGCAACCACACGAATACCACAAACCCCACGTTAACTTTTTTCATTCGACAAATTTAATTTTTTGATTTTCAAATTTAAATAAAAACGGATATCATGCCGGCTTCAGCAAAAATATTGATCATCGCAGGGTTTCTTTTAGTAGCAGCGGGTGTGGTGGTGTGGCTGGCGCAGGGTCATCTGGGTTGGCTGGGGCGGCTGCCGGGCGACATCCGCGTGGAGCGCCCGGGCATACAGTTTTATTTCCCAATCACCACCATGGTTCTTATCAGTGTGCTGCTAAGTGTATTGCTGTGGATTATCAGAAAATTCTTGTAAACTCCAAAATCAATTCCAGAAACCACGGAGGAAACAGAGGAAAAACAGAGAGAACAGAGAAGGAGTGTTTTCTTCTCTGCGTACTCTGTGCCTTCTTTGTGTCATCTGTGGTAAATTTCTTATTCTTAAAGATCAAAACCAAATAAAGAAACCACGGAGGAAACAGAGGGAAAACAGAGAGAGCAGAAAAGGATTTTTATTTTCACCTCTGGGTTCTCTGCGTCTTCTCAGCGTCCTCTGTGGTTAATTTCCTGACGACCGCTGATCTCTACGCATCTTACAAAAATGAGGTTTCTTTGCAACCGATAACGATTGTACATAAAAATGACCGCCCGCAACGACAACTTCTCCATCATCACTCCCTGGCGCAAGATCATCCACATCGACATGGATGCTTTTTATGCTTCCGTAGAGCAGCGCGACAACCCGTCATTACGCGACAAACCCGTGGCCGTAGGTGGAAGCCGGCAGCGCGGTGTGGTGGCAGCAGCAAGTTATGAAGCGCGACGCTATGGCGTACATTCGGCCATGCCTTCGGTGACGGCGGCACGAAAATGCCCGCGGCTGATCTTCGTAAAACCACGCTTTGAAGTTTATCGCCAGGTGTCGGAACAGATTCGTGAGATATTTTACCAATACACCGACCTGGTGGAGCCGCTGTCGCTCGACGAAGCCTATCTCGACGTTACGCACAACAAACAATCGTTAGCGCTGGCTACCGGGATTGCCCTAAAAATCAGGGCTGAAATCCGCCAACAACTCAACCTCACTGCCTCGGCAGGGATATCTTATAATAAATTTCTGGCAAAAATCGCCTCTGACTACCAGAAGCCCGACGGGCAGTTTCTCATCCATCCGCTGCATGCGCTTGCTTTTATCGACAAGCTGCCCATCCACAAGTTTTTTGGTATTGGCAGAGTTACAGCGGGACGGATGCTGCAACACGGCATCAGCAATGGCGCCGAGCTGCGCCGCCACGAGCTGGCCGACCTGGTAAAATGGTTCGGCAAATCGGGAAATTATTATTACCACATTGCCCGTGGCCACGACGACCGTGAGGTAACGCCCGACCGCGAACGCAAAAGCATCAGCACCGAGAGCACTTTCGACACCGATCTCACCGGGGCGGAAGAAATCCACGAACACGTGCACCAGATTGCCGAAGAGCTGCTGCGACGGATGGAGAAGAAGAATATCTGCGGGCGCACCCTCACGCTCAAAGTCAAGTATGCCGACTTTCGGCAGGTCACGCGCAGCCGCAGCCTGGCGCGATGCATTCGTGACGACGAAACGTTGCTGCAATTGGCCCGCGAGCTTACCACCGAAATATTACCACCACCATTGGGCATCCGCCTGCTGGGACTGGGCATCTCCAACCTCGACACACCCACACCCACCGCCGGGGTGCAGCTTACGCTGGATTTTTAAAGACGCGGGGGCGGGAACACGGGGCGAAGGGAGCAGGGCGCGAGACGCTGTCTATTAGAATCCCATCACAAAAAAACCCCTGCCAACTTATGTCGTTGGCAGGGGTTTCAGGAAAAGTTATTTTAAAAAAAATTGGCACTACAGATGAATTACTTCACCATAGGCGGCGGCGGCGGCTTCCATTACGGCTTCCGACATGGTGGGGTGCGGATGTATGGTTTTGATGACCTCTTCGCCGGTGGTCTCCAGTTTGCGGGCGATCACCACTTCGGCGATCATCTCTGTTACGTTGTCGCCGATCATGTGGGCGCCAAGCCATTCGCCATATTTGGCATCGAATATCACTTTTACAAAGCCTTCTTTGTTGCCTGCTGCGCTTGCCTTGCCCGAGGCGCTGAAAGGAAATTTCCCGACTTTGATTTCGATACCGGCATCGCGTGCCTGTTTTTCAGTCATGCCTACCGATGCAACTTCCGGGACGGTATAGGTGCAGGCGGGGATGTTGCCATAGTCGATAGGATGCGGGTCGAGGCCGGCAATTTTCTCGACGCAGGTGATGCCTTCGTGCGAGGCTACGTGTGCCAGCGCCGGGCCGTGCACTATGTCGCCGATGGCATAATAGCCTTCCTGGTTGGTGCGGTAAAAATCATCCACTTTAATTTTGTTGGCTTCAGTTTCGATGCCGGTTTCTTCCAGGCCAATTCCTTCGAGGTTGGTAGCGATGCCCACAGCCGAAAGCACTATGTCGGCCTCTACCACCTCTTCGCCTTTGCGTGTTTTGATGGTCACTTTGCACTTTTTACCGGAGGTATCCACGTTGGTAACCTCGGCAGAAGTCATCACTTTAATACCGGCCTTTTTGAAAGAGCGCCCCAGTTGTTTGGAGACTTCTTCGTCTTCGAGCGGCACGATCTCCGGCAGGAACTCTACCAACGTAACTTTGGTTCCCATGGAATTATAAAAATAAGCAAACTCTGATCCGATGGCGCCGGAGCCAACCACCACCATCGATTCGGGCAGTTTTTCAAGCGTCATGGCCAGGCGGTAGCCGATGATTTTTTTGCCGTCCTGCTTTAGCGCCGGCAGCTCACGCGAGCGGGCGCCGGTGGCAATGATGATATGTTTGGCTTCGTAGGTGGTGGTCTCGTTTTTATCGTTCGTCACCTCCACTTTTTTGCCGGGTTTTACTTTGGCAAAACCAGTGAGTAGGTCAATTTTATTC
>JAAYIU010000470.1 GCA_012523265.1 Bacteroidales bacterium | reverse complement strand
TGCTCATACCTCTCGCGCTGACGATTTTCGTATTTTTTTATTTAGAAAACAAAAATCAAAACAAGCGGCTGTCGTCAGTCGTCGAATGGATATTTTTTGGCGCCGGCGTTTTGCTTACCGTGGGTTATCTGGCGCTGCCATTTATACCTCAATTTGCCAAAACACCCCATGCCGAAGCCGTTGCCATCATCCTATTTGTGCTCTCGGCAATTTTGCTCTATTTCTACTTCTACCTTCGCGACAAGCGTCTGATCATTTTTGCCATCGTGCTCATCGTGGGGCGCATCGCTTTTGGCTGGTATATGTGGCCACAGCGTGCCGCACAGTTTGAAGTTTACGAAAAAGATGCCATCGAAGTGGCGCAGATAACTGCCGGCGAACCTTTGCTTTATTATCATGCGCCCATGTTGCAATACGGCGCCACTTACGTGATGACGCGCGAAAAGTGGCAACTTATCCGGCAGGAGAAGCAGGCGCCCAAGCAGGGTGTTTTTTACATCACCGACGACGACGGACTGGCGCTAATCAAGCAAGAGAACCAGGTGGGAATATTTTATCAATATCCCAATGTAGAAGATGGCCGGAATTTGAATTTGATAAAGATCATAAAATGAAAACAACGAAAATATCCATCATAGCGCCGCTCTACAACGAGCAGGAAAATGTGGGGCAACTTGCCGCCGAAATCATCGGGGCGATGGCGCCGGCAGGACATGATTATGAAATACTATTGGTAAACGACGGCAGCAGCGACGCCACCTGGCAGCGCATCGTCGACTTGCAGCAGAAGCACCCGCAAATTACGGGCATCGACCTGGCAGGCAATTATGGCCAGACCATTGCCCTGCGCAGCGGCTTTGAAAACTCTGTCGGCGAGATCATCATTTTTATGGATGGCGACCTGCAGCACGATCCGGCCGACCTGCCCAGGTTCATTACGAAAATTGAAGAAGGCTACGACATGGTGGGCGGTGCAAAAAAAATACGTCCGGAGAACTGGTTTAAGAGCAGCTTGTCGCGATTTGCCCACTGGCTCATCCACCGCATCTCCGGTGCCGACATGACTTACTTCGGTGCTACCTTCCGCGCTTACCGCCGTTACCTGCTCGAAGAGTCGAACATGATTGGCGACGCACATCGTTTTCTGGGTGCAATACTCGCGCGCAAAGGCATCCGCCACACCGAAATCCCAATCGAAATACGACAACGGGTGGCGGGCACCAGCAGCTATTCGCTCAAGAAAGTCTATCTGGTGATCATCGATCTGATGTTTCTGAAATTCACCATCTCCTACATGAACAAGCCCTTCAGGCTGTTTGGCGTCACTGGGGGAATGATGTTTATCGTCGGACTGCTGCCCACGGTGTACCTCGTTATCGGTTCATTGTTTTTCCATTTCCACCTGCGCGTGGATTATCTGGTGGAGTTTCTGTTTTCGATCTTCATCATGATCATGGGAATGCTGCTGGTGAGTTTTGGGCTTATCGCCGAAATAGGCATTTATAATTACTATGCCCGCGGCAACCACAGCCCTTACAGTGTAAGGCGCATCGTAAGGGAAAAGGAGTAATCGTGACTGACAAAAGCCTGATCATAAATGCTGATGATTTTGGATGGGATGCTGCTGCCACCGCCGGAATAGTGCATTTGCTCAAAACCGGCAAGATTAGCAGCACCACCATTTTAGCCAATTTTGCAACCGAAAATGATTTGGAGAAAATTCGCGCTATCCACGGAATAAGCACCGGCATTCACATCAATCTGATCAATGGCAAGCCTGTCAGTCCACCGAAAGAGGTGGCTTCGTTGCTTAATGCTGAAGGAAACTTTTTGGGCGCCGGCAAATTATTCCAACGCTTTTGGATTGGACAGATTGACAAAAACCACATTCTTAAAGAAGTTTCAGCACAAATTACCCGCTTACGCCAAAAGGGCATCAACATCTCGCATGCCGACAGTCACCAGCACTTGCATCAGTTTCCGGGAATTGGAAAATGGATATTGCAGGCTGTGGCCGAAAACGGAATAGGAAAAGTGAGAACCTGCCGGCTTACCAAAGTTCATGCGGGTCGCAGTGCAGTGATCGCGCTATTTGCAGCAGCAACCTCCCATCATTTAAAACCTTTCCGCCACCCCGACGCGTTGGTTGCCGAGTTATCTTTCGGCACAAGCTCTTCCGAAGATTTTGCGCATCTACTATTGTTGTCTCATTTCCGCAAGGGCGATGTGCTCGAAATAATGACCCATCCGGCTAAAGCCGATAAAACGGATTCCTATTTAAACCGGAAGGGCGAGTTTGATTTTTGGGACCAATTGCCGCTGCAGCAATTATTGAAAGAGCACCAGATAAAACTGATCAGTTATCACGAGCTTTAATCAAAAAGCAATGCTATAAGAAACCTCCCGAATGTTATTTTTAATTAAAAACATCAGCACCCACAACGGGTTTTCTTAACTTTGCCTACCTTATTGGAAAACGCATCATCAATAACCTTTCAGGGGATTAATGCTGCATTGTTTTAATTTTTTTGAGCTACACATTTTAAATTAAGAAATACTGTAATGGACAAAAAGCAAATCGACCCGAAGATTATCGAAAGAGCCAACGTATGGCTCACCAAAGACTACGACGCCGAAACCCGCGCTGCCGTGCAACGGATGATAGATGAGAACCCCGACGAGCTAACCGAGTCGTTTTACCAGGACCTGGAATTTGGTACCGGCGGCCTGCGCGGACTTATGGGCACCGGCACCAACCGCATGAATAAATACACCGTGGGTGCCGCCACACAAGGGCTGGCCAACTACATGAAAAAGGTTTACCCGAAAGAGAAACAACTTAGCGCTGCCATCTCTTTCGACCCACGCAACAAAAGCGACTACTTTGCCCAGATCACCGCCGATGTGTTCTCGGCCAACGGCTTTACGGTGTATCTGTTCGACGCACTGCGCCCCACTCCGGAGCTTTCGTTTACCATCCGCCACCTGAAATGTCACACAGGCGTTATGATTACGGCATCGCACAATCCCAAAGAGTACAATGGCTACAAAGCCTACTGGAGCGACGGAGCGCAGATGGTGCCGCCACACGACAAAAACGTGATCGAAGAAGTAAAGAAGATTCATATTAAAGATGTGAAATTCAAAGGCGTGCCCAAAAACATCCGCAGCATCGGCGAGGAGATGGATAGGCTCTATCTGGATGAAGTAGAAAAGCTCTCGCTTTCGCCCGCATCCAATCACCGGCAGTCGGAGCTGCCACTGGTTTACACACCGCTTCACGGTACCGGCGTAAAATTGGTTCCCGCCGCGCTCGCACGATTTGGCTTCGAGAATGTTTTTAAAGTGCATCAGCAGGATGTGGTGGATGGCAATTTCCCCACCGTTGTCTCGCCCAACCCCGAGGAGCCGGCAGCGATGGCCATGGCGCTCGACAAAGCACGCAAGGTAGATGCCGAGCTGGTGATGGCCACCGATCCCGACGCCGACCGCGTAGGAATAGCCGTAAAAGACCTCCACGAAAATTACGTGCTGCTCAACGGCAACCAAACCGCCACGCTGCTCACCTGGTACCTGCTCACCATGTGGAAGCGCAAAGAGATGCTTACCGGAAACGAATACATCGTGAAAACTATCGTATCCACAGAACTCATCAGCGACATCGCCAAAAAGCATAACGTAGAATGCTATGATGTGCTGACGGGTTTTAAATGGATAGCGGAAATCATTCGTGAAAACGAGGGCAAAAAAACCTTCATCGGCGGTGGCGAAGAGAGCTACGGATACATGATTGGCGACTTTGTGCGCGACAAAGATGCCGTGGCTTCCTGCGCCATGCTTGCCGAAATAGCCGCCTGGACAGCCAACCAGCGCAAAAACATCTTCAGCCTGCTGCTCGACATCTACATCGAATATGGTTTTTATAAAGAAAAACTCCTGTCGGTAACCAAAAAAGGCAAAGCCGGCGCCGAGGAGATTCGTAAGATGATGGAGAATTTCAGAACCAAACCACCCAAAACCATCAATGGCTCGGAGGTGGTGATGATAAAAGATTATCAGGAACAGGTGCAGAAAGATTTGAAACTGGCAACAGAAACCGCCATCAAATTGCCAAAAAGCAACGTGTTGCAATTTTTTACTGCCGACGGCACCAAGATAAGCATGCGCCCCTCGGGCACCGAACCCAAGATAAAATTCTATTTTGGTGTTAAAGGAGAACTAAAATCTGCCGCCGACTACGACAAAGTGAATGAAGCCCTCGACAAAAAGATTGATGCCGTGGTCAGCGACCTGAAGCTGAAATAAATTTTGCGACAAGCTTAAAAAAATAAAAAACGCCACATCCCTTTAAAGAGTGGCGTTTTTTTATTTCAAGACCATTTTGCTTCTGCCCTTTGCGCAGGCAGAATCGCATTTGATTCTTAATCGACGAGGGCAGGTTATGGCAGATTGTTTACCAGCACGGTGTCGCGCACCGAATTAGTGCCTTCGCCAAAAGCTTTGAGCGTTACGATAAAACTATCGTTCTCTTCGTAAAGATGCATGGGCGAGGTGGCCGTACTGGCGGTGCCATCGCCAAAGTTCCACTCGAAAGTCTGTGCATTTTGACTGGTGTTTGTAAAATCAACCTCTCCGGGAACATCCGTAAGCTGCCAGGTAAAAGCAGCTTTCGGCTCCTTTTTGTCGTCGTCATCTTTTTTGCAACCGATGGCCAGCAAAACGAAAACCACCAGCATCCACGGTAAGTATTTTTTTGTAAAAGTCATAGGAAATGTTTTTAAGATTTGACGGCAAAAGTAGCGCTTTGTTTTTAAAAGAAAAACCTTCCAGGCTGTAAACCTGAAACAAAGGCTATGGAGATTTTAAAAATAATTTGCGCTGGGTTGGGATCGGTTTTTAAAAATTATTTATTTTCTTTGCAAAAATTGCTGGCAGAAACAATGGCTGCCAGACATCAAATTCAGGTGTGAAACATCGAGCGACAAGGTGTTTCACATATTTTTTTATTAAAAAACATCATTGATTATGAAAATCGCAAAGAACAAAGTAGTAGGAATCCATTACACACTCACCGATGATAAAGGCAACACGCTCGATTCTTCTGACGGCCGCGACCCGTTGTATTATCTGCATGGCAACGGCAACCTGATACCCGGCCTGGAACGGGAGCTGGAAAACAAACAGAAGGACGATGATCTAAAAGTAACCATCCAGCCGGAAGATGCTTACGGCGTGCGCAACGACGAAATGGTTTACGAAATTGAGCGCTCCAAGTTTCCTGATCCCAACAATGTGGAGCGCGGCATGACCTTCACTTCACACACCAAAGAAGGCGACATCAATCTTACAGTTGTTAAAATTGAAGGCGACAATGTGACGCTGGATGCCAATCATCCTTTGGCTGGCCAGGAGCTAACCTTTGAGGTGAAAGTAGTGGATGTGCGCGATGCCAGTGCCGAAGAGATCGACCACGGCCACGTGCACGAACCTGGTGCCCACCACCATTAGCACCCGTTTTGAGCCAGATTGTGCGCAACGCGGATAATTTTTATAAAAAATGTTTTTTTATCTGAGAATTTAATTCGATCTTTGCACGCCGAAAATCGGGGGTAAAGAGCAGAAAGCCGCTGATGGCGGTCAAAATAGGTGAGCCAGTTGATTTTCGCAACGGATTAGTTCTTGATTATCGAAAGCACAACCGGAGAGGTGGGTGAGTGGCTGAAACCAACAGTTTGCTAAACTGTCGTACCTATTACTGGTACCGGGGGTTCGAATCCCCCTCTCTCCGCTTTATTACGGGGTATAGCGTAGTCCGGTTAGCGCGTCCCGCTTTAAGGCGGGAAGGTCGTAGATCCGGGCAAGTTCTTTACAAATTTTTGAAGCAATTAATTTTTCGGGGTATAGCGTAGTCCGGTTAGCGCGCCTGCTTTGGGAGCAGGAGGTCGTAAGTTCGAATCTTACTACCCCGACATTTTGAAAGGAGTTAGTTGAAAATC
>JAAYIU010000388.1 GCA_012523265.1 Bacteroidales bacterium | reverse complement strand
TTAGCTTTTGAAAATTTATAATTTTGCTCAAAAATAAAATTTTTAAGATTCACTCAACCTAACAAACATTATCGTGGCATATCTTATTCCTTTGTTTATCGCACCCGCCATCTTCGTGTTGCTATTGTTGATAGCACAAGCCGGAATGGAGAGAAAAAATCTGGCACTCTTTGCCAGCTCTTACCTATTTGGTTTTGTGGCAGCGCTGCCCATGATCATCGCTATCTATCTGGTAAACACCTATTGGCTGGTGCACGTGGAAAGCCTTCGACGCATCCTGTTTTATGGCTTCATTCTTATCGGGTTTCTGAGCGAGCTTACAAAATTTTTGATATTACGATACAAATACATGCCCAACGACCACCTTACCAAGCCCTTCGACGGCGTTTTGTTTTCGGTGATGGTATCGATGGGTTTTGCCACGCTGGCCAATATTTATTTTTATTTTCAATGGGACTATACCGATAACCTGCTCACGGTGCTCTACGCTGTGCCTTTTGCCAACCTGCTCACCGGGGTCATCCTCGGATTTTTTGTAGGAATGGGAAAATTCAGAAGCGGCGGTTCTTTCGATTCGCTCACCGGCCTGCTGGCAGCCATTTTTTTTAATGGTTTCTTTAGTTTCTGCCTTTTCTCGCAGGACTACCTCTTGCTGGCAATGGTTGCCGCCGGCACGCTTATCATCTGCATCATGCTCAGTGTGCGCTCCATCAATACCGATGTAAAATCAATCATGTAGAACACACTCCGCAAGCATCCGTTGCCCCTTTTTACTTGTTAATATTTCATAAATTAATGCGCCTCTGCTTTTGCTCAAAAAGTAAAACCGGCGGTTTTCCTAATTTTGCAGATTCTTGTTTACATTTCAAAAATTTGTAACTTTTTTAAAACTATAAATATTATGGAAAGAATAACTGTAATAGGTGCCGGCAACGTGGGCGCAACGTGTGCCAATGTGATTGCGCATAAAAATCTTGCCAGCGAAGTGGTGCTGGTCGACATCAAAGAAGGTGTGGCCGAAGGCAAAGCGCTCGACATCTGGCAAACATCCTCCATCAACAACTTCGACACACGCGTGGTAGGATGCACCAACGACTACTTGCGTACCAAAGGCTCGGGCGTTGTGGTAATTACCTCGGGCGTGCCGCGCAAACCCGGCATGAGCCGCGATGATCTGATAAAAACCAATGCACGCATCATTTACGAAGTCACCGAAAAGGTAGTTAAATATTCGCCCGAAGCCATCATCGTAGTGGTGAGCAATCCGCTCGACGTGATGACCTACGCCGCCTGGAAAGCTGCAAACAAACCGGCGCACAAAGTTTTCGGAATGGCCGGTATCCTCGACACAGGCCGCTACACCGCATTTCTGGCAACGGCGCTTGATGTTTCTCCCAAAGACATCCACGCTTTGCTCCTTGGCGGCCACGGCGATTCTATGGTGCCGCTGCGTCGTTATACTTCCGTAAAAGGAATCCCCATTACCGAGCTGCTTGGCAAAGATGAGATAGATAAAATTGTAGAGCGTACACGCAAAGGCGGCGGCGAGCTGGTGAACCTGATGGGAACTTCGGCCTGGTACGCCCCCGGAGCAGCAGCAGCCCAAATGGTGGAAAGCATCGTTGACGACCAAAAACGGATATTCCCTGTGTGCGCGCGCCTCAACGGCGAATACGGCATCAACGATCTCTACATTGGCGTGCCGGTGAAGCTGGGAAAAAATGGAATCGAAGAGGTGATCGAACTCAACCTGAACCAGAAAGAGTACAACCTGCTGCACGAATCGGCCAATCAGGTACGTGCTCTGGTAAAAGTGTTCGACAATATGAATGTAGCCGGGAGTGACGATAGAGGTTAGAAGTTTTTGAGCAAATGCTCTATTGTAAATAAAGCACCAAATGACAAATAGATGAAAACAGTTGTAGTTCTTACCGGTGCAGGAATCAGCGCTGAAAGCGGAATAAAAACTTTCAGAGACGACAACGGGCTGTGGCGCAACTATCGTTTCGAGGAGGTAGCCAGCCCGCACGCCTGGGCTGCCGATCCGGAATTGGTGCTTGAATTTTACAACCTGCGTCGCAAGCAGTTGCTCGAAGTTCATCCCAATCCGGCACATTATGCACTGGCAAAGTTGCAGGAGTTCTTCGACGTAAAAATCGTGACCCAAAACGTAGATGATTTGCACGAGCGCGCCGGTTCGCGCAACGTCTTGCATCTGCACGGCGAATTGCGCAAAGCAAGAAGCACTGCCGACGATTCGCTGGTTACCGACATCGATGGATGGGTGCTGAACCTGGGCGACATGTGCAGCCTGGGAAGCCAGTTGCGGCCGCACGTGGTGTGGTTTGGCGAGATCACCGAAAACATTGTCCCGGCCATTGCCCTGGCCGAAAAAGCGGATGCATTTATCATCGTCGGCACTTCGTTGCGCGTTTATCCGGCGGCCAACCTTATCAGCTACACACCCCGGGGGATACCCATGTTTTTCGTCGATCCCCAGGCGCAACCTTACCCTGGTTTTGCAGCATTACAAATTATAAAACAAACCGCCGGCAGCGGAGTACCAATGCTGGTCGACCATCTGATTGAGGAATATAGTACCCAAAAAAACGCTAAAAATGAAACACCAGGACCTGCTCCATAAAATGAAAAATTTCTGCGCCTATCAGGAGCGCTCAGAACATGAAGTGGAGCGCAAACTCAAGGCGATGTGGGTGGACCCTGATCAAATAGCGGAGATTATAGATAAGCTTAAGAACGAAAATTATCTCAACGAAGAACGTTTTGTAGAGCTTTTTGTAAGAAGTAAAGTAAACCAAAAGCGCTGGGGCGAAAAAAAAATAAGGCAGGCGCTGGCGCATCATCTCATACAGTCATCAGCAATAACCCGCGAAATACTGAAAATTGATCCTGAACAATACCGAAAGAACCTGGTGTACATCGCCGAAAAAAAATATCGCCAACTGCACGATCTGCCACCCGACAAAAGATTGTTGCGGCTAAAAAGCTACATGTATATGCTGGGATATGATATGCCACTCATCGAGGAGGTGATCGAACCCTACGAACAAGCCTAACCAATTTCCAAAAATCAAAAACCCACAAATAATTAATAAAAATACCACTTATGACATCAACAGAAAACATCAAAGAGATCAGCCATCGCACGGATGCTCTGAGGAGGTACCTTTGACATTGCCGGAAAAGAACAACAGATAAAAGAACTCGAAGCGATCACCCAACAGCCTGCTTTTTGGAACGACACCAAAAAAGCCGAGGTGGTGATGAAGGATATAAAAGGAATAAAAATCTGGACGCAGGCTTTCGCCAAAGTACAGACAGCATTAGAGGATCTGCGTGTGATGCTCGACTTCTACGAAGAAGACGAAGCCACCGAAGAAGACCTCCAAAAGCAATACAGCAAAACGTTGCAGTTGGTCGAAGACCTGGAATTCAAAAACATGCTTAGCACCGAGGAGGATAAGCTGGGCGCCATCCTGCACATCAATCCCGGCGCCGGCGGCACCGAAGGTCAGGATTGGGCCGAGATGCTCATGCGCATGTACATTCGCTGGGGCGAACGCAACGATTACAGCGTCAAAGAGGTCAACTTTCAGGAGGGGGAGGTGGCTGGTATAAAAACCGTGTCGTTGGAATTTGTTGGCGATTTTGCCTACGGATATCTCAAAAGCGAAAATGGCGTTCACCGCCTGGTGCGTCTTTCGCCGTTCGATTCTGCCAACAAGCGCCACACTTCCTTTGCCTCGGTGTACGCCTACCCGATGATCGACGATTCGATCGAAATCATTATCAATCCGGCTGATATTTCCTGGGATACCTTCAGATCGAGCGGCCCCGGCGGGCAAAATGTGAACAAGGTAGAAACAGCAGTAAGGCTGCATCACGAACCCAGCGGCATCACTGTCGAATGTCAGGAAACCCGCTCCCAGCAGCAAAACCGCGAGAAGGCCATGCGTATGCTCAAATCGCAACTCTACGACATCGAATTGAATAAAAAACAAGAGACCATCAACGAGATAGAGGGCAGCAAACGCCGCATCGAATGGGGCTCGCAGATTCGTTCGTACGTGTTGCATCCTTACCGATTGGTGAAAGACGTGCGCACCGGTTACGAAACCGGCAACACCCAGGCGGTCCTCGATGGCGACATCAACGGATTCATAAAAGCCTTCCTGATGGAAACCGGACAGAAAAACAACAAGAAATGAAAATCGTCTGTATCATCCCCGCCCGTTATGGTTCTACCCGATTTCCGGGCAAACCGCTTGCGCTAATCGATGGAAAGCCCATGATTCAGCACGTGGCAGAGCAGGCGCATAAAGCGCTCAGCCCGGCCAAAGTGGTGGTGGCTACCGACGACGAACGCATAAGCCGGGTAGTAAAGGCTTGTGGCTATGATGCTGTGATACCGGATGCACATCACCGTAGTGGCACCGAACGTTGTGCCCAGGCACTCGAAATGTTGAACGAAGATTTCGATCTGGTTATTAATATCCAGGGCGACGAACCCTTTATCGATCCGCGGCAAATCGACGACCTTGCCAGCCTTTTCGGGAATGAAAAAGTAGAAATCGCTACGCTGATGCTAAAGACGCCGGCAGAAAAAGGCTTGCACAATGCCAACGTGGTAAAAGTAGTGACGGGCACCGATGGCAAAGCGCTCTACTTTAGCCGTGCTCCCATTCCTTTCCCGCGCGACGCGGCTGATCAACCAGATTCTTTTTTTATGAAACACATTGGCATCTATGCCTACCGCAGCCACATCCTGAAACAAATTGTAAAACTGCCTCCCGGAACTCTGGAGGAAAACGAAAAACTCGAACAGTTGCGCTGGCTCGAAAACGGTTTTGCTATTTACGTAAGTGAGACTTTTGTCGAAAATATTTCGGTGGACACTCCCGAAGATTTATCAAAAATTATCAACAGATAAGCCCTACTTTTGCGGTTTCGTTATCTTAGCTGTTTTATTTAAAAAAACTCATTACTACATGGACATTTCACGACATATCAGCAAGCTGCTTTTTACACACGATTGCGTTATCGTGCCGGGCTTTGGCGGATTTGTCAGCAACTACCAGCCAACGCGCGTCAACAAATTACAGCACCAGTTTCATCCGCCCTGCAAGCATATTTTGTTCAATCCGGCGCTAACCAACAACGATGGCTTGCTGGCCAACGCAATAGCAGCCGGTGAAGCAATAACTTACGAAGAATCTTTGCGAGAGCTTACTGCCTTTTCGCGCGACACACTGCGTGCGCTCGAGCAATCGAAACCTGTTTTTTTTACAAATATCGGCACTCTTACTCTCGACGGCCAAGGCACCATCCAATTTACGCAGGATCATACCATCAACTATCTTAAAGATGTTTACGGCCTGACGGCAGTAGTTTCGCCGGCAGTACGCCGCCAAGGACGTAGCAGCAAGCCGCTGTTTAAAGATCGCAAAACGTCTGTGGGCGTGCCCCGTCGCCGAAGTGCCGTACGTCGTGTGGCAGCTGCTGCAATAGTAATGATTTTGATAGCCGGTGTGGGAATGAGTTTTTCTGAATCCCGGCAATTTGTTTCAAATAAATGGTCGCAGTTGGCAATGATTTATAACCATAAAAATGATGTTTCACAAAAAACTCAGGAGCCAATACAAATAGTAGCGCCTGTTTCCAATGCTTCTTTTGGAGTGGTTTTTCCTTCGGCTGAGCGTCCCGACCCCGAAGTAGCCGAAATCGTTACGCGTCTGCTCGAAGTTTTGCCCGCCATTGATAACTCAACAAAAGCTGTGGAAGAAAACATTCCGGAATCGCTGCCTGACAAAAAAGCCCCGGCAGCTGCAACCGTCGCTCACCAACGCATGTACCATCTGATAGCCGGAAGTTACGAACGGAGCAAGAATGCCACCGAACTCATCGACAGCTACACAGGAAAAGGATTTTCGCCTGTGTTGATTGGCCCCGGCGACAACGGACGCTATCGTGTAAGCATTTCGGCCTATCTGCGCAAAGAAGATGCACTGGCAGCACTTTTCGAAGCCCGCGAAAAGTACAACCCCAACATCTGGCTGCTGCGGCAATAACAGTTTGAAAATTTTTTGTGCAACAGATTTAACCTTATCGTGCCAAAGAGAAAACTACAACGCTTCGCCGAGAACGACACCTTCCCACATTTTTTCCAACCTTATTATCACCAGCTTATCGAGGGCTTTGAAATGAAAGGCCGTTGGAGGGATGATTTTTTTAAAAACCAACATCCCATCACCCTGGAGCTGGGCTGTGGAAAAGGCGAATTTACCACCGGCCTGGCAGCACGTTATCCCGAAAGAAATTTTATTGGTATCGACATAAAAGGCGCCCGGATGTGGCGTGGTGCCAAAACTTCGCTGGAGGCGGGTATGAAAAACGTAGCTTTTGTCCGCGGCAGCGCTGAGCATCTGAACTTTATTTTCGATAACGGAGAAGTGGACGAGCTGTGGATCACTTTTCCTGATCCGCTGCCCAACAAACCCAAAACAAAAAAACGCCTCACCTCGCCACTGTTTCTGGAACGCTACCGGCAGATTGCCAAACCCGACGCCACCATTCATCTGAAAACCGATAACGACGGCTTTTTTGAATATTCACTGGAGGTGATACACGAACAACAACTGCCGCTCCTTGCCTGTACTTTCGATCTGGATAACGAAGCCGGCCTGGAAGAAGTTGCCGCCATCCGCACATACTACGAAGCGATGTTCAGAGCCAAAGGTGCCATTATCAAATACCTGAAATTCAAATTAAAGTAGTATTTTTGAACACGTTTTTGCCGAAAGGCCACAAGACATGCTTTATTACATCATTAAATTATAAAATCAAAAAAATATTCCTATGGCTGATTTAACCACAAAATTTTTAGGCTTAACCCTACGCAATCCTTTGATAGTAGGCAGTTCAGGATTGACCGACAGTGTCGATAAAATCAAAAAAATCGCCAAAGCCGGCGCCGGTGCAGTAGTGCTCAAATCGTTGTTTGAGGAAGAGATCATTTCAGAAATGGAAGAATCGATGCATCGGATGACCTCCCGCGAGTTTATTTATCCGGAGACTTTCGATTACATGGATCACGACGAAGAGGAAGACAGCGTGCGCAAATACCTGCGGCTCATCAAAGAAACCAAAGCTGCCGTGGAGATCCCGGTGATAGCAAGCATCAACTGTGTGAGTGCACAAAAATGGACCTACTTTGCCCGCGAAATTGAAGCCGCCGGTGCCGATGCTCTGGAGCTTAACCTCTTCATCCTTCCCACCGATTTCAACAGAACTGCTGCCCAAAACGAACAGCTCTATTTCGACATCATCGAAGCAGTGAAAAAAGAGGTGAAGATGCCCCTGCTGCTCAAAGTGAGTTATTACGCTTCCAACCTGGGACAACTCCTTCAGAAGTTGTCGAAAACCGGCATCAGCGGATTGACATTGTTCAACCGTTTTTACAGCCCCGACTTCAACCTGGAAACCTATCAGGTGGTATCGACCAATGTGCTGAGTCAGCCCTCCGACCTGTCGATATCACTGCGCTGGATTGCTGTGATGGCCAATCGTGTGGAGTGCGACCTGGCTGCTTCCACCGGCGTGCACGATGGCGAAGCATTGATAAAACAAATCCTTGCCGGGGCCAATGCTGTGCAAACCGTTTCGACACTTTACAAGCATGGCTTCGATCACATCGGTGTGATGCTCGATGACCTGAAACGCTGGATGGATCACGAAGGCTTCGGCACTCTCGACAGCTTCCGCGGCAAGCTAAGCCAGGCCAAGAGCAACAACCCTGCTTCGTACGAAAGGGTGCAGTTTATGAAAAGTTTCCGCCATTTTATTTTTGAATAAATTCAAAGCCTCTGCCGCATTGGCACCTCATTTTTGACAGGAATATTTTGTGAAAACGTAATGCTGTCAGAAATCAATGGTGATATTAATGCGATTTACTGATGGCATGATTTTTCAGAGCACACAGTTTTTAAAAATAAAAGGGAATCAACAAAAAAACTCGAAATACGAAGACAATGACCGAAAACATCGAAAAAGTACAGTGTCTGATCATTGGGTCAGGCCCTGCCGGATACACCGCAGCCATTTACGCAGCCCGCGCCGACCTAAAGCCTATAATGTATCAGGGCATGCAGCCGGGCGGCCAGCTTACCATCACCACCGAAGTAGAAAATTACCCCGGTTATCCCGACGGCGTGCAGGGGCCCAAGATGATGGAAGATATGAAAAAACAAGCCGAACGCTTTGGCACCGAAGTGCGCTGGGGCGAAATCACCGATATCGATACCCACGAGCGGCCTTTCAGAGTAACCACCGACGAAGGCAAACAACTGCTTGCCGAAACAGTAATTATTTCTACAGGTGCTTCTGCAAAATGGATAGGGCTGCCCAGCGAGAAAGAATACAACGGCTATGGCGTGTCGGCATGCGCCACCTGCGATGGATATTTCTATCGTGGCAAAGTGGTAGCGGTAGTGGGTGGCGGCGATACCGCCGTGGAAGAAGCTACCTAGCTGGCCAAACTCGTTAAGAAAGTGTATTTGATACACCGCCGCGATGAACTGCGTGCTTCCAAGGCGATGCAAAACCGACTTTTCAAAACCGAGAATATCGAGATGGTGTGGGACAGCGTACCCAAAGAGATCATCGGCAAACAGGAAGGTTTTTCTAAAGCCGTAACCGGTGTGATTGTGGAAAACGTGAAAACCGGTAATCAAAAAACCCTCGACATCGACGGCTTTTTTGTTGCCATCGGCCACAAGCCCAACAGCGACATGTTTAAAGGCAAACTCGACATGGACGAAACCGGCTACCTCATCACCAAGCCCGACAGCACCGCCACACGGG
>JAAYIU010000351.1 GCA_012523265.1 Bacteroidales bacterium | reverse complement strand
TGCCTGGCTGATTTGGCTGGCGATTTTGATCCCTGTCACCTGGCTTGCCTATCGCAAACAAGATTATCTCAGCCACCCCGACTATGATTAGAGGAATTTGAGTATGACAACTATATTGTCCGCAAAAAATATCAGTAAAGCTTTCAAAGGCAAGCAGGTTTTGGAAAATTTGAACTTTGAACTCGAAGAAAATCAAATTGTTGCCATTTGCGGCACTAATGGTAGTGGTAAATCGGTTTTTATGCGCATTCTCGCCGGTTTGGTTGTCCCCGATTCGGGAACAGTTACAGTTAATGGTATCCAACTGGGCGGAAAAGTGGAATTCCAGGTTCAACCGGGGTGCATTTTGACAATTCTGGTTTGCTTTTAACCGAAACCGCTAAAAATAACCTGCTTTTACTGGCGATGGTGAGCAACACGGTCAGCAAAGAGCGGGTTGAAGAAGTGATTCGCCTGGTTGGGTTGGATCCGAATGACAAACGCCTTGTCCGCACCTATTCCACCGGAATGCGCCAGCGTTTGGGCATTGCCCAGGCATTGATGGAAGACCCAAGCCTATTGATGTTGGACGAACCGACCACCGGACTGGATTTCGCCGGGCAAGATTGGTTCCACGAGCTGATTTGGCAATTACAAAAGGAAGGCAAAACCATTTTGATCACCAGCCATAGTAAAGAAGAAATCGCCAGCTTTTGCGACAAAGCTTACGAAATGGCTGGAGGGCAGCTGGCGCCTATCAGTTGACAGATGACCCCAACTGACCCTGGGGTTCCGGTCCACTGTTCTCATTAGTAATATTCTAAATGGTGAAATCGAGAGACTGTTTTTGCAATAGTTGCAAGACGACCGCACTAAACTATGTCAAAAAATGCCCCTCCTCGGTTGGAATTATTGTCCAACTTTTTGGATGCATTTCACTAAGGCGCTCGTTTATAATATTTCGCAGGTCCACCATATCATCAACTATTTCCGCAAAAGAGATTAGTTTGCGGTGATGCTCTGGAAGAAATTCTTCCGCAAGATGCCCCATATCCAAATAATTTCGCCCAAGACCCGATAAATCTTTTACAAGTATTGTATTGATGTGTCCGTCTCTGACGTCTTGGAGCATTCTTTGCAGTGCCGGTCTATCCAGGTTCGCACCAGAATAGCCATCGTCACAATAGGTTTCAAATAGGTTCCACCCATTGTCATGCACATGCTTGGTTAAAATGAAATCTTTGTTTTCTTTATTCAAGCTTTCTTCATTGTCACGAGAATTATCTTTGCCAAGACAGAAATAAATCCCGACTTTGTATGTTTTGAAGTTTGTCTTAATCCATCCTTCTTTACTTTGCAGGTTGATTGCTAGAGAGATTTGGAGTTCCTCAATAGCTTAGCGGCTTCTTAGAGCGTAAGCTCACAAGGGAATATTACGCTCAGTTGCAGTACGAGTAGAACGGTATTATCTTAACCTCGTGATCTACAACTTAACTTTTTTACCTTGGATAACAATGCGGAATTGAGCCGTCGATGTGTCGACGAATCGTGTTCTGTGACTAGAGGGCTTACATTAGGAGTTCGTCTGAAATAAGGTTTTTCAGTGCTTTATAGACAACTATTTGGCATATTACAGCTACATCGAGTCTACTAGCTAAAATGGTCGTTCCGTAACGGATTTTGCTGACATGTAGGCTCTTGTTTGGTATAATGCGAAGAGGTTCTGAATGATCAGATGATAGTTAATAACATTCGGCTTCCCATGCCTCCTATTTAAAACGAACTATAGCAATAATGCGAAATTTGAACAGTTTTTGATTATGAATATTATAGGAATAATAACTCAACGTAGATGAAGTAAGCACATAGGGGTGTTTATATGTATCTTAAAAGTTTACAGCTGCAAAATTTTCGCGGTTTTCGCAACTCTCAGATCATAGAATTTAATGATGGGCTCAACGTCTTGGTCGGCGAAAACGACTCTGGAAAATCTGCAATCATTGATGCCATTAGAATTGTTTTAGGTGCTACTGACCAGAGTTGGTATAGAATAGAGTTGTCTGACTTTTCTAATGAAGATAATAATTTGGAAATTAAGATTGTATGCAAGTTTTGCGATTTGACTGCTGATGAGCAAGCAGCATTTCTTGAATGCTTATCTTATGAAACGGAAGATGCTGAGCAATTTGCTTGCCTTTATTTGCATTGGACATGCAAATATCTTTTAAATTTTTCTCCTCCTCGCACATCAACTTCAATATCCTCTGGAATTAAAGGTGATGGACAAGCTCCGACTTCTGAAGCAAGGGAACTTTTGCGGGTCACATATCTTAGGCCTCTTCGTGATGCATATAGCAATATGCAATCTGGGCGCAACTCCCGCTTATCTCAAATAATGATGGGGATTCCTGACTTGAATCAAGGAACTGCTGATTATACGCCAGATATGGATTTACACTCCCTTTCTTTAACGGGCATTGCAGACCTAACAAATAAATTGCTTGCCGATCATCCAACATTAAAGAACACCAATAGAGATATCGTCTCCATTCTCACAGACAAAATGTTGCTCAAAGGAGATGGAGTGACTACCTCCTTTGAGGTATCTGGAACAGATGTTACAGAAGCAAAGAAACTGTCCGCATTGCTTGAAAAACTCGATCTCTCCGCACAGAAAGATGCTGGTAAAGGCCGTGTCGGACTTGGAACCAGCAATATACTGAGTATGGCATGTGAACTCCTGCTAAGCCGAGATTTAGAAAGCTCATTTCTGCTTATTGAAGAACCTGAGGCTCACATACACGCACAGCGGCAACTCCGATTGATACAGTCTTTACAGGATTCGGCAAGCAAAACAGAATATAACCATCAAATTATTCTGACAACTCACTCGCCGTTGTTGGCGTCTGTTGTCAAACTTGAGAATATTATTATCATAAAGACTGCCAAGTCATATCCACTATCAAGTAATTACACTAACCTTGAGAAAGATGACTATGCTTTTCTTGAATGTTATCTTGATGCCACTAAATCAAACCTCTTTTTTGCAAAGGGCATTGTTATTGTTGAAGGAGCATCAGAGGAATTATTGTTACCGACTATCGCTAAAGTGCTGAACAGAGATTTTACAGAGCACGGTATATCGGTCGTTAATGTGAGAGGTGTTGGCTTAAGGCGATATGCAAAAATATTTCAGAGATCCGATGCGCAAAACCCGCTCGACATAAAAGTGGCTTGTATTACTGATCGC
>JAAYIU010000103.1 GCA_012523265.1 Bacteroidales bacterium | reverse complement strand
TTCTTGTAAAATTTCTTTGTTATCCATTTTGATGTTGTCGGGTTGTCGGGAAAATCGTAAATCGTCATTCATTACTTAGACGCACGTCCCCCGCCAGGGCGGGGCAGGCTGTGCGTCTCTACGTTCCGAAATCAGTATTTTATCCACCTGCGGCGATTGCTTTGTAACCTTCGCTTTTGAGGATTGCCAGCACCTTTTCGCGCATTTCGCCTTGTATTATTATTTCGCCCTCTTTGGCAGAGCCACCGGTTCCGCAACGTGTCTTGAGGAATTTAGCCAACGCCTCCAAATCCTCTGCGGATCCTACAAACCCTTTCACCAGGGTCACCACCTTACCCTTGCGCATTTTACGGTCGAGCCATACCTTCAGGTTTTGCTGTGCCGGGCGTAAGGTTTCTTGCTGCTCCTGCTCCTGATATTGATATGAAAAGTCAGGGTTGGTAGAGTAAACGATGTCGCCGGTGATTTTTTTAAACTTCTTGGCCATGACGGCTATTTTTTTCAGCTTTGAAAGCTGCTAATGATTACTGAAAATATTCTTTCATCCTGTTAAAAATTCCGCGCTGACTTTTTGAGGGGCTGGGTTTGAAACTATCGGATTCGTCGAGTTTCTGCAGCAGCTCACGTTCTTCGCGGCTGAGGTTTTGTGGCGTCCACAGGCTTATGTTCACCAGCAAATCGCCGCGTCCATATTGTTGCAGGTGCGGAATGCCTTTGCCTTTAAGTCGCAACACCTTGCCGGAATGTGTGCCTGCTTCGATGTTCACTTTGGCTTTGCCGTCGAGGGTGGGCACGTAGGCGGTGGCTCCCAGCGCTGCTTCGGCAAAGGAGATAAAATGATTGTAGATAAGATTGTCGCCGTCGCGGATGAGTGATTCGTGTTCGGCTTCTTCTATCACCACGATGAGGTCGCCATTGATGCCTCCGCGTGCTCCGGCGTTTCCTTTACCACTCACCGAGAGCTGCATATCCTGCGCTACGCCGGCGGGGATGTCGATACTGATCACCTCTTCGCCACGCACGATGCCATCGCCGTTGCAGGAGGCACATTTGCTGGTGATCACCTGCCCTTCGCCACCGCAGGCCGGACAAGTGCTTGCCGTTTGCATTTGCCCCAGAAAAGTGTTGGTGACGCGCGTTACCTGACCTGAGCCGTGGCAGGTGCTGCATGTGCTGTAAGAGCTGCCACCTTTGGCACCGCTTCCCGAGCACGCTTCGCACTTTTTATACTTATTAACTTTTATTTTTTTGTTAATGCCGTTGGCAATCTCTTCGAGGGTAAGCTTTACGCGCACACGCAGATTGCTGCCCCGATTCACGCGCCGCCGCCGGCTGCTGCTGCCAAAACCGCCGCTAAAGCCGCCAAAGGCGCTGCCAAAGATGTCACCAAAATTGGAGAAGATGTCTTCCATAGACATATCGTAGCCGCCACCGCCCTGCCCGCGCACGCCGGCATGGCCATAACGGTCGTAACGCTGACGCTTGTCGGTGTCGTTCAACACCTCGTAAGCTTCGGCGGCCTCTTTAAACTTTTCTTCGGCTTGGTGGTCGCCGGGATTTTTGTCGGGATGAAAACGTAATGCCATTTTGCGGTAAGCTTTTTTTATCTCACCAGCGTTGGCATCGCGTGTTATCTCCAATATTTCGTAGTAATCTCGTTTTGTCATGACTCGTAATTCCTTTGCAAAAAAAATGCTTTTTCCCTTGCGGGTTATTGCCCCACCACTACTCTGGCAAAGCGAATAACCTTGCCTTTGAGCATGTAACCTTTTTGAATTTCATCCACCACCTTGCCCACCTGCGCGGGAGTAGGTGCGGGAATATTGGTGATGGCTTCATGAAAATCGGTATCAAATGCCTCGCCCGTTGATTTCATTGGTTCCAGACCATTGCGCATCAGCAGGCTTTTTAGTTTGTTGTATATCAATCGCATCCCCTCGAGGTGGCTGGCAACCTTTGCGTCGTCAGCATCATCGAGCAGTTGCATGGCGCGATCGAAATCGTCGAGCACCGGCAGCAGCTCTTTGATCAATCCTGCAGAAGCTGTGTCGAGCAGTTCGACACGCTCTTTGTTGGTACGCTTGCGATAGTTGTCAAATTCCGAAAACAGACGAAGATATTTGTCGTTGAGTTCAGCAAGATTCTCTTCAAGCTCATTTATGCGGCTCTCAAGCCGGACGCGCTCCTGCTTTCTTAAGAGAGTGCGCGGCGCCTTCTTATCATCATCATGCTGCAACTTGGCAGCGCTGTCAAGCGGCTTGTCGCCATCTTTTGATTTTGCGTTTTTGTATTCGGGGTTTTTTGTGTTCTCGTCCATCTTTTTTATTTATTAAAAAATCAACTGCCTTACTCACGGCTAAAGTGAAATCAGCCCGCGGCTAATCAAATAATTTGCCACCGGCTGTCTTAACGTCAAATTGTCATTTTAAAAAAAATGATTATTCCTTCACCAGTTTTTGAAGGG
>JAAYIU010000366.1 GCA_012523265.1 Bacteroidales bacterium | reverse complement strand
ATACGCGCTGAAAGCCATAAAGTTTCATGCCATCGACTACATCCTGAAACCGGTAAATGCCACCGAATTTCAGGCAGCAGTGCAAAGCACCCTGGAATTGATAAAAGCCAATTTGCCGACAAACGGGCAAAACGAGCACTTCCTGCAAACTGTCAGTCAAAATAAAGGCTCCAACAAAATCATGCTGCGCACCTCCGCAGCACTGCATCTGGTAAACATTGCCGACATCCTGTATTGCAAAAACGACAACAGCTACACCACTTTTTATCTTACCACCGGCAAAAAAATTATGGTTTCTAAAGGCATCGTCTTTTACGACGGCCTTCTGTCCGAATCAGGATTCTTCAGGCCGCATCAGTCCTATCTGGTAAACCTTTGCCACGTCAGCCGGGTCGACAAGGCCGATGGAGGCTCTATAATCCTTGCAACCGATGACGAAATCCCCATTTCATCCAGAAGGAAAAAAGCGCTGATGCAGCTTCTCGGCAATTTATAGCAGATTCAAACTCTCCCCACACGAATTCAAGTTAACCGCCACCACCTAAATTTCCTCATCTACTTTCGCCGCATAAAATTCATTAATCAAAATTTAATACGATGAGAAATTTAAAAGTTTTAGTAATGCTCTTCTTAGCCGCAACAATGCTAAGTGTTGGTTGTAAAAAAGATGACGACAACAATGTTGACCCGCCATCGGGCAACTTTAAAGGCAGCGTAAGCCTGACCATCGACGGAACGCTGCACAATGTAATTCTAAGTGATGTTGCCGAGATTACCGAAGGCGTGGTGTTTTTGATCAAAAACAGCACAGATGGCAGCACCTTCGACATGGTCATCGCCAACGTTCCGGCAATAGGAACAACCTTCACCTTCACGATGAACCCACCTGAAGACGGCACAGCTTTGATTGCTACCAACGGCCCCATACCAAATACAATTGGACTGATAGCTGTTGCGGGAACGATCAAACGCACCTCGGAAAAAAACTATGAGATCGACGCCGAAATGATTGACATTTCTGATCCTTCTGTAACTTATCCCATAGTCGGAACCGTAACGGTTGGCGTAATACAGACGCATTCGTAATTGCCTGCGAAGTCGGTGTTTTACTATAATTGGAAAAAATTCAAAATCCCAACCGTCGATAGCCGGTGCAAACAATTCCAAATTTCAAATCGCATAACAGTTTGGCTATTGGGATTTGATTGTTGAGATTTATTTGGAAATTGATTTATTGTTTTTGTTTACACCACCCACTGCCAGTTGGGATTTATATGACGTTTCGAGATCCTTCGGACGCTCGAAAGTCAAGAGGGCGGAAAGTAGCGCAGATAAAAAAAAGCTTTGCCCTTCGGAACAAATTAACAGATTACAGTTACATTTTTTCAAGTCAGTAAAAAAAGGGGTTTGGTAAATTTACCCGACCCTCTTTTGTTTTGCAACTGTTTAGCTAATAAAATCTTTCTGCATACAACAGGGCAGGAGGATGGTTTGGGAAACATTTTAGCCGGTAAAATACAAATTATAACTGCAGCATGGCGTGCAGAAGAAATGGAAATTCCGCTTGAACCTTTATCCTGATGAAGGTAGTGATCGACATGAATTTGTCGCCAACAATAAATGGCAATAATGTGATTTATTTCACGTTTTTGGCACTTAAAATGTGATTTATGCAAATTGATCGTGAAATCATTCAACAAATGGCTGCATGGAAAGAAGATCCTCGCAGCAAGCCACTCATTCTCCAGGGAGCAAGGCAGGTTGGGAAAACCACCACACTGAAACATTTTGGTAGCTTATTTTTTGAGGAGATAGCCTATTTTAATTTTGAAAAGCAACCCTCATTAGCGCAGTTTTTTGCTCAGTCTAAAGAACCTCTTAAAATTATCACCAACCTGTCGTTGGTAAATGGCAAACCAATTCACCCGCGAAAAACATTGATTATCTTCGATGAAATTCAGGAGTGCAACGATGCCTTAAATTCGCTGAAATATTTTGCTGAGGAAGCACCCGGGTACAAAATTACATGTGCCGGTTCGCTACTTGGTGTAGCCATGACCAGGGGCGCATCTTTTCCGGTTGGTAAGGTTGACTTCATGAAAATGTATCCCCTAAGCTTTGCGGAATTTCTTGCTGCTGCCGACCCTGCATTGTTCGCTTTTGTTGAAAGCATCGAAAAAATTGAGGCCATCCCGGATATTTTTTTCAATCCATTGAAAGAAAAATTAAAAATGTATTTCATTTCGGGTGGTATGCCGGAAGCTGTAGTGGCTTTGCTTGAACACCAGGATGTTGGGGCTACACAACAGATATTGCAAAATATCCTGAATGCCTATACCCT
>JAAYIU010000157.1 GCA_012523265.1 Bacteroidales bacterium | reverse complement strand
TCACGTAGTAAGCTTTGCCCGGTATCAGGTTGGTAAGCGTGTAGAGATCGTAGGCAGGATAGTAAATACCGTTTCCGGTAGGCTCCCATGCGATTACAAGACCATCGATGTTGCTAAATACGCCTTCGGCTAATATGGAGCATTCCGACAGAACAGAAATCATATTCCAGCCATTGTTGAGATAGATAGTAGGATCAGCCATATTACCGGTGATGGTGAGTGTAGCCTCGGCAGCCATTTTGGTAAGGTAGCCGTGGTTGTTGCTAAATGCGCCCATGGTGTTGATGCCATAAGCAGGATAGAACAACTCGCTGAACTGTTGTGTAACGATCATATCGTCAACCACAGGAGCCATTACATCTGATACATTAGCAGCAGCAGGAGTAAGGTACGACGACCAGGCGCTCCAGCCTTCGGTTAGAACGATATCCTGACCCAGTGGAACGGGACATTCGGTAGTGAAGGTGAAGAACTCTCCGGAAACTGCCGGAGCACCGCCAGCTAAGAAGCTAACCAGAACTTCACCATTGGGATCGAGCATTTCGAAACCACATTCACCATCCCAGCTTCCTTTATTCCAGATCAGCGTGGTTTCTGTAGCATCACACAGAAAAACTGCAATTGTGGTTGTGAGACCTGAGGCCAGCGTATAGGTTCCTATTTCGTTAGTACCTTGCATAACAGTGAGACTGGCACCGTTCCACCCGTCGCCATATTGGTCGGTGAGAATCATGGTGTAGTCACAGCCGGTAGCGCAAAACACTGATGCGCAGAGTTCGTTCGATTCGGGTGTAACAACACCTGGTTCGATAACCTGGCTTACGGTGTAGCAGTATTCCACATCGGACATCACATCCGAATCAGCATAAGTATCCAGATAAGTTTGAGCGATGATATCGCCGTCACGGATTACGTTGAAGTAAGGAACGAAGGTTTCTTCGCAGGTAAGCTCAGCAATGTAGTTGTTGGACACGCCACAGGGGTATCCTTCGAATACACTAGGACTTACCCAGAAATAATAAGTTCCTGGTATAAGTGTGGCAGTAACAGAAGCTGCATCACATGGATTTGCTAATGCGTATGGGGAAATAGATCCCGTGGTGTTATCACAACCAGCTACTCCTGGGACGACTTGTTCCAGGATGCCTGCAACAACAGGGAATTCAGCGGTTACTGTAAAAGTAACGGCTTTGGGTTCGGTAATAACAAATTCATACCAGTCGGTGTCTCTGTTTTGGCCAGTTCCAACGAGATAGGTACTTGCCGAACCCCAGATCACGTCGCCACAGTTGATGGGTGTAAATGCAGGTACTGCCATATTGCAGCCACCGTTGGTTACATCGACGCCCTGGTCTTCTATGCAGGGTTCTCCTTCGGCAATAGCGCCAGCGGGCATCTCAAGAATACATGGTACGTATTCACTAACAGTAAGTGTGAAGTCGAAGCAGTTGGGTGATGGCCAGGTATCAAGCATGATATAATAGGTACCTGCTACCAAATCGACAACCATGTTTTTCGGTCCCCCACTGCCTGTAATCGTAGCCACACAAGTGCTGTCGATAGGACACTGCATTGTAATTAACATTCCTGTCCATGTAGCAGTAGTTGTCATATCAATTTCTATAGTCATGTCTTCGGTTATCACCAGTTGGTAAATGATGTCTTCGCCGCCATCATAAGTGCCGAGGCAAGTTGCATCGTAGGTGTTTCCTCTTCCACAGGTTGTATTTACATCGGTGTAAGGCAAAGCGCCAATCATTATGGGATTATTACAGTCGTCGCCAATGGCTCTTCCTGATTCAATGGGAAGCGTAACGGTTGGGCCATGTAATCTCTCCTTATTCATCTCTACATTGGAAGTCGAATAGCGTATAGCATTGTCGCCATCCACGGCAGGGTTGCCTGTCCATCCCAGGTTGATTTCGCCAACACCACCATCTGCGTAAAGCAATACGGGGCCGGCAAATTCGAGCAGGAAGTCCTGTGTAGTGGGTTCGTAGGCAATAATGGTCACTTCGGCTGTTTGGGTGATGTAGCCTGCTTTTTCGGCTGTAACCGTGTAGTTGCCGGGAAGAACATCCAATTCATAATATCCGTTTTCGTCGGTGGTAGCGGTATAGCGAAGCTCGTCAACCGTGATTGTAACGTAACCTACGGGGCCACGGGTAAGGGCATCGGTAACATGACCGGAAAGTATCCCGTAATCAGCATAGACTTCAAGCTCGACCGGAACACTTACAACGGGAGCCAACGGATCGTTGGAGCTAATACTGATGGTTGCATTGTAGATGCCAATATCGAGATTTGATGCATCAAAGGTAACATCCAAAGCTATTTGACCGATTCCGTCAATTGAACCACTTGTTACATCCATGCTTATCCATGAAGAAGCAGCTCCTTTAGTTCCTTCGAGTTGGAAGGAGCATGAGGCGGCATCAGCAACACCAATTTCAGATAAATAGAACCAGCCAGGATCAAGTCCAAACAAACCAGCAAAGTCATTTAATGAGGCTTCATTGCCAATGGATGCATTCCCTGTATACCAATTCCAACGCGTATTGGTAAGTCCGGTACTTCCTTCATAGACTCCATAAACAGAAACCCAATAGTGTCCTGCTGGAAGTACGACAGGGTTTGTCAGTATCAAATCTTGTGTTGCAAAATTAATGTTAGCCGGGATTACATCTTCTGCCGAAATCAGGGTTCCCGGCTTGCCATTATTATCGGTGTAAAATTCGACACCAAATGCATCGGGTAATACAGTTTCATTTGAAAATCCCTCGGTGTAAACATAATTAATTGTCCATGTTTCATCATCGGGTACAACAAAATCATCTGCAGTTATCGTTCTTCCATCAGGCACAATGCCTGTGAGGTCAACAGAAACAATACCGCTGGTGGATCCGACAACAAGGTTATCCCAAAGCAATTCATCAACACGAGCATTGTGCTCTTTTCCGTGACTAATGGTATTTGATTGGGCTGAAGCACCAACAGCGGTTTTATGGAAATTCCATTCAACATTCGGAGCAGTATTGTCCTTTGAGTTGAAAATGATATTGATATCAAAGTCCAATGTTCCCGCGCCGGTGTTTTCAACAGTCAATGTTTCCGTTTCAGATGTCCCAATATAGAGTAACTTGTTGAACGATTCGGGATTAACAACGATTTCAGGGATCAGTGGTACGGTAGCACACAGTTCGTTGGATTGTGCAGTTTCAAAAGCAACAGATTCCACTTTTGATACAGTATAGCAGTATTCCTCGCCGTTTACGACGTCTCCGTCACGGTAGGTATTTCCAGTGTAAACATCAGCAATATCAACACCATCACGGAATACGTTGTAATAGGTCAGGAAAGCGTCTTCGGTGGTAAGCTCAGCCACATAGTTGTTGTATGCGTCACATTGAACACCGTCAAAAGTACTTGGCATCACCAGCAGCCAGTAAGTCCCCGGTGCAACGGTAGCTGTAAGAAGAGCTGTTTCGCATGGCGCTGCAGTAATGCTGCTCAGGATTTCATAATCCGAGCAATCACCCGATTTGGCATCAACAATGAAAATCGATACCGGGAACTCAGCAGTTGCCTGCCAGGTAATGGTTTTTGGTGCGTCGAGCACGAGTTCGTACCAGTCGGTATCTCTTGTTTCACCGTTGGCATAAGCTGTTCCGCAAATCACGTCGCCGCTGGCGATGGGTGTATAGGCAGGTGTTTCGGCGTTACAGCCGCCATTCAGGTCTTCGCCACAGGGTTCGCCTTCGTCGATTCCTTCGGGAGGGCATAAAACCACACATGGGTCGCTCAATTCGATGGTGAAATCAAAAGCCGCACTTGAATATGGGTTCAGCCAGAAGATTTTATAGCTTACTCCAGCGGTAGCATTAAAGGTTACCCCGGAAGCATAGTTGTAGTAGCTGCATTCGGCATACAAGTCATCATTGGCAGCAACAAGGTTGCCCCCACAGGCATCATATACTTCGAGTTTGGTGTCGATGGTTTGCCCTTCGATACATGAAGAGATGGTGATTGCTTTATCCTCGGTAGGTGTAAACTCGTACCAATATGGTTGTAAAGGCGCTGAGTTAAGGCCTTCTGTGGCGGTAACTGCAGTACCACACATTTCGCCTGGCTCCGGTACGAACTCTTCAATTGTAAGTGTAAACTCCGGGATGCAATCAGGTGCTGCCCAGGTATCAATCATTACATAATATGTTCCGGCTGCTAAGGAAGCATTTAAAACTTTGTTGCCGTCATATCCTGTAACGAATGTTACACAGTTCAACGAAATGGGACATTCCTGAGTAATCAACATTCCGGTCCAGGTTGTAACGGTTGTGAGCGTTAGTTTCAGATCCTTAGCTTCGGTGAGGGTGAATTGGTAAACGATATCTTCGCCGCTATCATAGTTACCCAAGCAGGTTTCGCTATAGGTATTGCCACGTCCGCAGGTTGTATTAAAGTCAACAACCGGGAGTGTAGTTAGGTCGAGAATAATAGGATCGTTACAATCGTCGCCCACTGCACGGCCGGAAGTAGCCTTGGGAACAATGCTGTTGGGACCATGCATTTCCTTCTCTTTTTCAGTAAGTGCCTGGTTATCCATAACGTTAGATAGTGAATAGCTATCGCCAGTTGCAAGGTTTACCGGATAGTTAACTCCATCTTCCCAAACCAGATCTACACCATAATAATCAGCGTCAGCCGAAAGCAGTATCGGTGGAGGCAGGATAGCCACTGTTTTTGGACCAACGGCTTCCGATTCGCCCTGAGGATAAACAGCTTTCACGGTATAAGCATACGTGCCGGGTTCCAGATCGAGATCATCAATTTCGGTGACATCAGCGGCGGTGCTTACCAGGAAATCTTCATAGCGGTAAACGTTAAACCCAGTTAAGGCACGAATGGGTGAATATCCATTTTTGGATGCGGTTAGCTTTTCCTCAATTTGAGATGAAGTTAGTCCTGCAATTTTAAATGGATAGCCTTCGTGCTGGACAACAGATGCAATTGTTGATTTTGTGGCAGATCTTGTAGCGGTATTAGTTACCTCTACATCATCCAGTTTCATCCAAAATACATCAGTAGAATTAGTGTGCTGGAAAGCAATGTAACAAGCACTACCAGCATAGTCACTAAGAGGTACTGAAACCTCTGCCCAATCAGCAGGTGTCATACCAGACCAAAGCGTGGTCGTGAAATCAGCTATGTTTGTGCCTGTAGTGGAAAGCTTAACATTGTAAAATTCATCTGGCCAGAGTGGGTCTTGAGCAGAATGCCACCAGGATAATACTGATTCTGCAGTAACTTCAATGGCTGGCGTTATAAGCCAGTTATCGGGGAATAAGGCACCAGCGGTATTATCGAAAGATGCACTTGTCATTGTGCCTAAGCCAGAGTGAGCTTCAAAACCAAAACCTTGCTCTATAATGTTAATCCAGTTAAAACCATCATCATCCTCATCAATAGCTAACCAACCTGCAGGTAATGTACCGCCTTCAAATCCTTCGCTAAATGACGTTGGCGGTGGTGCGTCAGGTGATTGCCATGAAACATGCACATCGTTAATATTTTCAACGACAGCCTGCAAGCCTGTAGGAGGATCAAGATAGAGATCCAGGGCAAAGCTGGCTGTTGCAGTTTGGCTGTGGCCTACTACTATATCCAAAGATTCGGATACATAGCCATTCATTTCTGCTGTTACTGTATAAGCTCCCACTAAAACCTCCGGAATCGCGTAGGAACCCGTAGCCGATGTTGTGGCTGTTTGTCCGCCCGGTTCGAGGGTAATGGTAGCACCCTCAAGCGGTAAAGTGCTGTATGCGTCACTTACTATACCGTTAACAGTGCCTGCGCCAATGGTTGTAAAAGTCCATTTTAATCCCGTGGTAATGCCTGCTGCGTTTTTGGCTTTTACAGTCCATGAGTAGGTTGACTTTGTATCTAAAGTAATAGGTACATCAGCCAGATTGATAGAAGAACCAACAAACCAGGGTGATTTATACACAGTGGTGGCGAAAAACCCGGCACCTTTACGTAACTCAAACTGCACCTGTGCAGTACCGGCACCATTGGTCCAGCTAAATTCGGGTTGCAGTGGTACCAGTGTAGCGCCCGATATTGGCATCGGATCGAAGTGTGCCTCTGGAGCAGAAGCTGATGCCACAGTAAGCGACACCGGAACAATCACCGTTCCATCGGCAAGTTCCTGCCCATTGTGGTTAATCTTGATATTGGCCAGATAGGTGCTATCAATCAGATCGCTGGAATCGAAAGTAACGGTGATGTCC
>JAAYIU010000188.1 GCA_012523265.1 Bacteroidales bacterium | reverse complement strand
GTCTTTCACCCGTGAGATGAGATAAAAATCTTGTGTGTTCATGCTGAGCTTATCAAAGTCGTTGCCCGCTATCAGCAGCAACACGTCGCCGGGGCGCAGCCGAATATGGCCCAGCTTTCCGGCAATACGTTCGCCGTTGCGGTGCAGCGCCACCACGGCAGCGTCGTATTTGCTGCGGATCATGGCCTCTTTAACGGTGTTGCCTGCCAGGTTGGAGTTGTGCGAAATCACCACCTCGATGGCTTCGGTGTGGTCTTTTCGCCGGTACATTCCCAGCTCCGACAGCTCCAAACCTGAACGAGTTTTTACCAACTCAGCAATGGTATTGGTGTCGCCGGCAAAAACCAACACATCTTCTTTTTGCAAAATCTCGTTGGGATTAACCGGTCGCAGCCGCGTGTCGCCACGGATTATCTCGGCCAGGAATAGCCCTTTAAGACTTCGTAGCTCTGCTTGCTTAACACTTTTCCCAGGAAACGACGATTCGCTGCGAATGCGGGTCTCTACAAGATAACGACGTGTGTTTTCCACAAAGTCATCCATCACATCGCGCCGTGAAGGCAAAAGCTTGTTGCTGAAAAATATCAAAAACAAAGAACCCAACACGATCATGGGCAAGCCCGCCCAGGCAAAGTCGAAAATATCAAAGGTCGCGAAGCCGGGAATCACCGTCTGTGCCTGCACCAGCCCATTCACAATAAGGTTGGTGCTGGTGCCAATAAGCGTGGCTGTTCCGCCCAGAATGGCAGCATACGAAAGCGGTATGCGCAGTTTGGAAGGACTCACCTTGTTGCGCTGGCTCCACGTATTGACATAGGGCATCAGAATAGCTACCAGCGGAGTATTATTCAAAAATGCCGACAGCGTAGAGACACTTAGCACCATGCGCGTCATAAAACCACGGTACGTTTTGGCACGCTTAAAAAAGTAATCGAAAAAGCCTTCGAGAACACCGGTATTTCTTATCATCTCACCAATCATCAGCAGCATGAGAATGATCAGGATCTGCTCGTTGGCAAAACCGCTCAAGATTTCGGCAGGCGTAAGGATGCCAAACATGCCAAGCACCAAAATACCGGCGATAAAAGTATAGGCAGGCCCCGTCAACCCCGTGTATAACGACACGATGATGAAGATGATGACGGCCAGAACTATTATACCTTCGAAGGTTAGCATTTGTTTATTGTTCGTTGTTTGTTGTTTGTTGTTTGCTTTTGTCAACCTATATCATGTAACGACATTTTTGATGTTTCGAGGTCCGGCGGACGCTCGAAAGTCTGTGGCTTTTGGCTGTGGGCTTTGCCTATTGCCTTTGCCGTACCTGTCCGCGGTCTAACTCAGCTACTACCGACACGCCCATCTGCTCGATTTGGAGTACCAACTTGGTTTTGCCTACCCGGAGCACTTTTCCGTAAACTCCTTCCAGCGGTCCACCGGCAATCTCGACATCTTGTCCGGCCTCCACTTTGATGCGATAGCCTTGGGTTTTGTTGAGAAACCGTTTGATAGCATCGATCTCCTTTTGGCGAACAACAGCCGGCTTTCCCAAAAAAAACAAAAACCTAAGTACTCCCTGAACCTGCAAAACATCATAGCGCTCACGCTCTGTTACTTTCACAAAAATGTAGGAGTTGAACAGCGGCAGCTCTACCTTTTTGCGGCGGTCTTTCCATTGGCGCAGGGTGGTGTATAGGGGCAGATAACAATGTACTCCCTCTTCGCAAAGCCGCTCATATACGCGCTTCTCGGCGCGAGGCGTCGTGTACACCACGAGCCACTCGGAGACAGGCTCTTGATCTGGTTTGGTAATTTTTACAACCCTGTATTCGATTCTTGGAACATCCATGTTGCCGCTTTAAGACTTCGTCAGGATTGCCCTGACCTGTTTACTTTTACATCAGTATCTCTCTATGAAATCATTAATTAGATTTTTACCCCCCGCCTAAAGGCCGGGGTTAGTGATCATCCGATCACGTAATTTTGTACTCTTCACCCTCCTACTAAGCCCGGGGTTAATGATCATCCGGCTACCCAATTTTGTGCGCTTCACCCTTCGCCTGAAGGCCAGGGTTAGCGATCAGCAATGAACAAAGCATTGATTCACAGCCTTCAAAGCTGATGCAGCTTCGCCAGGTCAGTTACATTTTTATCATGTAAAGAGTTGATAATCCGCTATATAAAAAAATCACTTTACATCCTTAAAAAATGACATAAAGTGAGTAACAAAACTACTCAAATAATTTTAATGGCGCTGATATTGTTTATGAACTTCTTTTATTTTGGGCTAAAGCCCACTGAATCTTTATTGCTATTAACTCCCCGGCCTGAAGGCCGGGGTTAGTAATCATCCGGCTATGCAAACACCCAGCCGACAGGCCGGGAGTAGTGATCAGGCGGCTACAAAATTTTTATCCGGGTCTTTAAAAATACTTTCCAGGAGTGTGAATCATTTCCCTGTGTTGCGTATTTTGTGTACGATGTTGATGCTGTTGCGTGCAGCTTCCAACCCGTAGCCTTCGCCGGCCAGAATCTTTTCGTAGGCCACCGTGTGCAAATCAGTAAAGCCCTGGCTAAATTCGATCTCCTCCCCATCTACTGTTATGCTGCGATAGGTGCGCTGGCCGCGTTGCAGCACTTCCACAGGGATGTCGTTTACATCCAGACTGAGCTGCCACTTTACGCGCGCTCTTTCCAGTTCCAGGAAACCACTCACCTTGTCGGGCTGAGAGTTGGTGACATGCACGTCGATAACTTTCACAAAAATCCACGCCAGCATATCAAAAAAATGTACACCAATGTTGGTAGCCACCCCGCCCGACTTGGTAATATCGCCTTTCCAGGAGATGAAATACCAGCGCCCGCGGCTGGTAAAATAGGAAAGGTCGACATTGTAAATCTTATCCTGCGGGCCATCGTCGACTTTCTTTTTAAGTGCCACGATAGCCGGATGATGGCGCAACTGAAGGATGGTGAAAATCTTCTTTCCGCTCTCTTTCTCTATTTCCTGCAGCGCGTCCACATTCCAGGGGTTGAGCACAATGGGTTTTTCGCAAATGGCGTGTGCCTGATTGCGCAAAGCCAGCCGGATGTGGGCATCGTGCAGATAGTTGGGCGAGCAGATGCTTACATAGTCGATGTTTTTGCCTGTATTCTTGCGACGCAGTTTGTCGAGGTGCCTGTCGAAGCGCTCGGGTTCGGTAAAAAAGTCGGAATCCGGGAAGAAGCTGTCCATCTTACCCATACAATCGAACGGGTCGAGGGCGGCCACAATGCGGTTTCCGGTGTCGGCAATGGCTTTCATGTGCCGCGGTGCTATGTATCCGGCGGCGCCTACCAAGGCAAAGTTGAGTATTTTTTTTTCCATAATTAAATAGCTTTTTTGTTGTGATGCTGGTCGCTTGCTGTGGCGATCAGATCGATGATATGCATGGTTTTTAATTTCAGTTGGTGTCGGTCGATGTAGCTTTGCTGATGCATCAGACACGAGGAGTCGGTGGAGATGATGTATTCGGCGTTGGTTCGGAGCGCGTGCTCCACCTTTTGCTGAGCCATGGCTGTAGAGATGGCCTCGTGCTTAATGGCAAAAGAACCTCCAAAGCCGCAGCATTCGGTTGTGTTATCCATTTCGACAAGCTGCAGGCCCGTTATTCCCGAGAGAAGCCGGCGCGGTATTTCAGGGTCGAGATGATATTCGCGCAAAGCGGCGCAGGAATCGTGATACGTGACCACAGCCTCGAAAGTGCCAGGGATTTTTTCGACCTTTAATACATTGACGATAAAATCGGTGATCTCGAATATGATGCTTTTAATCTTTTTGTAGTCGAGATGCCAGGGGGAGTTGTAAAAGAGCTTTTCGTAGTAGTTGCGGATGAATCCGATGCAGGAAGCGCTGGCACCGACAATGGGTCGGTCGCCCTTGAAGTCGCTCAAAAACTTAACACCCAGCGCCCGTGCCTCCTCGCGGTAGCCGCCGTTGAAAGCCATCTGTCCGCAGCAGGTTTGGTTGGGGTTGTAGTGTACCACCACATTCAACTGCCCGAGCACCTTCACCATATTGCATGCTGTAGAAGGATAAAGCTGATCGATGAAGCACGGAACAAAGATGTCCACTTCCATATTGCCACTCATTTTTGCTTGAAACGGGCAAAAATACAGCTTATCCTTTAACGGCCTATCTTTTTACAGGTTATCTTTGGAAACCACTGGTAGTTCTGTTAAATATTCTTAATTAAAAATCAACATGCTGCGCCAATCCATATTCTTACTTCTTTTGTAGGAGAATTTTTTTAGGTACTATGGCGGATTAAAAGAATACTTCTATATTTGCCAATCGGGTTCTTACTAACATTTGTTTATGGAAAAAAGTTACTTTACCAATCAAAAGCTTAACAAAATCAGCATACACCGCCACCGCCGACAGGATGGCGGTGCATGCCTTTTCAATTTGCCTGACGAGATTCAAGATTTTTTTTTACAATCAAGTTTTTTTTATTACTAATTTAAACCTAAAGTTTATGAGAAAAGTTACAAGTTTATTAATTGTGCTGTTCCTTTTTGCCGGTGGCATTTGGGGACAAGTGCCAGGCCCAAACCTTAATGAAGGTTTTGAGGACGGGATTATTCCCGACAACTGGACGATTATCAATGTTGATGGCGGAGCACAGGTCTGGAATTCACAGACCACCAATCCCCACACCGGATTGTATTCTGCCAGGGTGCGCTATGAAACCTCCAGCCTAAACAATGACGATTGGCTGATTACCCCCCCACTGTATGTTACTTCGGCTACTACTGATGAAATCAGTTTTTGGCTACGAACCTACAGCGCAACGTATGCTGACCCATGGGAGGTATTGGTTTCGACCACCAATACAAATCCCGCCTCTTTCACTATGATCGATAGTGGCCCGGGAATGCTGGGCGAATATGTCCAGAAAACCTATTCGCTGGACGAATATGGCGACGCTGTTGTTTATGTGGCCATACGTTCGATAGGAGCCTACGACTGGTATGTGTATGTTGACGATTTTACCGGCCCTCCCGTAATGGTGCCAACATGCCCCAAACCGACTGACCTTACTGCTGAAAATCCGACCATCAACAGCATTGAGCTTGGCTGGACAGCCGGCAATACCGAAACCATGTGGGACGTACTTTACGGAGCTGCTGGTTTCGACCCTGAAACCGAAGGAACGCTTATCACAGGAATTGAAGCAAATCCTTATCTGCTCGAAAACCTGGCTTCTTCTACAGTTTATGAATTTTATGTAAGAGCCGTTTGTGGCGAAGACGAAGTAAGCCTGTGGGCTGGCCCAAAACTCTTCAACACCTTGTGTACTTCTGTAGGCCTTCCTCTGATAGAAAACTTCACCTTTGTAACTACACCCGCTCTCCCTTTGTGTTGGAGCAAGATTATTGCTAACACAAACAACGTCAGTGTAAATATTGAAACAACCACACTCTACCCCGTTTCACCTCCCTATGCTGTAAAATTATACAACTCCAGCGCCGACACTGCCGAGTTGTTGCTGATCACACCAGAGATTTCCGACCCGCTGGCGGGCAACCGGGTAATGTTTTCGGCAAGAGGTGGTACAAATTACAGTTTGCTGGTAGGTACTATAAGCGACCCTGCTGATCCGGCGACTTTTACAATGGTTGGTGAAGTATTCCCCACGGGCACACACACTCCCTTTCAGGTGAGCCTGGCGGACTACACGGGAACCGACACTTACATTGCCTTCAAACATGGCAACATGGGCAAAACACAAACCATCTACATTGATGATATTGTAATCGAAGAATTGCCCGACTGTATCGAACCGATCAATTTGACTGTATCGGGTATCACAAATAACACAGCCGTCCTTGGTTGGACTGCCCAGGGCAGCGAAACCACATGGGATGTTGTTTATGGCGCACCGGGCTTTGATCCGCTAACCGCAGGAACAACAGTTACTGGTATCACCGCAAACCCATACACCTTAACCGGACTTGCGAGTGCTTCCACTTACGAATTTTATGTAAGAGCCGATTGCGGCGCCGAAACGGTAAGCTCATGGAGTGGCCCTTTAGCTTTTACCACACTATGTGATGCGTTCGAGCTGCCTTTCCTGGAAAATTTAGATGGTGCTGTTGCAGGAACTTTCCCTCTCTGCTGGAGCAAAGCAGGCCTGGCCACCACCAACTGGTCAATCTCAAACACTGCAAATGCGCTGGGCACTGCCCCGGAATTAAGATTCGGTTACTCGCCCTCTTTTACCGGTGAGGCGTTAATGGTGTCACCCGTTATTAATACCTCAGGCGAAACCTCTGTTGCAATTGAATTTAAGCACTACTTCGACTATTATGCAGTTCCTTTTACTTTTGGAATGAAGACAACTTCTGACGGAGTTAACTGGAATACCATCTGGGAAGTGATTGACCCCACTGCCAACGTAGGCCCTGAAACCCTGCTGCTAAGCGTAGATAATGGTGATGTTGGCTCTGCAACTTTCCAGTTTGCATTTTTTGTGGATGGCTATACTTTCAACATGGACAACTGGTACATGGACGACATCCACGTATTTGTTCCTGAATTTGGCACGTTGGAAGGTACCGTTACGGAAGCCACACGTGGTCCGGTAGAAGGAGCGCTGATTACTGCAGAAGATTACCAGGCCTACACCGATGCCAGCGGTTATTACATCATCGAAAACATGATGACAGGCACCTACGATGTTACCTGCGAAGCCATAGGTTATTTCCCGGTAACAATGGAAGGTGTTGAAATCTTAACTAACCAAACCACAACCCAGGATTTTACGCTGGGCTATGCCACCATTTCGGTTGCACCAGGTAGCTTATCGCAAACCTTGTTGCCGGGAGCAACGGCTACGCAAATGCTCACCATTTCCAATACAGGAGGTACCGAGCCACTGACGTGGAGCGCTCAAATTCAAATGGTGGATCCACCAGCCAAATCCAGTTTCCTGAATACAACACAGGAACAGCAAAAACCAAATGCAAGCGTCGATGATATAGATCCAAACCCATCCCACACCTATCCAAATGCAACGGACGCAATGTATGATCTTTTGGGTTCGTTCCCTGTATTTGATGTTGGCGGTACCTACTCTGTAGCAACCGATGGGAACTTTATCTATACCGGCAGATGGAACCTCAACCAGTATGATAAATATGACCTGAGTGGTAATCATATCGAGTCGTTCTCTATTCCCGGAGCCGGATCAACCAGAGACCTGACTTTTGATGGCCAGTATTTCTATGGTTCACCCAATAGCGATTTAATTTACCAGATGGACTTCACTAACAAAACTCTTGTAAGTACTATTGTCGCTTCAGGAAATGCGGTTCGTGGCATTGCTTACGATGCCGATAACGACGGCTTCTGGGTTACCGGAGCAAGCTTCAATGGTCCACTAATGCTGATAAGTCGCACTGGGGCTGTCTTGCAAACTGTAACTCCAGCATTCGGTGGCATTTCCGGTCTTACTAATGATAACGTTTCTGCTGGCGGGCCTTTTATTTGGGC
>JAAYIU010000427.1 GCA_012523265.1 Bacteroidales bacterium | reverse complement strand
GATACTGCTGTTGATGCTCACTTTTGTTTCGATAGCACAGGAAAAGAACAAGGATTTTGAGATCAGCAAAAACCTCGACATCTTCGCCGAGCTTTATAAGCAACTCGACATGAACTATGTGGACGAGATAAGCCCCGGTGAGCTGATGAAAACAGGCATCGATGCCATGTTAGGCTCGTTCGATCCTTTTACCAACTACATCCCCGAATCGCAGATAGAAGATTATAAACTCCTCACCACCGGGCAGTACGGTGGCATTGGCGCGCTGATACACAAGCAAGGCAGCTACGAGGTGATATCGGAGCCTTACGAAGGATTTCCGGCACAGAAGGCGGGTCTGCTTCCCGGCGACCGCATCCTGGAAGTCGACGATAAACCTGCGATTGATAAAGACACCGACGCGGTGAGCACCATTTTGAAAGGCGAAGCCGGCACTACCCTCAAGCTTCGTGTGGAAAGAGAAAGCGTAGAAAAACCCTTTGAGGTGGAGCTTAAGCGCGAGAACATTACCATCGACAACATACCTTATTATGGCATGGTGAGCAGCAACATCGGCTACATAAAACTTTCGGGATTTACACAGGATGCAGGCAAAGAGGTGAAAAAAGCTTTTCTGGAGCTTAAACAGGAAAACGACGTCCAGGGTGTTATCCTCGATTTGCGCGGCAATGGCGGCGGGTTATTAAATGAAGCCGTGAATATTGTAAATATCTTCACCGACAAAGGCGAGCTGGTGGTAAGCACACGCGGCAAAGAAACCGTGCGCAACCATTCTTATTATACATCCGACAAACCTGAAGACACAAAAATTCCGGTAGTAGTTCTTGTGGATAATGCCTCGGCTTCGGCCAGCGAAATTGTTTCGGGAGCCATCCAGGATCTGGATCGTGGGGTGGTAATCGGGCAGCGTACCTATGGCAAAGGGCTGGTGCAAAATGTTTTGTCGCTCAGCTACAATTCAAAGGTAAAGGTAACCGTAGCCAAATATTACATCCCCAGTGGCCGCTGCATTCAGGAGATCGACTATTCGCATCGCGACACAGAAGGCCAGGCGCATCAGGTTCCTGATTCGTTAATTTCTGAATTTAAAACAAAAAAAGGCCGCAAGGTTTTCGACGGTGGCGGCATTTCGCCCGACATCATCATGGAGCCGGAGATGCTCAGCCCTATCTCCGTAAACCTGCTCATGCAATACGTCATCTTCGACTATGCCAACAAGTTTGCACGTGAGCACGACTCCATTGCTCCGCCCGATGAATTTGCCATAAGCGACGAAACTTACGACGACTTTGTCAGTTTTGTAAACAGCAACAAAGACTTTACGTACACCACCGACAGCGAAAAAACGCTGAAGCTTCTCAAAAAAACTGCCGAAGAAGAAGCCTACTATGATGAGATAAGTGCCGAGATTGCCCAGCTTGAGCAAAAGCTTATGCACAACAAAAACGAAGACCTGCACACCCATCGCAACGAAATTGCCGAGATGCTCAAGATGGAGATAGCTTCGCGCTATTATTTTCAGCGTGGACGCGTAATAGCAAGCCTGGCCACCGACCCGGAAATAAAAAAGGCTGTGGAAGTTTTGAATGATCAAAAAAACTATTCAGCCATTTTGGACGGAACGGTAACCAAAGCATCCATTGATTGATAGCCGCAAAATTTATATCTTCGCCCACCTGCATGAAGCGCGCACTATGAAAGAATTACAACTAACAAGCACCATCGTTTCTTACAACAACCGGGAGGAGTTGCCTGCCGCCGACCGTGCTTTGCTGCAGGCGGCTACCCTGGCAGCAGCAAAGGCTTACGCCCCCTACTCACAGTTTAAGGTTGGAGCAGCCATTCTTTTGGCCGACGGCCAGATTATAACAGGAAACAATCAGGAAAATGTGGCTTATCCTTCGGGGCTTTGTGCCGAGCGGGTGGCGCTGTTTTATGCATCGGCCAACTTCCCCGACATCCCTGTCGAAGCTATTGCTATCACTGCTACCACAGAAGTTTTTGAACTAACCACAGCGGTGACGCCCTGCGGATCGTGCCGCCAGGTGATGGCCGAGATAGAAAAAAAACAAAAACACAACATGCGGGTGATCATGCCCGGCGACAACAACCCCATTTTGATTGCGGAAACCTGCCGGCAGTTGCTGCCATTGATGTTTGAAAATAACGAACTTCTCAAAGTTTAACCTCTTGCTACGCACACCGCTGATAAAGTTTTATTAATAACCACCAATTTTATGCGGCTCATCTCCACCAATATTTGCAAAACCAGCGACATCGGCGTCAACAACAATCTCTTTGGCGGGCGCATGCTCTCGTGGCTCGATGAGGTGGCAGGCACCCTGGCGGCCGAGGAGGCCTGCCATCAAAATATGGTGACGCTGAAAATGGATGAAGTACTTTTTAAAAAAGCCGTAAAAGTAAACGACCACATTCGTATTTACGGTAAAGTTATCAATGTGGGCCGTTCGTCGGTAGGACTTTACCTCGAAGCACGCCGGTTCGACTTTGGCAGCCGCAACGAAGAGCTGGTATGCTCCACCAAAATGACTTTCGTTAAAGTGGACGATCAGGGGCACTCTATGCCTGTCCATCCCGATGTAAGAGAGCAATTGATTATTAAAATTAAAAACCAAAAAAATTCCGGATGATGAAAACGATAAAATTATTTGTGTTTCCTTTGATTATGCTTGCGCTGATGGCCATGCAATCGGACAAGCCGGCCTATCGGCTTTTTGATAAAAACGGACTGGAAACCCCGTACGAAAACCTTCTTCGCGATGCTTTAGCAGCCGACGTGGTGCTTTTTGGTGAGCTGCACAACAACCCCATCAGCCATTGGCTGCAACTGGAACTTACCAGAGATTTGTATGCAGCACGCGGCAAAGCGCTGGTGCTTGGCGCAGAGATGTTCGAAACCGACAACCAAATGCTGATCGACGAATATCTGCACGGCGACATCCGGCAACGCAACTTCGAGAGCGAAGTGAAACTTTGGAATAATTACCAGACAGATTACAAGCCCTTGCTCGAATTTGCCAAAGACAGCGGCCTGCGCTTTATCGCAACCAATGTCCCCCGTCGGTATGCTTCGGTGGTGCATCAGAGAGGCTTCGAAGGATTGGATTCGTTGTCGGCGGAAGCTAAAAAACTGATGCCGCCACTGCCGGTGCCTTACGATCCTGACCATCCCCCTTACAAGGCCATGATAGAAATGATGGGCGAGATGCCCGGCGACCACAGCAAAAATAACCTCCCCAAGGCACAGGCCATAAAAGACGCCACCATGGCCTGGTTTATCCTTGAAAACTTAAAACCCGGCGAGCTTTTTTTGCATTTTAATGGTGCTTATCACAGCAATAATTACGGCAGCATTTGTTGGTACATCAACAATAACAATCCCGACATAAAAATCCTGACCATCTCATCCACAGAACAGGATAGCATGGATGAGCTAAATGAAGAGGAATTGGGAAGCGCCGATTATATTATCCTTTCGCCATCCACGATGACCAAGACGCATTGATGTTTTTCCGAACATCCTGATTTTTCAAATCCCGTAAGGCGTTTTAGTTGGGATTACAGGATCATTGAATTACAAAGGTTGTATTGAAAATCTTTTCGTCGGTGGTGATGCTCAACTGATAAATCCCGCGATGGAGCGCTGATAAATCAATGGGATGATCCGACACATTTTCTTTATTAATAATCTTATCTTCAAAAACCAGCGCCCCATTCAGGTCGAAAACTTTGTAATAAAAATCGTTTTGCAGGGCTTTGGGACGGATGGACAAATTAAAAATACCCTTTCCTGGATTTGGATGGATGGAAATGGCAGGCGCGTCGCTAATTTCTTTGGAAGAGGAGACGACTACATTTATCAGTTTCAAAGCATCGTCTTCAAAGCAGGGATTACCAATGGATTGCTTTACCAAATAAAGATTGCTTTGGGCGTAGGTGTGTGTCGGGTTTTGAAGGCTGGAGGTTTCGCCATCACCAAAATCCCAGAAAAAGGTTTCGCCATTTAAAGAGTTATCGATAAAGTGGTGGATGGCGCCATCAGCCAACCATGAAAATCCCGCAAAAGCGATGTTGCCTTTGTCGAACCAGCTTCCCCAGGTCAGGTCATAATTGATGCTGGTGCAGGTATCGAAAAAAGTAAAGTTATAGGTTTCATTCAGCACCACATCCCGGGCAACCTGCTGCAGAAACAGCGCATCGTTTTCGGAAAGGCCCGCAAAATATTTCGCGCCAAGCGGCGACTTTCGGAACAGGGTGGCATACATCACACAGGCCGTCAGGTAGGTTCCCGACACCGATGGATGGCTGTTATCGGCTGAGAACAGATTGATAAGGCTGTCGGGGTCATTATCCATAGCCTGTTTCCACGCCAGCCCGACAGGAGCAAGCGTTGCGTTGTTTTGTTCGGCCATGCTATAGTAGCCGGTCATCAGCCGCTCCTGCATTCCTTGGTATGTGCACACCGGCGGCCATGCCGGGCAATTTTGCTTGTCGCCGTACTTTCGTCCCCAGGTCATATAAAATACCGTTTCGGTGCACGCATTGTTCGATTTTATAAAATCGTTCAAAGTGGCTGCATAGGGCAAAACTTCTTTAGCCACCTGTGAAGGCTGCCAGGAAGGCTCCTGACTTTGCGCCTGAACAACAACAAAATCCCAATCCTGTTCTCTGATTTTCGCAAGAGTCGTGGCATCGGTTGCATGATTCATCAACCTGTAGCCACCCGGCGTATTGCTGTCGTAATAAATGGTGTCGTCAAACGACAAAGCAAGATTATAAACCACCTTCGGCAAATCATTTGCTGCCGTGTAGCTATTCCCCAGAAAAAGAATCTTTTTTGTCTGCCCTGCAACATTGGCATTGGCAATTACCACCAGCATCAAAATCAAAAGGCCTTTTATCATATTATTCATCGCAACAGGATTGTGTGTTGTTTTTAATCTGAGGGACACGTCGCTTATGTGTTTTAGTATGCTTACGCAAGGGTGTAGTAGAGATTCATAAAAAAGTTCCACATCGTCACCACAAGGATAGCAAAGACTTTTGAGAGATAAAAATTGAATTTTAAACGGGTGACGATCAGCCACAGGATGAGTGTATTAATGGCCAGACCAATGATGGAGATGAGCAGAAATTGTGAGAACTCTATGGCGATCTCAGGGTTTTGGCTCTGAAAAGTCCACACACGGTTCAGGTAATAGTTGGAAGTAGCTGCCAGCGTAAAACCAATGGCATTGGCAACATATTTCTGGACCTTCAGTTTTTCTTTGGTGAGCCAGGTAAAGCCAAAATCGACGATAAGCCCCGAGAAGCCAACGATCCCAAACCTGATAAACTTCCCAAAAACCGTCTCTTGAAATATCTCTAACATGCAACAAAAATTAGCAACTGCAAAGAACAGCTTTTTTTTCGGAAAGCAACGCTGGGGGGTGAAGCGGCAGAGGACATCTGCTCAAAGCACTTTTATATCAGCGTCCTATTGTGAACTCATCATAACATTGTAATTTTTTGGGCTAAAGCCCGCTGGTTTTTTTGCTTTTTTGTCCCCGGCCTAAAGGCCGTGGTTAGTGACCACCTGATTACAAAATTTTAGAAAAACTTGACGATAATCCTAAAGTCTTTGGAATCGGGATCGTCAGAGCATCTTGCTCAGCATGTCGATGATCGGACGGGCCTGCATCACGCCCGCCTGGCGGAAAAGTGATTGTCCGTTTTTGAACACCATCAGCGTGGGCACGCTCATCACCTGGTATTTTTGCGCTACAGCGGGATTTTTATCCACGTCGATCTTGATTATGCGAACACGCTCACCCATCTCGGCAGCCACCTCTTTGAGTATAGGCCCCATCATTTTGCAGGGACCGCACCATTCAGCCGAAAAGTCGATTAACACAGGCTTTGGCGAATTAATAATCTCATTGAAATTTGCCATACATCAATCTGTTTTTTGGTTTATTAATTTTTTTGATAATTCAATTACAGCGGGATGAGAAAGACCATTTTTTCATCGGCTCTCATAACGTCCACGGTGATAATTTGTCCGGCTTCCAGGCTTTTAAGCCGCCCCATGTAGTCGTAGATATTCCCGACAGGTTTCCCTTCTATGGCCACAATTTTATCACCTTTCAGCAATCCGCCGGCATGTGCCGGGCCGTCGGGGCGCACGGCATCCACGCGCAACCCATCGTTGCCTGACCCGGCAAAGTCGGGCATGATGCCAAGCGTGACTTTAAAGTTGTAACCATGCCGCTGGCGCTCTTTGGGGCCGGCTTCCATAAAAACCAACCGCTCGTGGTTATTGGCAAGCGCCACAGCCAAGTCGGCAGTAAAGGCTACCACCTCCGCTTCGCCTTCGGCATTGATCAGTTCGGCACGATCGCGCGGGGTATGATAATCGTCGTGGGCACCGGTAGTGATAAAAAATACAGGAATATCTTTTCCATAAAACGAAGCATGATCCGAAGGGCCATAGCCCTCTTTGGAATATTGCATTTTGAGTGTTGATGCTTTGGCAAGGTCATCAAGGATGGCTTCGCTGCGCGAGGATGTGCCGGTGCCGCCAACACTTAGCGTGCGGTGGTCTTTTAAACGCCCGATCATATCAAGATTGATCATGGCCATTATCTTGCTGAGGTCGATCAGTGGGTTTTCGACAAAATATTTGGAACCTATCAGTCCCATTTCTTCGGCGCCAAAAGCTATAAATAGCAGACTTCGTTCGGGGCGGTTTTTGCGGTCAGCGAAATATTGGGCAAGTTCGAGCAAGCCAGCCACTCCGGAGGCGTTGTCGTCGGCGCCATTGTGTACGGCCACCGTGTCGATGGCACGCGATCCGGAGCCGGGGCCACCCATTCCCAGATGATCGTAATGTGCTCCTATCACCACACATTCATCTTTCAGCGCCGGGTTGGTTCCTTCGAGCCACCCTACCACATTGTGTGTGGTAGCCACTTTTTGCTGCACCTCAAGCATGGCCGAAACCGACACAGGCAATTTGTAAACCACAGGCGACTTCTGTTCTTTTATCTGTCGTTCGATTACCGCTACCGAATCGGCCACGGGGATCATAACGTTGTCGATGATGCTGCGCTTCATTTGCAACACAGGAATGCCGGCAGTGGCGGAGCTTTTGTCGTAGGTAAGGCGCAGCAACTGGTCGTCGCTGTCGAATTCGGCACCGTTAACGAAAATTACGCCGGCAGCGCCTTTGTCGCGGGCTGTGAGCACTTTCATTCGTTCGCCGACCATTCCCTGAAACACGCCATCCCAGCCTTCGATGGCAGGGGCGCCGCGCAACACAACCGCCCATTTGCCCGATACATCAGCCGCGGCATAATCGTCCCATCGGATGCTGTCGTTTTCAATTTCAAATCCATACCCCACAAAAACAAGAGCAGCCGAAAGTGCAGCATTGGAGGTGAATGGCAGCGGCATAAAGTCTTCTTCCACCAAATACACATCCGCGCCAATGCTCAGGCGGTTGCTGCGTCCCAGGGCAACATCGGTGATGAGGTCAAAATTCTGATAACCATTCTCTCCCATCAGTTGCACCCCGGCAGCCGACATTTGGTTGCGAATGTAGGCTGCCGCAGCAGCGTCTTCCGGGGTGCCGGGATAACGTCCGGCCAGATCGTCGGAAGCGAGAAAGTTGATGTGTTCCTGTATCTCAGCAGCGGTGATGGCAGTTTTCTGCGCGCTGACGTGAAAAGTGAATGCGAATAAAAACAAAAGTAGTAAGACAGTATTTTTCATCTAAAATAGTACGATTAAAAAGTTAAAAATCAATTTACAAATTTGTAATTCATCAGCTAACGCAAAATTTGCGAAAAGCATATTTATTAACAATCTAATGAATTTTGAAGTTTTAAAAAAAAGTTGCTAACACAAATGCGCAGGTAGCTTTGTGGTGTTAAGCTAACTGCATCAGCCTCTGGAGTATAGGATGATGATCGGGCGATGGCAGGAAAGGCCGTGTTATTGCCAAAGTTTTCTTCCAAAGCGCTTTTTGTAAATCTTCATCACCAGCTACTTTTGCAGGATGACGGGCTTTTTTATCGACAAAATATTTCCCGGTAACATTTTCCACCTCCTGGGCATGCGCCAGGAAAACAGAAGTTTCGGCGCCTAGCTCTACATCGATGCCCTGCATGCCATATCCCTTTGCAAGCAACTTGGTGCTGACCACGCCCGGATGCAAGGCATTAACCGTAAAAAGGCCGGCAGCTTCACGCGCCAGATAATTGCTAAAAAGTAAATTGCAAAGCTTGGATCGGGCATAGCTGCTGTGCCCGCCGAAATGCTGCGGGTCGTTGATGGAATCAAGATTGAGAGAAGTAGCATGCGTCATGGAAGCCACGTTAACAATACGCCCATTTTGTGCCTGTATGATAAGCGGCAGCAAATACAACGTGAGCATAAAATGCGCCAGATGATTTACGGCAAAAGTCAACTCGAAACCCTGCGCACTTTGCTGAAATCGGTTTTGATAAATACCGGCATTGTTAATCAAAACGTCCAGCTTGTCATATTTTCCCGAAATCGCCAGTGCCATTTTTTTCACCTGTGCGAGGTCGCCAAAATCGGCGGAGACGACGTCGATTTTTTCATCACCACCAGTACCGGCTATTTCTTTGGCAGCACGCTCAGCACTGGCCTGGGTGCGCCCATGCACGATAATATGATGGCCACTTTTGTGCAGTTCCGTTGCTGTTTGTTTACCAATGCCATCGGTAGCACCGGTAATTAAAATTGTTTTTCCTTTCATATTCTTATACATTTGCCTACTCAAACAAACTTTTGTTACATTGGTTTTAATAATAATTGAATCATAAAAATTAAACACGATGAAAAAATTTGCAATGATCCTGGCTGGTAGCGGCGTTTACGATGGTTCCGAAATCCATGAAGCTACCCTTTCGATGCTTGCCATTATGCAGCAGGGCGGCAGCTATCAACTGTTTGCACCCGACGTAGAGCAGCATCATGTGGTAAATCATCTCACGGGCGAAGAGATGAACGAAAAGCGAAATGTCCTGGTTGAATCCGCAAGAATTGCGCGTGGACAGATCAAAAGTCTGGACGATTTTTCGGCCGATGATTTCGACGCGCTGCTAATTCCGGGTGGCTTTGGAGTAGCCAAGAACCTGTGCGACTTTGCCTTTAAGGGCGCCGATTGTTCGGTAAATCCACAGGTTGCCGAGGCAATCAACGCCATGCACGAGCAGAAAAAACCCATCGGGGCGCTGTGTATCTCGCCGGTGCTGCTGAGCAAAGTTTTGGGCAAGGTAACCATCACCGTCGGCGACGACGATGAGACCATCGACAACGTCGAAAAAATGGGCAGCCGACATGTTGAGACTACCCATGGCGAAGTGGTTTACGACGACGATCACAACCTCTTCACTACGCCATGCTACATGCTCGACGCCAACATACGGCAAATCTATCAGGGCGCTTCAGCGTTAGCAGATGCGATGATGAAGGCGATGAAGTAAGATGATTGTGAATATTTGGGTGTTCGGTTTCCGGATCGCAAAGCTCTCGGGATTTCGCTGCGCTCAAGTTCATAGCCCAGGCATTTATGAATTCCATAGCCCAGGCCTGGGTTTGAAATGAAGCGTTGTTAACACCCCGTCTTTCGCTGGGATTGCCTTCGGCAATCCCAGCGAAAGACGGGGGAGACAAAAATGACAAATCAACTATTTTCATCATCCCACCTACCGCTCATTTTTGGGTGCTTTGCGAATACGAATGCTAAAGTTTTCGCTTAGGGCAAAATAGTTTTCATCAGCATCGAGGTATGTGGCAGCATCCAGCAAAGGCATATCCTCCTTGATGTCCATCAGAAGCTGCCTGTGGTTTTGAGTCAGTGTGGCAAGCAATGGATTCTGCTGCTGCAGATCAGCATTGTCGAAGAGAGTGCCGACAATACTACCGGCGATACGCGCCAGAATACTTTCTGATGGCTCCGTCTGCGCGGCGCGGGCATCGCGGAGCAGCATATACTCGAAAGCCTGCGTGACCTCGGTGCGATAATCAAGGATTTGATTTGCTGCAAGCTGGTGCTCCAAATCCCACTGCACCCTTTCGACAGGCGTTGGCGGTGGCAAACTTTCTCTGGCTGGCAAAATGGAATTAGTTTTTGCGTTTGATTTATCAGATTTATCATAAGGTGGAGATGTGCGGGCGGTCATCTGTTTTGCGTCAACGACAGCTGAATTAACAGAAACATCCTCTGCTGATTTTTCCACCTGAATCACAGGATTTTCCTGCGGAGGCAGAGGTTGCAAAGCTATTTCGTTACTCGCTGTTGTTATTGAATTCTCAGTCGGCTGCCGAAACAAACTGTTGGTAATCATCAAAACCAAAACCAACAAAGCCGCTATCGACAAAGCGGATATTATATAATGACGCGGAGGCACCAATGAAACAGATTTTTTCAACTTTTGCTTGTCCGGAAAACTCACCTGATCCGCTGCGTTGAGAAAGGTGTGCCGATAAGCACGAATCTCGTTTTCGAGCGTGGGATTGAGCGCTGTAAAAGAGGCAAATTCCGTTTGTTGTTTCTCGTCCAGATCGTGTTCCAGGTGCGCGATGATAAAATCCTCATAGTTATCCTGGTGGATGTTTTCGGTAGAAAGAACTTCTTTCTTTTTCAGTTTTCGCTTCGGCTCATAAACCACCACATCGTCGGGCGTGAGGGTGCAGCGGGCAGCATCTTTAAATTCCAAAAACTCGTCGTGCAGGTCGGGGTAATTTTGCAAAAAAGCAGCCAGCTCTTGTTGCTGCAAAGCATCAAGAGCGTTATCCCAATAATCGAGAAACCAGGCCGGGTAATTATTTTGGTTTATCTGCATAGGTTCTCCTTTCATTAAATCACCACATCCACATTTACAATATAGGACTTCAGCGCCTTGCGTGCACGATAAATGTACACCTTCACCTGCGATTCGTTCAGTTGCGTTATCTCACCAATTTCTTCATAGGAATATCCTTCGTAGTCGCGCAAAAGAACCACTGTTCGTTGTATCTCCGGCAATCTTTCCAGCGCTTCATCGAGTACCCTTTTCAGGTCGGTAAACTCGTCGTAAGTCACCGGATCGGGCGCCTGACTTTTGAGATACATCTGCTTATGTTTGTTTTTTCTCACCATATCCACAATCAAATGATAGGCAGTAGTGAAAAGGTACGATTTGCATTTTTCAAAATCTATTCCATGATATTTGTCCCAGAGCCGCACAAAGGATTCCTGCACAATATCTTTGGCGGTTTCCTGCTCGGGCATGCTCTTTAGGACAAACCTGAAGATGCCGTCAGAAAACAAATCTACTGCACGATTGTATTCCTTTACTGTCATTCGCGTTGTGCGTTTGTTGCAACTTACATCCTAAAACGAACACCTGCCAAAAAAGTTACAACTATTATAATTTTGGGCAGATTAAAATATAGCCATACACCCGGCCCGCTTACATTTTCTGACAAACAGAACGTCTGCAAAACCTTTAGGAGGCTTACATTTATCGCATTGTCAGAGATTATTTGCACCTTTAGATAAAATATATTAAAACCAAAGCGCGTTGAGTTTCAACAAAAAAAACCGGGTAATATAAATATGGTTTATATTTGCACCGTTCTAAAAAGTTGAGATTTAAATAGTCAGAGAACAACGGATATTTTTTTAATAACAATCTTAATATTAACCAACACTAATAAAGAATCGGGATATGATACGAGATTTCACCCAGACAGTCGAGCAACTAAAGGAACTCGCGAAAATTATTAATGAGTTTCAATCAGAAGCCGTACAGTTAAAACTTATCGAATTACTTTTTAGCAGCCAGGGTCTTGAAGCATTAGCAGCTCCACCCGCTAAAGAGAGAAAAGCACGGGCTACAACTGTACCCGCTGAAGCTCCGGCATCAGAATCAGAATCAACAGATCAAACGCAACCAACGCAACCAACGCAACCAACGCAACCAACGGAAACTCCCGTTGTAGTAAAAAGGCGCCCTGGTCGTCCGCGGAAAGTAAAAACAGATGCGCCAGTAGCCAAAAAGCCACGCAAAAGATCGACCGATCGTCCGGGGCCAAGTATGATATTGAAGCAGTTGGTCGACAATAACTTCTTTGCCGACAAGCGCACCATTGGCGATGTGGTAGACTATTGCCAGAAGGTGTATAACTACGATTACAAAAGCACCGATCTTTCGGGAACACTGGCTAAACTTGCCAAAGACGGCTTCCTGGTACGTGCAAAAAACCCGGAATCCAACCAATTTGAATATTCAAAAGAATAATCTTTTGTTTTAAAACAAATAAAAAAAAGCTGATCACTACACAGAGATTAGCTTTTTTTGTTTTTAATGTGGCGACTAATGCCGGATTACTCCCACAACTCTTTTCAACTCTGTCGGCGGCTTGCTGGTCATTAAAGTTACGGATGCTCTTTATACTTTATCATTTATGTTTATAACGCCATCTTCTTTGGAAGTGTGTAATTTGCCGCCACCGCTACAAAAAAGGTAAGCAACCGCGAGGTGAGCATTTCATTCCTGCCTTTCCTTATCCGGGTAACAGATTAAAAGAGATGCCATATTTGAATAGTTTTGCCATGGCAAATGCAAATGTTAATCGTTGCGTAGCAAATCGGATGATGGCTGTATTTTAATAAAAAAGCATCTGTTTCCAAAAAATAATGAACTGGGACGTTTATATCAAAGGCTTTCTGATCTATCTGAAACTGGAGAAATCTGTTTCGGCAAACACGCTGCATGCCTACCAACGCGACATCCAGCAGTTTAGAAGCTACATGGAAGAGCAGCCCGGAGGAAGCGATCCCGCCAAAATCACTTCCACGCAGCTTCAGGATTTTGCCGGTTGGATGAGTAGCAACAATCGCTCGGCAGCCACCATTGCCCGCACCATCTCAGGAGTTCGTGCATTTTATAAATACCTGCTAAGAGAGGATTTGCTGGATCACGACCCCACCAGCCTGGTGGAGACACCGCGGATAGGACGCTCGCTGCCGGAGGTACTCAGCTTTGGTGAAGTCGTACAGATGCTTGCCGCGGTGGATATGTCGAAGCCGCAGGGCGAGCGAAACCGCGCCATCATCGAGGTGCTTTATGGCTGCGGGCTGCGCGTGTCGGAGTTGGTAAACCTGACGCTTCATCAGCTGCATTTCGATCTGGGATTTGTGCTCATCACCGGCAAGGGCAACAAGCAGCGATGGGTGCCTATTGGAAAGCCGGCGATGGATCAAACGCAGAGATACATTACCTACAGCCGTTGTCACATCACGCCGCAAAAGGGTCATGAGGATTTTCTGTTTCTTAATAATTCCGGGAAAAAGCTAACGCGTGTGATGATATTTTATATTGTAAAATCGTTGGCAGAAAAAGCCGGCATCCACAAAAACATCCATCCGCACTCATTGCGCCACTCTTTTGCCACCCATCTGGTGGAGGGTGGTGCCGACCTGCGCGCGGTGCAGGAAATGCTCGGACACGAATCCATTC
>JAAYIU010000210.1 GCA_012523265.1 Bacteroidales bacterium | reverse complement strand
GCCATACACTGGGCGTGGCTTCTACCGTTGAAAAGTATTTACCATTCACTTCGCCAAGGGCTATTGCGTTTGCGCAATCATCGTTGGGCACTACAGTAGTTGGTGCAATGTTCAGATTGAAGTTGGGGATGGATAAGCTTTTGACGTTTGGCCAGGTGTCGATCATCAAATAATAGGTGCCTGCTTCGAGCGCGATGCTAAACCCATGAGCACCACCGGTGCCGTATGTGTCGGTGCTAACGGCAAGACATGTGGCAGTAGGGTTGTCGTAGCACTGCTCGTTGAGCGCCATGCCTGAATAAGGTGTGCCATCAGGATCGATGGTGAAGGTGAGCGTGGTGTCGAACGCCAGTTCGAGCACCAGAATCATCTCTTCTCCGCCGTCGAAATCGTTGAGGCAGGTGTTGTCGTAATTGTTTCCTCTTCCTGTAGTGGTTTGATCTTCCAGTAAAACTGGCAAATCGATGCCACTGGCGATGGTAATGCCCAGCGGATTGGTGCAATCATCACCAATAGCTTTGGAGCCTCCTGGTGCTAAAGGTACCTGGGCTGTGGGACCGTGCAACTGGCGTATCAGTTCAAGCTTGTCAGGAGCAGTGTTACCTGTTTGATTATCAGGTAGCTTCTGAGCTGTGAGCGAGACTGAAAAACCAATCACGAATGCCAAAAGACAAAATTTAGTAAACGTTTTCATAATGATCTCAATTTAAATGAATATTTGTTTTAGTGCTATTTTTCTTTCGTTCGAATCATGTTACTATTTAGGGAAAACAAATGCAATTATAATTATTAATATCCAAATCGCAAACTGATTTTTTTCTCTTCCCAGTTCCGCATGCTGATTTTAAATCTTAAAGCATTTGTTTTTAACTACATAACCTTTGTTCTGAAATTTACACAAATCTATTTCTTAACAAAGATTAACGCACAACCTTCCTCATATCTATGATTTCAGGCTGTTGCAAAAATAACTAAATCTGCAACAGAAAGACTTTTCTTCATAAAAAATCGTCCTTGTGCACTTTATTTTTATCAACAACTTATAAACATTAGCGGCAGCAACCTTCTGGCGACTGCCGCTATTCCGGAGTTGTCGGCTACACTTCTTCGCCGTCTTCGGCCAGTTTTTTATTAAGTTTTTTCAAATTATACCTTACCAGCCAGTAGGTGATCAGGATTACCAAAGGCCAGAGTAAGAGCTGTATGATTTGTGAAAGGTACATATCGTTCGTTTTTTTTAAGATGAAACAGTTATTTAATAGTCAGAGAATCTAATAGGAATGGAATTCCTTGTCAAATTCTGTTGTAGTAATTTTCTTGTTGTTGATAGCGCGCCAGGCTATTACGATATAAGCCAGTACAAAAGGCACCATCAGCGACACATAGCTCATGGCCGTAAGTGTAAAATGACTTGAAGAGCTGTTCATGATCGTGAGCGAGCTGTTGAGATCGTAGGTGGATGGATAGAAGGCCGTGTTGTTGAAGCCTGCAACCAAAAACAAAGCGAAAACCGTGAACACTGCCCCGGAGCCAGCTACCCAGATTCCTTTGGTGCATTTGCCAATGATGGTGCCGGCTACCCCCCACAGCACTGCCAGCACGCCAACCAGGAAAAGAATAAGCACCACGGGCATCGCCAGGAAGTTGTTCAAATATTTATAAGGTTCCATCTGCACCGTCCAAAACAGTGGATCGACGCCGGTCTGTGGTACCACAGCAAACCCTTCTTTGGTGAGCAAAAGCCCGGTGAATAACAGAAAGAAAACAACAAACGGAATCCCATTGATGATGAGCTGGCGCCGCACGCGTTGGTTGATGTTTTTATCGTCGATGTCGTTGTCGAGATAAAGGATGCCCAGCACGCGTGCTAGGAAAAATACCGCCAGTCCCAGCGAGAGGTTTTGGATGTTGAGCGCAGCTTCCAGCCCGTGTGCCGGCCCTTGCCAGGCCGAGATAGTGGTAGAACCGGTGCCGAAAATATTGGTAAGATTCAGCTTATCGACCGAAAACTCGCTGCCGGTAAAAAAGGTAGAAACAGCCACGCCTATGAGGATGGTTCCAACCGCTCCATTGATAAACAGGAATACTTCGTAGGTTTTCTGTCCCAGGAAATTGTTGGGCTTGGTTCGGTATTCGTAAGCAATGGCCTGAATGATAAAAGCAAACAGGATGATCATCCACACCCAGTAGGCGCCTCCGAAGCTGGTAGAATAAAACAGCGGAAAGCTGGCAAAGAAGGCACCGCCAAAGGTTACAAGCGTGGTAAAGGTAAATTCCCATTTACGCCCCAGTGAGTTGACGATCATCTTACGCTCTATTTCGGTTTTGCCCAATCGGTAGATGAGCGTTTGGCCGCCTTGCACAAAGAATAAAAATACCAGCAGGCTGCCCAGCAACGAAATGATGATCCACCAATATTGCTGCAATGATAGTAGTGATAGTGATTCAAACATATTATTGTCCTCCCGTCATTCCCTTTTTAATTTGAGTAATCATAATTTTTATTTCGGCGATAAACAGTGTGGTGAAGGTCACGGCAAAGAGCCAGAAGGTAACCTGCACAGTGCTGGCATCGAGCTGCGACACAGCAGCCAGTGTGGGCATCAGATCCTGAATTACCCAGGGTTGGCGCCCCATTTCGGCCAATATCCAGCCGGCCTGACTGGCGATGTAAACCAGCGGAATGGTCCAGATAGCCACATAAAGCAGCCAGCGCATTTTCTCCAGCCGGTTGCGCAGGACGAATATGAGCATCACAACGAACAGTGCCAGAAAATGTCCGGAGAGGATTACCATGAGATGGAACGAATAAAACGACAGTGGCACGTTTGGCACAAGCCCGGCCAGGTTGTCATCGTTATAATATCCAAAGCCAAAATACCGGAAGGTACTCTCCACCCATTCGGGGTCGTCGAAAAGCGCACCATATTCTTCTTTCTTTTCGGTGTCGCCTGCGCGCAAAGCCTCCTTGTACATTTTGAGTGTGGTAATGGCCTCTTTGCCACGCCGTATCTTTTCAGAATAAGAAGGCACATCCTGGCCGGTGCGTGGGTTATGGTAGCCATTTACCAGGTCTTTGATGCCGGGGATGTAGGCGTTTGGGTCGAGAAAGGTCATGTAGGAGAGCATGTTGGGGATTTCTATTTTAAAAGCAAAATCGCCATGTTGCAATTCTCCATCTGGTGTGGTAGTGGGCTGCTGCTCGAGAAACCCAATGGCGATAAGTGGCACATTGGTGCGTCCTTCTGCCAGGGCTTCCATTGCGGCAAACTTCATGGGTTGCACTTTCGCCATTTCTCGCGCCGATTCGTCGCCGGTAAATATTAAAAACACAGAGCTTACGATGCCAAATACCGATGCCACCACAATACTTTGTTTGGCAAAAACGGTGTTGCGCTTCTTGAGCAGAAACCAGGCAGAGATGCCGACTACAAACACTGCCGCCAAAACGTAGCCAGAGGCCATGGTATGCAGAAATTTGTTGATGGCTGTGGGTGAGAAAAGGATTGCCCAGAAATCCACCATTTCATTGCGTGCCGTATCAGGATTAAAGGCCATGCCTACCGGATTTTGCATCCAGGCGTTGGCCACCAGAATCCACAGCGCTGAGAGGTTGGCTCCGATAGCCACCAGCCAGGTGGAGAGCAGTTGAAATCTCTTGCTCACCTTGTTCCAGCCAAAAAACATCACGGCAATAAAGGTCGATTCCAGAAAAAAGGCCATGATGCCTTCGATGGCCAAGGGCGCTCCGAAGATGTCGCCTACAAACCAGGAGTAGTTGCTCCAGTTGGTGCCAAACTCAAATTCCAGAATGATGCCCGTAGCGATGCCGATGGCGAAGTTGCTCCCGAAAAGTTTCGCCCAGAACTTGGTGATAGTTTTCCACTTTTCGTCGCCGGTGCGCACATAGATCGTCTCCATGATGGCGATGATAAATGCAAGCCCAAGCGTCAGCGGCACAAATATCCAGTGAAACATCGCTGTGAGCGCAAATTGTCCCCGCGACCAATCGACGAGGGTTAAGTCAAAATTTTCCATACTCTTTTGATTTAGTTTTTAAGCGATTTTTATAAAAAAAAGATTGTGTAGTATCGTTTATTCGATGTCGGTGAGGCGTTCGATTACGTAGTTGCTTCTTTCGGCATCGGTGTCGAAATTAGTTTTGAGAAAATTGGGAAAGAAAAACAGTTTCAGTATGGCAAACATGATGAATAGCTTGATAAGAATGATCAGCCACAGCTGCCGTCCCCAGGTCATCGAGGCAAATCCGTTGTAATAAAAACGCCATACTCTCTTCACAATGTTGCTGTTGGTGCGCATATTTTACTGGATATTTTTTTGTTTGTTATTCAACTCTCAACTCTCAACTCTCAACTCTCTCAACTCCCAACTCTCAACTCTCAACTCTCAACTCTCAACTCTCAACTCTCAACTCTCAACTCTCAACTCTCAACTAACATCCAATATTAATTGTCTTCTTTTTTCACCACCACAAAATCTTTTGCCTGATAGCCTTTTGCGTTGATGGCTTGCTGCATTTGCGCAAAGCTTACCAGCGTGGTGTCGAAGGCGACGATGGCTACCGAGTCGGTGTGCGAAGCTTTCACCTCTTGCACGCCGGGAAGGTTTTTCACTGCCGTCTGAACAGTCCGCTCGCAGCCCTCGCAGGTCATGCCTGTAACGGTGATGCGGATGGTTTCGATGGCTTCGGGATTGATGGTAGTGGATTGCGCTTTGTTGTTGTCTGAGCGCTGTTCGGTAGAGGTGCCGCAGGCTGTCAGAAGCAGCGCCGCCAGGAAAATAAAACAGTTTTTTATCATAATAAATAATGTATTGATTGGATAAATGTGCTCTCTTTTCGGAGGCTTAAAGTAGAACTATTTCCTTGTTGCCGACAACCTTTCCGAAGAAATTGCAATTTATCGTTTTGTTTTTTATCTGATAAACCTGCCAAAAGCTTTTCATTCACAAAGTTTTACGGCTTTTTATAAAAGAATACAAATTAGCTGAAGGAGATGAAATTTGTTTCAGGGAGCGCTCTTTCGCAGCAAAGTAACAAACCCTTAGCGAAGCGCTTCGCTTGGCAAACACCCTTGCAGGCCGGGGTTACCGTTTGGAATCGGCCCTGCCACCTGCGGGGACATATTGTCAGCCTTCCGGTGGGTGGCATAGCCTTTGATTTGCGCTGCCAAAAATTAGTAATTCTGTAAATTATGAAAGAGATACAAAAAGGAAAAATCAACGTACAAACGGAGAATATTTTTCCGATTATCAAAAAATTCCTCTATTCCGACCACGAGATATTTTTGCGCGAGCTTATCTCCAACGCTGTCGACGCCACACAAAAACTTAAAACGCTGGCCAGCACCGGCCATTTCAAAGATGGGCTGGGCGATCTTACCATCCACGTGGAGGTGGATAAAAAGAAAAAAACCATCACCATCCGCGATCGCGGCCTGGGTATGACTGCCGAAGAGGTGGATAAATACATCAACCAGATCGCCTTTTCGAGTGCCGAGGAGTTTGTGAAAAAATTTAAGACAAAATCAGAAGCCGAGCAAAACGCCATCATCGGTCACTTCGGGCTGGGTTTTTATTCGGCCTTTATGGTTTCCGATCAAGTAGAGCTTATCACCAACACTTATAAAAAAGGTGGCGCCACCAAACCCGTAAAATGGGTGTGCGACGGCAGCCCCGACTACGAAATGCTCGAAGCCGACAAGAAAGACCGTGGCACCGAGGTAATTCTACACATCAGCGACGATGAGAAGGAATTTCTGGAAGAGTACAAAATTCGTGAGCTGCTCAAAAAATATTGCCGCTTCCTGCCGGTGCCCATCCAGTTTGGTACCCGCAAAGAGCAGGTGAAAGTGGAAGGTGAAAAAGACAAAGATGGCAACGACAAATACCAAGAGGTCGAAAAGCCCGACATCATCAACAACACCAACCCGCTGTGGAAACGTAAGCCCGCCGACCTCTCCGATGAAGATTACAAGAGTTTCTACCGCGAACTCTACCCCATGAACTGGGAAGAACCGCTGTTTCATATCCATCTCAATGTGGATTACCCTTTCAACCTTACGGGGGTGTTGTATTTCCCCAAGGTGAAGAAAAATCTGGAGATCCAGCGCGACAAAATCCAGCTTTACGCCAATCAGGTTTTCGTTACCGATTCCGTAGAAGGTATCGTGCCCGACTTCCTCACGCTGATGCATGGCGTGCTCGATTCGCCCGACATCCCGCTCAACGTCTCGCGTAGCTATCTGCAAAGCGATCGCCGCGTAAAACAAATCTCCAACCACATCACCAAAAAGGTGGCCGACAAACTGGATGAGATTTTTAAAAATGACCGCCCGCAGTTCGAGAAAAAATGGGACGACATCAAGGTGGTCATATATTATGGTATGATCTCCGACGAAAAATTCTACGAACGCGCCCGCAGCTTTGCCCTGGTAAAAAATACCCAGGGAGAGGCTTTCACCCTCGACGAGTTCCGCGAAAAGATAAAAGAGAGCCAGAAAGACAAAGACAAAAAAGTGGTGTACCTCTATGCCACCGATGCCGACGAACAACACAGCTACATACACACCGCCCGCGACCGCGGCTATCAGGTGCTGCTGATGGATGGCGTGCTCGACAATCATTTTATTAATACCCTCGAACAAAAACTCGACGACACCACCTTTGTACGCGTGGACGCCGACACCATTGAGAATCTGATAAAAAAGAACGACGACAAGCTGCCTTCCAAGCTCGACGACAAACAAAAAGAGGCTATCAAACCGGTTTTTGAGGAATCTGTCGATAAATCGAAATTCACGGTGATGTTCGACAACCTGAGCGAGAAAGACCTGCCGGTGCTCATCACCCAACCCGAATTTATGCGCCGCATGAAAGATATGTCGGCCTTGGGCGGTGGCATGATGGGAATGGGCAACCTGCCCGACAGCTACAACCTGATCGTTAACAGCAACCATCCGCTCATCGCCAAAATTGCCGGCGAAACCGATGAACAAGCCCGCAAGGAGTTGGCCAGGCAGTTGACTGACATTGCATTGCTTTCGCAAAACCTGCTGCGCGGCGAGGAGCTTACCCGCTTTATCCGTCGCAGTGTAGAAATATTATAATGCATCTTTGTAAATAAAAAACTCTACAAGGCGTTACCATCCTAACTTGTTGGCAACGCCCTGTTTTTTTCAGGTCGAAACTTATTGTTAAGCATCGAATTAAAGATAGACGTTATGATCAGAACCTCCCCTATTGATTCACAGGCTGAAATGCTAATGCTCAGCGAGCAGGACATCGACGATATCAAGCAAGCAGTGCTCAACGCCGAGTTAGACACTTCAAGCGAGATAGTGGTACACATAGAGGAGGTTTGCAGCGGCGACGTAATGGAGCGTGCCGGTGATGTGTTTTACCAAAAAGTAGGACACAAAACCCTATCCCGCAACGGAGTGCTTTTTTATCTGGCGCTGCGCAACCGGAAGTTTGCCGTCATTAGCGATAAAGGGATAAGACTGGCCACCTCACCTATGTTTTGGGAGGCACTAAAGCTGGAGATGCTCGACTACTTCCGCGAAAATCGTTTCACCGACGGCCTGATCCATGGTATTGGCCGTACCGGTCAATATCTAAGGAGTTTTTTCCCGTACCGCCACAACGACGTCAACGAGCTGCCCGACGAAGTGTCGATGGGGTAGGGACAAGGTCAGGCATACTTAAATTTGCTTTCGCAAAAAAATGCGCTATTCTGTTGAAAATTAAAAACAAACCACAAAGACACAGAAGTTAAGATGAAAAACGTATGTTAATTTCAGAACTCCAGACCCACCGTAAATTTATTGTCGCATTTTAGATTTCTCTCCCCACCCCCAATCGCAGCCATGTCATTTCGACCAAGACACACAGCGAAGCGGTGTGTCGCCGGGAGAAATCTATTCCACTTTGTCATTTCCTCATTATGCCCAAAAACTTTGGGTGAACTCTCGAAATGACACGAATTGGTATGGAAAGGGGGAGGCGGGATCGGGCGCGCAGCGCCCGATCCCGCCTCCCCTCCCATTAGCGCCAGCGCGCAGTCATTCCGACGAAGAGAGGAATCTCATAAATATCTTTATCAGCTTGAAAATACAAAATACAATCTGCAAACTTTTATTTTAGTAGACACATGTATTGGCGACAGTGTGAATTTGGGATAAGGAAATTGTAACTCACTGAAAACAATTACAGGTCAGTGTCTCTAAATTTATGCGCTCTGTCAGACGCCGACAATCCACTTTGAATCCAAATTTACAGATCGACTTCAAACCATTCACTCCTTTTGCAGCACTCTCTTAATGTCGTTCATCCGGCCATACAAAATCACCAGGTCATTTGCCTTTATCACCGTTTGTGAATTTGCCATGGCTTGCATCTTGCGAATTTTTTTGGTGATGCCGCTATTATCTTTGGTGTCGTGTTCACTAACCACATTTAATACCAGCACATTATACTTATTCGGAAAGTTAAGTTCTTCGAGAGGTTTGTCGAGAAATGGTTCCGGCAGTTTGGCTTCCACAATATAGTGATCGTCGGTAAGCTCAAAGGAATCGATGATACCTTTTACGTTGAGTTTTTTTGCCCAGCGGTCGGCAGTCTCCTCTTCGGGATGCACAATCTCGGTAATGCCCATGGCTTCGAGCACGGTTCGGTGCAGTGGCGTTACGGCGCGGCTGATGATTCGTTTTGCTTTGTATTGCTTCATCACAGCCGTGGCCATAATGTTGGCGCCGGCATCTTCGCCAATCGCTATCACTACCACGTCGGTATCTTTGAGCGGCAGGTTAGAGATGGCCTGCGCGTCGGAGGCATCCAGACAAATGGTATGCGCTATCTTATCTTTGAGCAGCTCTACTTTGCTCATCACTTTGTCCACGCCAATTACTTCGTGACCTGCCTGGGTAAGCTTCTCGGCCAATGAAGAACCAAAAATTCCAAGTCCGATGATAATGTATTTCATAATTAATTTATTAAGATTCGTTCGGTAGGATAAGTATAATTCAGATATTTTATCCGGCGCAGCAGCGCCACCATGATGGTGAGCATGCTCACTCTTCCTACAAACATTGTGGCAATTATCACCAGCTTGCTGGCGCTGCTCAAAGCTGCTGTTATTCCCAGGCTCAGTCCCACGGTGCCATAGGCCGATATGGTTTCAAAAACTACACTCAGCGCCTCGAGCTCCGGGTCGAAGCTGGTGATAAGAAAAACGGCTATTCCGATATTAATAATCGACAGCGTAATGATGGCAAAAGCACGATGTACCGAGTTGGCAGCTATTTGTTTTCTAAAAATTTCGATGCGGCTGCGGTCGCGTGCCAGGTTGTAAATATTGAGAAATGCCAGCGCCAGCGTGCTGGTTTTTATGCCGCCGCCGGCGGAAGATGGCGATGCTCCCACAAACATCAGAAACATTACTACCAGAATAGTCGAAAAATGAAGTGCGCCGGTATCTATTGTATTAAATCCAGCCGTACGCGGGGTGGCAGCACCAAAAAACGCCGTTACCAGTTTCCCCCACAAACTATAGCCCGCCATAGTATTGTTGTATTCCAGTATAAAAATCGAAACCGTTCCCAAAGCAAGCAAAACGATGGTGGTAATAATTACGATACGCGTATTAATATTAATGATCCACGGCCTGTGTCGGGGCGGTTGGTTTCTAAGCTTCGGCAGCAGCCTGTCGAGCAGAAGATGCCGCAGGTAGGTGTAAAAATTAAAAAGAATAGGAAATCCCAGCCCACCGACGATGAGTAAAAAGGCCAGGATGAGATGCAACGGAAAATTAAAACGGAAGCCCGTTTCATACAGGCTATTTTGCAAAGTGGAAAATCCTGCATTACAAAATCCCGACACAGCATGAAACACGCTGAAGTAAATACGCGAGGAAAGACTCTCGAACTGGGTTTCGCTTACGCTAAAAAAAACAAACACTGCCCCGGCTAATTCGATCACCAGTGTAAGAATAATGATTTTGCGCAGCGTATCAAAAACCTCCGCTAACTTATCGGCATTGGCCATATCCTTGAGCATAAGCTGGTTTTGGTAGGTAGCGCCCCCTTTAAAAAAGTAGCTGAAATAGCTGGTAAAAGTCATAATGCCAATGCCGCCCAGTTGTATGAGCAGCAGGATAACGCTCTGCCCGAATAAAGTAAAATAGCTTCCGGTATCCACCACAATAAGGCCCGTTACGCACACCGCGCTGGTAGAGGTAAACAGGGCATCGATGATGGAGATGCCGCTGTGTGTGGCGTTGGGAAGGGTAAGTATGATGGTTCCCAAAGTAATAATCAGCAAAAAGCTAATTACAAAAAGCTGCGCCGGATTCACATATTTTTTTTTGTAATTAATTCGGATAGTCGATACCTCCCGGATAAACAATAGCATGATGGCCAGGTAAGTCCATTGCGGAAGTTGCGCCAGCTTAAGATCGCTCCATTCGAGAATATCTATTACTAATACCGAACAAAAAACCACCAGTATTGCATCGAAAATCCATACGCTGCGCGGCGGGCGCCATTTTTTACGCAGATAACGTACAGCAATACTTACAGCGCCAACCATCAATACCATCAGATAAAACCACACCAATGCCACCTGATGTGAGACAGGCTTTTCATAGCCAAAGTCATAAACAGTGGCGATTTCGGCTATCAAAATGATGGCCAGCGGAAAGTATTTCAGACCTCTTAGAAAAGCATTCATAGGCGTGATTGCCGGAGCGGCAAATCTATTAAAAATCTGTTGTTGTGTTTTTCGTAAAAAGAAGACACCTGGAAAAACCAACGGCGTCGCTTAAAGCGTCACCGTTGGTAAACTCTTTGCGCCCTCCGTCCTTCGCCCCGCGCCCTGCGCCCCGCGCTGAACTTCCGAGTTCCTGCGGACGCTCGCTCGAAAGTCGGAGGTGCGGAAGAAGGTGTCGCGCCTATGGCGCTTTTGTTTATGGTTGATGCTTCGTTCTACCATATTGTCGCGCCTATGGCGCTTTTGTTTATGGTTGATGCTTCGTTCTACCATATTGTCGCGCCTATGGCGCTGATCCTACGCCCCGCGTCCTTCGCCCCGCGCCTTGCGCCCTTCGCCCCGCGCCTTGCGCCCTTCGCCCCGCGCCTTGCGCCCTCCGCCCTTCGCCCCGCGATAACCCATACCGAATAATTGCGCTACCTTTGCCGCCAATTTTAAAAAACTATGACATTCAAAGAATTAGAAATTATTGACCCCATTTTGAAAGCCCTCGAACACGAAGGCTATACGCAACCCACACCTATCCAGCAACAGGCTATTCCTATATTATTGCGCGGCAGCGACCTGCTTGGCTGCGCCCAGACAGGTACCGGCAAAACGGCAGCTTTTGCCGTTCCCATCCTGCAGCATCTTTATAATGACCGTGCCCAAAGAAACAACAGCAAAGCCATTCGCGCACTCATCGTTACACCCACACGCGAACTGGCCATACAAATCGACGAAAGTTTTGAAGCCTACGGAAGATATACCAGCATCCGCCACACAGTAGTTTTTGGTGGCGTAAAACAGGGCAACCAGACCCAGGCGCTCCAGCGTGGTGTAGAAGTGCTGGTAGCCACGCCCGGCCGCCTGCTCGACCTTATGCAGCAGGGTTTCATCACGCTGGATCATATCAAGTATTTTGTACTCGACGAAGCCGACCGCATGCTCGACATGGGCTTTATCCACGACATCCGCAAGATTATCGATAAGCTGCCACGCCGCCGCCAGTCGCTATTTTTCTCTGCTACCATGCCACCCGATATTATTGCGCTTTCGCGAAAAATATTGGGAAACCCGCAGCGTATCGACATTATGCCCGAGCAGACCACCGCCGAAAAAGTAGAGCAAGCCGTTTATTTTGTTAATAAAAAAGAAAAAACAAACCTGCTGGTGCATCTGCTCCAAACGGAGCCGGTAAGTTCGGCGCTGGTATTTTCGCGTACCAAGCATGGCGCCAACAAGATCGTGAAACTTTTGGCCAAAGCCAATATCAATGCCGACGCCATCTATGGCAATAAGTCGCAAACAGCACGGCAAAAGGCCCTGGGAGATTTCAAAAGCGGCAGCACCAATGTATTGGTGGCTACCGATATAGCAGCCCGTGGCATCGATGTGGTGGACCTTTCGCACGTTATCAATTACGACCTGCCCAATATCCCTGTGACTTACGTGCATCGCATTGGTCGTACCGGTCGTGCCGGTGCTGCCGGCATCTCGCTGTCGTTTTGCGATGCCGAGGAAAAGCCCTACCTGCGCGACATACAAAAGCTTATAGCCAAACAGATACACGTTGTTGCGCATCATCCCTTCCCGGACGATGGCACCATCGACGAAACACCGGTACGTACCGAAACATTTGGCGGTCGCCCGGCACGATACAAGCCACCGCAGGCTCATAGCGGTTACCAGCACAAGAGCCGGCATCCGGCAAACCGTAAACCGCAATAACCTGCCTGAAAATGAACAGAAAATAAACGCATTATCAATTTCCATCCGTGAAAACCACCAACAACACTATCTGGATCACAGGCGCGTCGTCTGGTATCGGGCGTGCGTTGGCTTTGTATTACGCGCGCGCGGGAGGCCGGTTGGTACTCTCTTCGCGCAACCGGGAGGCACTCCTTGAAGTTGAACGGCAATGTAAGCCTTATGCTGCCGGCGTGTTGGTTTTGCCGCTCGATCTGGAAGACAACAGCAGTTATTCTAACTTGGCGCAGCAGGTGGTTGCTACTTTTGGTACCATCGACCTGCTTATTCTCAACGGCGGAATCAGTCAGCGCTCAACGGTGATAGAAACGCCCGCTGCTGTCGAGCGCCGGCTGATGGAGATCAACTATTTTGGGACTGTAGCTTTGGCCAAAGCTGTATTGCCGGTGATGATCCGGCAGCAGCGCGGCCATTTGGTGGTGGTAAGTTCTATAGTGGGCAAGTTTGGCTGGCCACTGCGTTCGTCGTATTCCGCTGCCAAACACGCGCTGCATGGCTATTTTGAGACGCTGCGCACCGAGCATTTTAACGACAATATTTTTGTTACGATGATATTGCCCGGCAGGGTGAAAACGAATATTTCGCTTCATTCGCTCAAGGCGGATGGCAGCAGCCACGGAAAAATGGACGCCGGACAGGCGGGCGGCATCAGTGCAGAGGCTTGCGCCCGCCAAATTGCCAAAGCCATTAACAAAAAGAAAAAAGAAAAACTCATCGGCGGCACCGAAATCGTCATGGCCAGAATTAGAAGGTGGCTGCCGGCACTCTATTACAAACTCGTCAACAAACAAACTCAACAAACATGACAAAGACTATTGCAGGCATCCAGCAGATTGGCATCGGGGTTTCGGATGTGTATCAGGCACGCGACTGGTACAGCAAATATTTTGGTTACGATGTCGCTATTTTTGATGAGGCCGCTATGGCCGCGCTTATGCAGCGTTATACCGATAATACTCCGCAGCATCGTCATGCCATTCTTACCTACAACATGAAAGGTGGTGGCGGTTTTGAAATTTGGCAATACAAACAACGTACGCCTGTGTCGGCGGCATTTCATCTGCAACCCGGCGACCTGGGCTTTTATGCCTGTAAAATAAAATCACCCGACGTGGATAAAGCACATGCCGACTTTTCGCACGCAAAGCTCGATGTGCTGTCACCGGTAATGAAAGCCCCCGACGGAGGCCGTTACTTTTTTATGAAAGACCCTTATGGTAATCGTTTTCAGATAGAGCAGGGAAGCAAATGGCTGCTGCGCCAAAAAAAACTCACCGGAGGCAGCTCCGGCCTTGTCATTGGCGTAAGCGACATGCAGCGAAGCATCGATTTTTATAAAAATATCCTGGGCTACGACCATATTATTTATGATAATACCGGAGTTTTTGACGACTGGCAGGCGCTCGATGGCGGCGGCGAAAAGTACCGCCGGGCGTTGTTGGGACATCGCTCGCCACGCGTCGGCGCTTTTAGCCCACTGCTGGGCGAAACCCGGCTGGAGCTGGTGCAGGCGCTGGATCGTACGCCGCGCAAAATTTATCACGACCGCCTCTGGGGCGACCTGGGATTTATCCACGTTTGTTTTGATATTGTGGGCATGGATGCTTTGCGCAACGAATGTGCCCAGGCGGGCCACGCTTTTACCGTCGATAGCTCCGATAGTTTTGATATGGGCGAAGCAGCCGGGCATTTCGGCTACATCGAAGACCCCGACGGCGCTTTGATAGAATTTGTGGAAACACACAAAATCCCCATGCTCAAAAAGCTGGGCTGGTACCTCAACCTGAAGAAGCGCGGACAAATCAAGCCACTCCCAAGATGGTTTTTTAAAGTCATGGCCATGACGAGGAGGTTTAAATTCCAAAAAAACAATGAAACAAGCTCCAAATAAATCTCAATAATCAAATTTCAATAACCAGGTTTCGACAGGCTCAACCGGCGGCATTAAATTTTGAAATTTGGAATTTATTTGTGATTTGGAATTTGGAACTTGGAACTTTCAACTTGGAATTTGTCTTGAATTAATCTCAACGATACGAAAAGAAGCAATCCATGCCGTCACAGCCTCCGCAACGACTGGTATTTCAGGAGAAGCTGCAGATTATCTTCTCCATCACGCTTGTCGCCGTTATGGGCGTTTCGTCCATTACGCCGGTGTTTCCGCGCATCAGCCAGGTGATGGGCATCAGCAATCAACAGGTGGGGCTGCTCATCACCATGTTTACGTTGCCCGGCATTTTCCTTAATCCTTTCCTGGGTGTGCTTGCCGACCGCTATGGCCGCAAAACCATCGTGGTGCCGTCGCTGTTTTTGTTTGCCGCGGCCGGAGTGGCCTGCGGTTTTACGCGCGACTTTGGCTGGCTGCTGGTGTTTCGGTTTTTTCAGGGTGTGGGTGCAGCCAGTCTTGGTTCCATCAACGTTACGCTGGTGGGCGATTTCTACGAAGGGCGCCAGCGTGCCACTGCTATGGGCGCCAACGCCAGCGTGCTAAGCATCGGCACGGCAGCCTATCCCGCCATTGGTGGTGCGCTGGCCATGATGGGCTGGTATTATCCTTTTTTCCTGCCCGTGCTTGCTGTGCCAGTGGGGCTGTGGGTGCTGCTGCGCATGCCATCGCCGGCACGGGGATCACGGCAACCTTTTAAAACTTATCTGCGCGGCGTGGCCGGCTATCTGAAACACCGCAACGTCATCGCGCTCTTCATGGTGAGCGTCTTCACCTTTATAATATTGTATGGCTCGTACCTTACCTACCTGCCGCTGTTGCTCGACGGACGCTTTGGCGCACAGGCATGGGAGATCGGTCTCATTTTATCAATTGGCTCGGTAACTACTGCTGCGGTGTCGCCTAACCTGGGACGGCTGGCTGCAAGGTTCCATTACAAACCCCTGCTCCTTGCCGCCAACACCTTTTATATTGTGAGCATGCTGCTGATACCTGCTATCGGAAGCAAATGGATGATGCTGATCCCGGCGGCCATCTTTGGTATTGCTATGGGTATTAATATTCCGGGCATACAAACCCTACTTGCCGGCAGTGTGCCTACCCAGTACCGCGCTGCTTTTATGTCGGTAAACGGCATGGTGCTGCGCCTCGGGCAAACCCTCGGGCCGTTAATCACCGGACTGGTTTACGCCACCGCCGGCATGGCTGCTGCATTTTACACCGGCGCCGTTTCAGCTATCATCATTCTGCTGCTGCTGGTGGTAGTGGCGGGGGAGTTTAAAGTGTGAGGAAAATT
>JAAYIU010000003.1 GCA_012523265.1 Bacteroidales bacterium | reverse complement strand
GCGTATCATCCCATCGATATTTTGTGGGATGCTTTGCGCGATAAAAAAGCCATCTCAAAAATGAATGGAGAAAAAAGCAGTAAAACTAAAGCTTTGGGAAAAGTGCTGCCCTAAAAAAACGACTCCCCGCACAAGGCAGGGAGTCGGCAAGTAGTGTGGTTAGTACTATGTTTTAGTTAAACTTACGTTAACACTGCTACTAACGCCTTCGCAACCGCCTTTATTATGATTGATCAAACTGAAGTTTAAAAACTAAGAAATCATGGATTTAGAGATATTATTCAGACCGGCCCAGGAAGAAGAAAAGAAGACGATCATTGAATTTCAAATGCTGATGGCGCAGGAAACGGAAAAACTGGCACTCGATCCTCAAAAGATTGAACAGGGCGTCAGCGCCGTTTTTGACAATCCATCACGCGGAAAATATTATGTGGCTACCCACGAATCGGAAATCATTGCCTGCCTGCTTATCACCTACGAGTGGAGCGACTGGCGCAACGCCATGGTGTGGTGGATGCAGTCGGTGTATGTATTACCTGATTATCGCCGGCAGGGAATTTTTAGAATGATGTACGAAAAAATCAAAGAGCAGGTGATGCAGTTACCGGAAGTGTCGGGAATCCGTTTGTACATGCACCACAGCAACCGTCGGGCAGCCAGAGTTTACAACGCCGTTGGGATGGACGGCGAGAACTACAAAATGTTTGAGTGGATAAAGCCCGACCTTCCTTATTGAAGGTTTTCCCAATACCAGCGGATGGCTTCCTTTAGTCCTTTGCGCAGATCATATTCCGGTTGATAGCTGAGCAGATCGCGCGCCCTGTCGATAGAAGCCAATGAGTGCAGGATGTCGCCCACACGTTTTTCGCCTTTCACAGGATCTACACTTGCTATGCGCGGATCAAATTCCGACAGGTACTCCTTTAGCGTTTCGATGAGTTCGACTACTGTAGTGGCATCCCCAAAAGCAATGTTGTAAACGGTATTCAGGGCACGCCTCTGCACAACGGTAGCAGCCAGTTCGTTGGCTTGAATTACATTGTCGATGTAGGTGAAATCGCGCGACTGCAAACCATCACCATATATATGGGGCGACTGATATGTGATGAGCAGTTTGATGAATTTTGGAATCGCAGCAGCATAGGCGCCGTTAGGATCCTGCCGGCGGCCGAAAACATTGAAATACCGCAGGCCAATGGTCTCGATGCCATACAGATCGGAAAAAACGTTTGCGTAAAGCTCATTCACATACTTGGTGACGGCATAGGGTGAGAGCGGACGTCCGATCTGATCCTCTTTTTTGGGCAGCGCAGGATGATCTCCATAGGTAGACGAGCTGGCCGCATACACAAACCGTTTCACCCCGGCTTCTTTGGTGGCGGTGAGCATATTAACAAACCCACCGATATTTACATCGTTGGGCGTAACCGGGTCGGCAATGGAGCGTGGCACCGATCCCATGGCAGCCTGATGCAGCACTACATCCACGCCTTCCACAGCTTTGCGGCAGGTGTCATAGTCGCGAATGTCGCCCTCGATGAAGGTAAAATCGGAACGATCGAAAAACGGACGGATGTTATTTAGTTTCCCTGTGGCCAGGTTGTCGAGGCAGACTATTGTGTTGTTTTGAGTGATAAAGCGTTCGATGAGGTTCGACCCGATGAAGCCGGCGCCGCCGGTGATAAGAAGTTTTTTGCCAGAAAGTGTCATCCGCGTAAGTTGGAGTTTAAGTTAAAATTTTTGCAAAAATGGCAAAAGTCGGCATTATTTTCTAAAAAAAAATCGTAATGTGCTTCCATGATTCATGATTGTCTGTGTGTTAAAAAAGGATTATGCCACCTGCATTTTCCCCACCTCTCATCACTCATCTCTCACCTCTCGTCTTTTCTTCAGCAAAGCAATTTTTCTACTTTTGCCCGAAAATAATCGAACTATGAACAAAAGAGCTTTCCAGGATTACTACCCTGACGATTTCAACCAATGCTATGGCTGCGGCGGACTTAACCAACACGGTCATCAGCTCAAAAGTTATTGGGATGGCGATGCGGCTGTGGCCAAATTTTCACCCAAGCCTTATCACACCTCGCTGCCTGGCTACCTCTATGGCGGTTTGATTGCTTCACTTATCGACTGCCACAGCACAGGCACCGCAAGTGCTGCACTCTACCGCGATCAAAATCGCCCGCTGGGTTCGGAGCCTGCCATTCGCTGTGTGACGGCCTCGCTGAATGTAAAATATCTCCGTCCCGCCCCGCTTAGCGGCGAAATAACCCTGCACGCCACCGTAGGCACCATCGACGGAAAGCGCGTCACGATACTTACTGATTTGTTTGCCGGTGGTGAGCTTTGTGCCAAGGGCGAGGTGGTAGCGGTAGCCGTGGGCGAAAAATGGCTTCAACGCTGGTTGTAAAAGAAGAGTGAATATTGAGCGGTGAGCATGTGGGTTTTTATCGGGCGATTTTTGAGGTTAAAATTCTGAAACCCTAACCGGAAAGAAATTTTTCGGGAGATTGGCAACGAAACCACTATACCTTGGGCACTGCCACGTTGAGCGAAGCAGGCATCACCTCAAGGTGTAATTCCCGTCCCATCTTTACCGTTTCGCCATCAAGATTAATGTGTTTTTTCTTTTGCTCCACCCTCACCTCACTGGTTTTTAGCATTTCGACATATTTGGTGCGGTCGATTTTTTTCATAAAAAATAAAATCAACAAAAACGGGACTTTCCAGGCAGGAGCTTTGCGCATGATGCTGATGTCCATTAGTCCGTCGTCGATGCGCGCTTGCGGGGCGATGCTGGTGTTGTAACCAAACTGGTCGCTGTTGGCAAAACTGATAAACAAAGCGCTTCGGGTAATCTGCTGGCCGTTGAGATGCAACACATATTTTCCCGGCCGATACTTGAAATAGGCAAGTAATATGATGCGGGCATATTGAAAAAAACCCCGCCGGCGCTTGCTTGCAAACTTCCACGCCACATAAGCATCGAAGCCTACCCCGGCGATGCTGAGGAAAAGCCGGTCGTTGACTTTCACCGTGTCGATGCAGCGTGTTTTCTGATGATTGAGAACAGCGATGGCTTTTTCGGTTTCAAGCGGGATGTTGAGATGACGTGCCAGTCCGTTGCCCGACCCCGAAGGTACCAGACCCAGTGTTACATTGCTGCCCACGAGCGGAGCTGCCACCTCATTCACGGTGCCATCACCACCCACGGCAACAATAAGCTGGTAGCCATTATCGCGCGCCGCCTCACTAAGCTTGCTGGCATGACCTGCCGCTTCGGTGTGAACAACCTGGTAATCGAAAACAGAAGCATCCAGAAACTTGCTCACCATCTGCGTAAGGTTGCGGTGGCGTCCTACCCCGGAAAAAGGATTGACGATAAAAAGCGTTTTTATTTTCGTGGAGTTGTTGCTCATGGCTTTATCGTCAGTTGGTTATCAATCATCCGGTTGTTGTATTGCTGGACGACGGCTTTCAGGGTTTGTTCCATCCGGTGTGCTTCACGCAGATTGGTGCTTAGCAAATTTTGCTGCAGCAATCGGTCGCGCTGATAATTGTATAGCGAGCGGCTTTTGCTGCTGTCAAATTCGAGCACCAGCGAATCGGTTATCAATTGGTAAACCCCGTTGAGATAATTCACAGCCATGCCATCGGCATTGTCGAAAATATTTTGGCCGAAAGCGACAAATGGTTTGTCGTATCCGATCAGGCCAAGCGCCGAGGGCATGATGTCGATCTGATCGGCCACAGTTGTAGCAGGCTTGGGCAGTTCAAAGCCCGGCGCATAAAAAACGATCGGGATTTCGTACATGCCCGTTTTGGTTTTGTATTCCGGCAGCCAGGCTTCGGAGGTGTGGTCGGCGGTGATTACAAACAAAGTATTGCCATACCACGGCATGTGGGCAGCTTTTGCGAAAAATCTGCGTAAAGCAAAATCTGCGTAAGCTACTGTTTGTTGTATTTTAAGATTGCCCTGCGGAAACTTATTGCTGTATTTTTCGGGGATGGTGTAAGGATGATGCGCCGACAAGGAAAAGATGGTGGCGAAAAAGGGCGGCTTCATCTCGTCGAGACCGTCGGCGAAGTAACCAAAAAATGGCTCGTCGAAAATGCACCATTGCCCGTCGAAGTCGGTTTCGTTGTTATATTCGGTTCGTCCGTAATATTTGTCGAACCCCGCCATTTGCGCAAAGCCATCAAAATCCATGGTGCCGTTGGTGCCGCCATGATAAAAGGCAGTCTGGTAACCCCGGGCACCCAGCAGATCCGCCAGACTATTGAATTTATTGGCGGCGTAGGCCGAATTGATATAGGGCTTGTCGAGCAGCGAAGGTATCGAAGCAAGTATGGCCGGGATGGCTTCGATGGATTGTTTTCCGTTGGCAAATCCGCGAAAAGCCACCGCGTGCTGCATCAGCGAATCGAGAAATGGCGTAAAACCGTCATAGCCCGCGTGGTGCTTGTTGAAGGCACCCACATGTTCAGCGGAGAGGCTTTCCATGATAATCACCACAAGATTTACAGGCGAATCGCCTTTTGACAACGCTTCGGTCGGAGCAGGCTGAATGATTGGGGTGTAAATCTCTTCAAGGGTTATTTCATCAAAATAATCGGTGTGTGAAAGGCTTTGCTGGTGCAAAGTTTTGATGATGGTAAATGGTGTGTTGAGCACAAAAGCTGCGTTGCGGGCTTCGGAAACCTTGCCGGCGGTGATGATGTTGATGGGCTTGAGCTGCAAGCCTCCGCGGATACCTATAATCATTGCGGCCATGGCTGCTAAGAATCCAAAAATCTGAAGTGAATAATATAACGACGGATAAAATTTCCGCTTTAGCGGACGGATTTTAAACCGTAGCACGGCTATTATCAGGATTACTACAAAAAGAAAAAAAAGCGGAAAGTAGGCCCAAAAATCTTTAAAAAATTGTGGCAGGAGCGTCAGCAGAGAGATGTCGTTGGCGGTGTAGCTAAAGATATCGGCGGTCATTCGCTTGAAGGTAAACCTGAAATAAACGATGTCGACGATGTTGGCCATCAGTCCGATAATATTAGCTATCAGAAACAAAGCCATTGCGCCAAAGCGCCACAACTTGTATTTTCGCACCGGCAGCGGCAGGGTCATCATGAAGATAAATGGAGCGTTGAGCATGAAAAGCGTGGCCAGGTCGAAACGTAATCCAAGCGCCAGAATACGCATTACCTCGCCGGCATCCAAATGTGAAAAATACTGCAGGTTGAAAAGATAAAACATCAGCCGGCTGAGCCACACCAGCAGCAAGGCTACGGTCAGAAGCTGCAGCGCAGGACGGAAATAGTTGTCGTAGCGGGTTGGCGAAGGTTTTTTCGAGTTTCTTTTTGCAGGCATAGCTTACCAATAACAATAAAGCGGACAAAAGTAAACCTTTTATCAGTGTCGGGCTTTATTGCGCCAACGCCAGGCGGAGTCGGTCTTTTATGATGGGCGAGGAGCTTTGAACCTAATGCCTGCCCTTTAACTTTAAATCACAAATGACAATAAAACAAATCACGGATTTTTTTTTGATTGGAATCTTGTTGCTCTTCCTCCTCACCTCTCTCACCGCTCATCTCTATTTTCACACCACCGCTTTGGTAATATAGTTAGAGTTCATAATGGCCAGAATGCCCATGTAGGTAAGGCTAAATGATATTATGTCGCCTACTTTGTAACCTTTTTCATTTTTTTCCAGATCTATAACAATCATGTCGGAGCTGGCGCCTGAAAATTCGATGGTTTCATCATCGGGCATCAGATTGCTCAGGTCGATGTCGAGCAGGCCGATGTCGAGAATAGCGCGATAAGATGATTTGCCGTAATCGGCCTCGTCAAATTCCGGCGTTTCGCCTGCCACATTATGACCTAACTCACCAATGGGAATTTTTGGTTTTTTGTAAAGCTCTATGATTTCGGTATGTAGTTTAAAAACATCCTCGTGCATGCCCGGTATGGTAGTTTCCTCAAAGAGATCGATGCCCCGAAAAAGTGTTTCGCCGATGCGCATGTGGTTAACGCCCTTTGGGATGAGTTTTTTGAACAACAAGGGTATGGTTACCGAGGAGCCGCCGGAGACCCACTCTATTTTTTTATCAAATTTGGCCTCTATCAGTTGCTCATAAAGACTGAGTTGTATCAGCTTGTCGTGTGTTGGCATCACACCGTTGAGGCAGTTGAGGTTGGCCCCAATGCCAATGATCTCAATATTGGGGAGTTCAAACACGCGCGCATAAAAGTTCATCAGGTTATCGCCCAAAACGCCTTCGCGCAGGTCGCCCATTTCTACCATTATAATAATCTTGTGCAGCTTGTTTTGTCTGCCTGCTTCATCGGAAATCATTTTGATGGTGGCAAAGCTGGTGTTGAAACTAACGTCGGCGTACTTGACCAACGATGGGATAGCACGCTTGGCAGGCGGCTTTATGTAAACTGTTTGTACGCCCGGATCGATGGATTTGATCATCTTCAGGTTGCTGATGCGCGAATCGTGGGCTTCGCGCACACCAAGATCGAGCACCTCTTTGATGAAAAGTTTATTGCCACACAAAACCTTGGTCACTACTCCCCACTCAATCTTGTGTTTTTTAAACATTTTGTTGAGAAAAGTATAGTTCTCCTTTAGGTTTTTCCGGTTTAATTCTATGTGAGCCATTTTTTTTAAAATTTCTTATCTGTTAATTTTCTTGTTATCAGTAATATCTGATCACATTATTCTACGATCACACGCGGGATATTTTGCGGCAAACGCGCCAGCACTTCGTAGTTCAGTTGATCGCTAAATTCGACAAACGAAGCCACAGTAATATCCTGCTCGCCTTGATCGCCAATAAAAACAACTTCATCTCCAATTTTCACCTCTTCTATTCCTGTGATGTCGATAATGAGCATGTTCATGTTAACCATTCCCACTACACCCACGCGTTGGCCATGGATGAGCACCCGTCCCTGATTGCTGAGCGAGCGGCTGTAGCCGGTGGAGTAGCCGGTAGGGATGATGGCGATGGTCATATCCTGCTTGGCCAGGTAGGTGGTTCCGTAACTTACAAACTCGCCCGACTTCACGTTTTTGATACTCATCAGGCTGCTCTTCCAACTAATAACATGGCTGAGCGGATTTTGATTGGTGTGGTTGCCGTGGGTGTAATAGATAAACGTTTCGGGGCTGGGCCAGAAGCCATATTGAAGAATGCCCACGCGTACCATGTCCATGCGTGTTTTTGGATAAGCCACCGATGCTGCCGAACAGGCGGTGTGCATGATGTCGGGGACGATGCCCTGCCGCGCCAGCCATTTGTAGGTGCGGTTATAATTTTTGTATTGCTTCTGAATGCGAAAATAGTTAGAGATGCTTTCGGCGCCCGCGTAGTGGGTGCAGAGGCCACGAATAATGAAATTATCCGGATTTTGTTTTAGGATTTTTACACATGCCCGTAGCTCAACAGAGGTCAGTCCGGTGCGGTTCATGCCGGTTTCGATTTCCAGATGAATCTTAGCTTTTTTGCCGGTTTTTTTGCTGGCTTCTATAGCCAATGGGAGCACTTCGGGTTCGAATACGTAAAACTCATATTCGTCGGCTACGGCCATCTCGTAGTCAGCTGGGTCTATCCATCCCATCACCATCACATCGGCATGGTTCCTGAGGGCGCTGCGCACCTGTACGGCCTCATCGAGGCTAAAAACAGAAAAGTGATCGATGCCACAACTTTCGGCTATGGGCACAAAATGGCTGATGCCATGACCATAAGCGTTGGCCTTTACCACTGACGAAATGCGCACATCTTCGCCATAATATTCCCTTAAAAAACGGAAATTGTTTTCCAGCGCCGATTTGCTCAGTTCTATTACAGAAGGATAATGCAAAGATTGGTTTTGTTCTTGGGTTTTACTAATCATCGGCACGTGAAGGTTTGCCATCTCTGTAGAGACGCATTTCGAGATAAGGATTTGTAAACCCCATTTTTTTATAAAGAAAATTAGCCGGATTGTGCTGTTCTACGTGCAAAGCCACGTCGCCCTTTGCCAGTTGCATGCTTCGCTCCATAATTTTGCGTCCGATGCCCTGGCCGCGATAGGCCGAATTTACGGCTATGTACACCAAAATGTTTTCGGGGATGTAGCCCGACATACCGGTTTTGTTCATCACCAGGGCGCCAACAATTTTACCCTCGTGGAGCATCTCCACGATGAAGCCGCCGGCCAGAGGGTTGGAATTCATTGCATAGTCGATGCAGTTTGCGATGTGTTCTTTTTTATCGCCGTATTCGTCGAGGTGTTCGTAAAGAAAATCAACCAGATCTTGCTTCTCTTTGGTGGTAATAGTAT
>JAAYIU010000107.1 GCA_012523265.1 Bacteroidales bacterium | reverse complement strand
GCTTCTCTTTGGTGGTAATAGTATCGGCCTGATTGAATACTTTTTCGGTCATTTCCATGATGTTGTTGTTTTAAAAATTTGATTATTAATATTAAAATAATTGATTCACAGTTCCATCAATCGTTGCCTTCCGATGAAGGATAGCACGAAAAGCTTTTTTCCATGAGTTGCTTCGCTGCCAGCGAAAAGAATTAAAAAAAACGGGTTGATGGTCTTAGGTGTGATCAAATAAAAGCTACTTTTTTGTTCTGTAGACGGCCAAAAGTACTCCAAAAATCCGGGAAATGGTCATATTTTTTATTTTTTTAAAACTTAAAAACACAAAACCGCAGGAGTATCTTTAAGAAAAACTCTTTAAAAACATTATTAATAACATGGTATGATGGATGAACAAATTAGCCTCGTTTAAGTTTAATGCTCACAATTTAATCAAACTCATTAATCACTAATAAGAAATAAAATTATGTCAATGAAAAACATCTTTTTCACAGTTATGCTTGCCACAGCAATTCTTACATCGTGCACATCGGGAGGACAGAAAACCGAAAGCGGCGAGGCGCAGGATTTAAAAGAAGCCAATTTTGATAAAACCTTTGCCATGGACGCTTCGCAAAGCACCATAGAGTGGCAGGGCTACAAACCCACCGGAACGCACCACGGAACAGTCGATATTACCGAGGGCATGCTCAAAACAGAAAATGGCATGCTCACGGGCGGGCATTTTGTAATCGATCTCAACTCGATACATGTAATCGACCTTACCGATCCTAAAGATAACGCAAAGCTTACCGGTCATCTCAAGTCAGCCGACTTTTTTGATACCGAAAAATATCCTGTGGCTACTTTCGTCATCACCGGTGTGAGCGAATTTGAAAGCACCATGATGAACGGCGAAAAAGAAATCGGCGACATTGTGCCAACCCATGCCGTAACCGGCAACCTCACTATGAAAGATACCACCCGCAGCATTACTTTCAATGCGCGCATTGCCATGATGGATGATAAGATTACTGCCGAAACAAATCAGTTTTTCCTGGATCGTGTGCACTGGAACGTGCGCTATGGCTCCAAAACGCTGTTTAGCAACCTGAAAGATAATTTTATCAACGACGAGATGGGCATCGCCATTAAACTCACTGCTTATCCCGAAGACGATGCAATGGCAGGCGAATAAACCGGGTAATATCACTTTTACAACAAAAAACCTCCTGCAACCGATGCAGGAGGTTTTTTTTATTAATGGCGTCCGATAATAATTCTTTAAAACAACAAACAACGAACAACGAACAACGAACAACCCTAATCGTAGGGAATAAAATCTTCTTTGGTCACGCCACATATCGGGCATGTCCAGTTGTCGGGGATATCCTCGAAGGCTGTGCCGGGAGGAATTCCGGCAGGAGGATCGCCCTCGGCAGGATCGTAAATGTGGCCACATACGGTGCAGCGGTATTTCTTCATAGCTTTGGCAGGTTCTTTTTTGGTGCGTCGCTCATCTTGCTGCGAAGGTTTCTCGCGCAGCGTTTCGGGCTGAAGTTTCTCTTCGCGCAGATAGGTAGGCGAATTTTCGGGTGAAACACCCTTTATCACATCACGGTAGTACGCGTAGGTAAGGGGCAGCTCTTCGCCGGCAAGCACATCCAGGTCAATCACACGTCCGATAAAAAGCACATGCGTCCCGATGCGCACCTCTTGTTCCACCTCGCACTCGTAATACGCAATACATTTCTCTGTAATAATTGGAGCGCCGGTTTTCCCAATCTTATGACCGATTTTTTCAAATTTATCAATTTCACGTCCGCTCTTAAAACCCCAGTTGCCCAAAAAATCGAGCGTGACTTCCTGCTTCAGCGCCGACACGGCAAAGACTCTGCTGTTGCGAATAAATTCGGTGGTGAGGTTGTCGGCATGGGTGGCTACGGCAATGCGGGGCGGCTCGGCAGTAATCTGAAAAACCGTATTAGAAACGTGGCCATTGAGCCGGCCATCGCTTTTTGAAGTGAGCAAATAAAGCCCGTAGGTAAGTTTAAAAAATGCTTCGTAATTCATCCGGGAGTGTTTTTGAGTGTTAATTTTTGGCCGGTAAAAGTAGTAAAGAAAATGAAGAGGTTGTAGGGGTGTCAAGACACATTGCCTGAAATGTGCAGCGGCGGCGACGACAGGCAAAACATTCCGGAAGATTGCACGTTAAAACCCACATCAAAAGAATAACTTGCCGCGACATGACACGAAAAATATCCAAAACAGGAATTGGCCTACTGATGATTGTGGTGCTGTTGGCCGGCTGTCGCAACTACGAGTATTTTACCATCACCGTGCTGGAACCCGGTGAGCTTTTCCTGCCCGATCAGTACCAAACATTGCTTTTGGTGCACAACACCCCCGCCGATTCTGTTGCAGGACGCGGAACATTGTACAACATTTTCGACCAGGTGTATTACGATTCTACCGACCGCAGCGGCGCACTGGCTGCTGCCGCCAAAAATACGCTCGAAGAGATGGTGGAAATGGTCGGAAGTTTTCAGATTGCTAATCCTGATTCCATTACGCTGCATCTGCCCGCCGATGCCGCTTATTTCACCGAATTTCACCTGCGTCAGCTTCGCAGACTTTGCAACGAAGCCGGAGCCGAAGCAGTCGTTTTACTGCTCTCCGTCGACAAAATTGTAAACTATAATATCTATTATGAAAGCCTGGCCAGCGATGTCGGAGAGTTTTCGGTGGTGATGGTGAGCAAATGGCTTTTGATAGATCCTTTTATTTCTAAACTTATCGACAGCAAAACCATTCGCGACACGCTTTACATGACCGTAAAAAACCCGTACAATATGACCGACAGCGAGAGCATGGCCGTCAGCCAGCAGCTTCTCACCGAAAGTGCAGTGCAAAGCGCTATAAATTACGGAATGTATCTCTCCCCACATTTTGCACAGACCCAACGGATGATCTTTCAGCGTGGGCATCGCTTTATCCGGCGTGGCTACAAAGAGGCGAAAGACAGCAACTGGAGTGGTGCAGCGATGTGGTGGCGCAAGGTTTTGCCGCTGCCCGACAACAGCCTGCGCGCTATGGCGTCGTTTAATCTGGCTGTAGCCAACGAAATGGAGGGATTGCTGGAGCCTGCCCTTGGCTGGGCACAATCGTCTTATGAGTTTTTCCCCGACACACTCAATGGCACCTATCTGCACATCCTTCGCCAGCGCATCAATCAGCAGAAAGAGATCATCATTCAAATGGAAGGGCAGCAATAGCAGCTGCCCGACACGGTAAGGCGGATAAATTTAAGCCATGATAACCAGGAGTGATCTCCGATATCTAAGCCGGTAAAACAATCTTGTGCCGGTTTCCCGGCGGAATTAATAGTCGTCGGAGCCATCCCGTTGGTAATAGCGGTCGACCACCACGCGGGCGTCGGCCAGGTGGTCTTTGCCTACATACACACTTATTCCGCCTGCGATGCCCTTTGGCTCTTCGATGGGTGCATCCATCCCCCATATCTCATCGCCCAGGAATGCCTCTATTTCATTGTCCATGAGCATGTCTCTGATCTGATTAGCCTGCCATGCAGTGCCCGAAAAAATTTCGGTAGGCTTTAATTCGTTGATGTCCATATCTAATGAGTTTTTGTGAATGAATTGGTTGCTAAAAGTAACACTTTCCCTTTGATCACAGCAAAAGTTTAAAAACAAAACTGTCAACAAAGTTGTCAACAAAACAGTAAAAGAAAACTTTAATTTGCCGCTGCTATTCTAAAGCTTAATATCTGTAAGGGGCAGGGGTGCCTCCCGGAGGGATTATTTTCTTACTTTTGCCGCCCTTTACAGGAACGATGACGGAAAAGAAAAGTATTATTCTGGGCGCTATTGCCGTGAGCATATCAGCCATTTTGTGGGGCTTCGATGGCGTTGTGCTTACCCCGAGTCTTTTCAACCTCAACGTCACCTATGTGGTGCTGGTTCTGCATCTGGTGCCCTTTCTTATCATGAACTTATTTCTCTACAAGGAATATCGTACGCTGAAACTCTTTTCGCGTGACGACTTCATTTTCATGCTTCTTGTCGCAATCTTTGGTGGCGCCATCGGTACGCTGGCTATTGTTAAGGCTTTGTTTCTGGTCAATTTCCAGCAGCTTACCATCGTGGTGCTGTTGCAGAAGCTTCAGCCCATTTTTGGAATTGCGCTTGCCGCAATACTTTTGAAGGAGAGACTTGGAAAAAACTACATCAGCTGGGCATCAGTAGCCATTGTCGGAGGGTATTTCCTCACTTTCGGGTTTCATGCCCCCAATATCGAAAGTGGAAAAGACACGATCTATGCGGCCGGATTCGCACTGCTGGCATCGTTTTCGTTTGGCAGCTCCACAGTCTTTAGCAAGCGCATCCTGAACCGATATAGCTTTACCACCGCCACCTTTTTCCGGTATGGCTTTACTTCCGTTATCATGCTTTTGGTGGTAATAACAATGGGAACTTACGTCGATATCTATCGCACCACACCACTCAACTGGCTGATCATTTTTATTATCGCCATCACCACCGGCTCGGGAGCCATTTTCCTTTATTATTTCGGGCTTAAGCGTATCAAAGCCATCATTGCCACCATCTGCGAGCTATTGTTTCCCATCTCCGCCATCATCTTCGATTATATTTTTAATGATGCCAAACTCTCCCTGGTGCAATGGGTCAGTGCCGCAGTGATGATCTTTGCCATCATCAATCTCAACCGCAAGCGGGTGCAGCGCGTCAGCACGGATCAATTATAAGTTGTCTCATTAATCCATTTTAAACTCTGTTAATTAATTTCACAGCCTCCTGTGGAATCTCTATCCACACCGCTTTGTCGATTTGCTGTGATGACGGATGCGAAAGGCTTTCGTCGATAATTACTGAAATCGGAATACCAATGTCTATCAGAAGTTCCTGGCCAAGCGGCGAGCGGAACACATCCAGGATTTTTCCTTCAAAAATATTGTCGCCGGTGGAAGGCTTTAATTTTGAATAGTTGATTTTCCGCGCATCGATGAGTGTCGAAACCAACGATTGGCGTAGCAAATCATTTTTTAGCTTTAGCTCAATTTTATTTTCTAATACCAACCGCTCGCCATTGAAAGCCTGAGCCTGGAAGAAATTTTTGTGTCCGCAAAACCGGGCGATGAATTTATCCGCCGGACGCGAAAGCATTGCTTCGGGGGCAGCGGTATGCAACAGCCGCCCCTGATGCATCACCGCCATGCGGTCGGCCAGCGAGTAAGCTTCGTCAAAGTCGTGGGTAACGTGAAGGATTGTAAGCCCGCTGCGGTGCAATGCCCTGAGGTGTCGTTTCAGCAGATCTTTTTGCAGACTATCTACTCCTGTGAGCGGCTCGTCGAGCAGGATGATCTTTGGATCGGAGGCCAGTGTGCGTGCCAGCAGTACGCGCTGAATTTCGCCCCCCGAAAGTGTTGTTACCGAACGATGCAACAAATCATCGAGCAGAAAGCGGCCACTCAACTCGCTTAGTTTGCTTTTTACATCCCGGTCATTATTGATATTTAGCCGCAGCGAAAACTCAATATTGCGGCGTACCGTAAGGTGCGGAAATAGGGTGTTGTCCTGAAAAACCAATCCGATCCTGCGCTGACGCAGCGGCTCGTGGCTGATGTCGGCGCCATCGAGATGCACCGTTCCGCTACACTGGTGCCGATAGATTCCGGCAATGGATTCGAGCAATATCGACTTGCCCGATCCCGACGGCCCGGCCAAAACAAAGTATTCGCCCTTTTCCACTTTTATGTTGATATCGCGCAAAGCGAAGTCGCCGAGGTGCACCGAGAGATTTTTAACTTCTAACATAGCGGCTCCTCTCTTTTACCAGCATGCGCAGCAGCACGAAGAACAGCAGGCAGACTCCTACAAAAATCACAGCTACCGGGCGGGCATAGCTAAGTCCGAATGCGCCAAAACGTTCGTAGATAAGGATCGGTGTGATCATGGGATGGTAGGCGATGATGACCACCGCGCCAAACTCGCTCATGCCGCGGGCAAACATCATGATAAGCCCCGACAGGATGCTGCGCCACGCCAGCGGAAGGGTGATCCTAAAAAATACCTGCCTCGGTTTTGCACCCAGATTCTGAGCGGCATGTTCCAGCCGCTCCGGCACTTCGGCAAAGCCATCGCGCGCAGCGTTTATAAGAAAAGGTAAGCTAACAAAAGCCATGGCCACCATGATGCCCGCCGGATGACCCACCAGATCGAAACCCAGCCAGCCGGCAGCTTGTCCGGGCAGTGACTGCCGTGAAATAATCCCCAGGATGGCGATACCGGCTGCAGAATGCGGTATAACCACCGGCAGATCGATAAGTCCCTGCACCAGCCGCTTCAATTTAAACTGTCGCCGTGCAAGCACATAAGCCAGCGGGATAGCTCCCACCGCCATCACCATTGTGGCGCCCATCGACGTGGTGAGCGTGAGCCAGATGCTGTCGGTAACTTCCCGGTCGTGAAGCGCTTCGGAGAGCGAGGCAGGCGACGAGTGGAGGAGCATGTTCAGCAGCGGCGCCAGGATAAAAAGAAGCACCAAACCGCCCAGCAGTGTGAGCCACAGCTCAAAGCCTTCGATTTGGCGCCTCTTCTTCTTCATCGAAAATATACTTTTTTACAAATGTTCAAACCAGATGCTGCTCACCGATTTGATGGCGCGGTCAGAAAAGAAATCGCCGGCAGGGAAGAGCCTGAAAGCGCCGCCATCGGTTTCTTCGGGAGCATGGATAAGCAGCACTTCCGACTGATCGTTGCGGTTGAAGACTTCCGAAAAGGTAAAGACGCCACGGAAGCCATCGCGTGCAGCCACAATGAGGTAGGCCTGCTGTATGTTTTTGGCAGTGAGCGGCCATTGATCGGCAAGCACTTTTTTCAGCGGCGCTCCGGTAAATGGCGTGGTGCTGTGAATGCCGCGACCCCGGCCGTAAAAAATCGCTTCGTAGGTGAGCGGATCAATATCGGAGGGCAAAGTCTTGATGGTTTTGGTTTTGGCGCCGTCAACATACACCTCGAACAGGTCGGAATACATCGGCGACATACCTTTTTCGACTTCAAACTCGCGGGCAGCCGAACGTACCGTTATTTTGGATGGGCTTTCGATATTGCGGGCAGTGAGCAGATCGGCACCGGCAACCATTTTGGCCTTCTCGGGCAGTGTCCACAGCTCATGCGTTTTGGAAGGAACGATACGCATCACATCGGTAGCCAAAATAATATCGTGCAGATGCGTGGGGTAATAAATTTCGCCCCAGCTAAAAACTGCACTGTCGCCACGATCGTTAGAAACCACCACATACAGATCGATGATAGGAGAGAATACTTCCTGATTGGCTTTTTGTGGATAATGCGTATTGATGATATCGAAAAGTGAATAGCCATCGTAGCGATAAGCGCCCACAAAATAGTTGCCCGTGTCGGAAGGAAGTGCCTCTTTTACGATGATGCTGCGCTTTGGCAACGCCGAAAAGTCGATGGTGCCGGGATTGGCAATTTCGCCGGAAATCGCTACTGTGTTAGTTTGCAACGCATGCACATCTTCGTTGTCGTAGAAGTTGTTGGTAGCGTCGGTAGTGTCGCGCTGCTGCTGAGGCGGGGCAGAGGTATCGGTTTGTTGTTGGTTTTGACAGCCATACATCACTACGGCTGCAATCAGGAATAGAATTTTCTTCATGTTTTTTTATGATTTAAAAAATAATAATGAAATTGCGATTAGCACCGCGGTGCATATCAGTCGGCAAAGAAAACAATTTTTGCCGCGGTGATGGTGGATGAAAGAGAATAAATAATGTCTGTCCCTAAACTTGTGTTTATTAATTGAAATGAATCCTTAGCCCAGACATTTATCCCTGAAATTGAAATGCCCAGGCGTTTATGCCTGGGCATTTAAAATGAATCAAAATGACCGGCAATATGGCAATCTATCTCGCTGCGTTTTGCGCGTCTTTGCGCAAGGCTTTATCTACGATAGCGTATGCATTATTTACTCTGGTTAAGCGTTCGGTTGTCATTCGGCCATTGTGTATCACCCTGCCGGTGGGATTGATAACCACGTAATGCGGAACAGCCTGAATGCCGAAGTGCTGTCGCAGAGAGTAGGCACTTTGACGGGTGGTAAAATAATGCCCGAAAGAATAAGGCAGCCGGTTTGTCAGGGCAACAATGCTATCAGGATTATCCCTTCTCATTAAAAGATTTACAGCAACTACTTCCACATTTTCGTTGGCATAATGCTGGTGAAGTGTCTCGATGTCAGGAAATTTGCGGAAACAAGCGCCACAGCCTGTTGACCAGAAATCGAGTACCAGCACTTTTCCCCGCTGTTCATCCAGACAAAGGGTAACCTCTTCATCACCATGAAGACAAATACCGGGAGTTGCAACTGATCTCTTTTCATCAACAGAGAAAATAGGTTCAAGCCAATTGGGCATACTGATATAGGCAGCAGCAAAGTGATGACGGTGATTAAAAGATTTTTATCCAGGCTTTCATTTTTTTAGAAATAGTAAGGTCAGTAACTACGCCGCCTTACCCCGGCGGCAGCGCATATTTCTGAAGCTCAACGGGAATCTCATCGTAACCTGAGGCCGGCGCCGGAACTACCGAAGGCTGGCCGGCCTCTTCCATTAGGCGCATGCCTTGGGTTGCGTTCAGAAAAAAGTCGAGGAAATCGATGGCGAGTTCGGAATTGGGCGCATTTTTGGGGATGGTCAACCCGTAAATCATAGGCTCGCCGTGCTGTGTAATTTTTGTTCCGGGCGCTGAACCAACAATTTCAACACTTGCCGTTTCGTACCAATCGGCCAGCTCAGGATTTTTAAGATTTATCGAATCGGGCAGCAGCAAATAGCCCAACTTGTGCTGCACGGCCACCGAGCGATAAATAAAAATATAATCTACCGTACGGGTTTCGAGCAAAGCAATCAGATCGGTTTCTTTGGGTCGCATGTATCGGCGGTCTTTGTCCAGGAGGTTTTGCTTCAATTCCGGCTGGTGCAGCATGCGTTCGGCCAGGTCGAGCACAAGCACTGTGCGGTAACCGCAAGGATCGGAATCGGGATCGGAGCGGCCATAGCGCACTTTTTCGTTTGCCAGCACACGCGGCCAGTTGATGGTGTTGATGCTGTCGGCAGCTTCGGTGGCGTAAACTATTGCCATTTCGTTGGCAGCAAAACGGATGTTCCAACTGCTGTATTCCGGGATCATCATCTTGTCGATGATGGAATAATCAGCCGATAGCAGGATGTCGCAGTCGCGGTGAAGGTCGGTAATCTTGCGGATGCTCGCCACACTGCCAGCGGCTTCTGTTAGAAAACCCACTTCAGGATGCTCCAGCTGGTAGGCTTCGGTAATTCGTTTTACAGGAACACTCAGGCTTCCGGCATGGAAAACTACAAGCTGCTGATCCGTGCTGCTTTTACATCCCGCGAAAAGCGAGACAATTATTAAAACTAAAAAATAATGTTGGAGTTTTTTCCATTGCACTATTCGCGCTGCTTTTGTGTGAATCATGAGAAAAGGTATAAAGCAAATTCCAGGTTCCAAATTTCAAGTTCCAAATAAATTCCAAATTCCAGGTTCCAAATAAATTCCAAATTTCAAGTTCCAAATAAATTCCAATTATCAAAAATCAAAATTCCGGGCGGTTTGAGTCATTGGAATTTTATTAATGATAATTTATTTGATTTTTCGACTTTTGTAATTTGTGATTTAAAAAATTATCTCAGCACGGTGATGGTTCCGTTGAAAGTTTCGGTGCGAAAATATCCTTTTGCTTTAAGCACATAAAAGTAAACACCTTCAACCAGGTTATGCGCATCCCAGTCGTTTTGATAATTGGAGGACGAATAGACCTTTTTGCCTAAGCGATTAAAAATTTTAAGGTCGGTCGAAATATAATTTTCCAGGTCATCGATTACAAAAAACTGGTTGTATTCATCGCCATTTGGTGTGATCACAGCAGGGATTTTTAGTGTGGTTTCCAGTATATTCACAGTCAACGACACCGAGTCGATGCATTCGTTTTGCGTGGTGTATTTGAGCCAGACATCGTATTCGCGCACCTGATCGAAAACTTTGCGGGGATTTTCCTCTTTGGTGTAGGTGCTGTCGCCGAAGTTCCAGCTCCAGTCGATGATCTGAATGCTATCGATGGATTTGTTTTCAAAAGAGAAGGTCACCACCGGATTTTCGATGTAAATTTCATCGTCGGGATCGCGCACAATTTCCACCTCAGGCATGTCATACACTTCTACATTGATGGCAGTGTCGCGCAGGCAGCCATAAGCATCCTCCACTTCGACGACATACTCCGATTCGCACAGACTATAAG